>CAZMOE010000004.1:3341-80809 GCA_964567855.1 uncultured Prevotellaceae bacterium
GTTCTATCATTACCCGATTCGGCGCGATCCGTTGCGGCTGATGCAGGAACGGCTATCCATGACCCCCTCCCGCGGCCGCGCGACACTCCTGCTGGCCAACATTCACCCGACCGACACGCTGCTTGTCTATACAGACAGGTTGCCGGAAGGCGTCACCGCACCCACGGAGGCGGCTCCGGTCAGAATCGCTCCCGGTTCTGCCGGAAGCATGGTATTCTCGCTGACCGAAACCGCAGATTCCACCTCTTTGCCGCAAGTCAGAACAGCCATATTGCGCTGGCGGCCCATATCGCAGGAAGCGGAACAACGATGTTCTGCGGACAACAGCCTGCCGATAGAACTCCTCATTACCTCCCGCTGAGCGGCAGACCGGCAGGAACATCCCGGCCGGCGGCCTCCGGCACCTCACGCCGGCAAAGGCCGCAGACCATCGACAACGATAACAAAAACGTGGCTTCCGCACGATGCGGAAGCCACGTTTTTTATCGGAGAATGGAGCGGTCAGAGACCGAGCACTTTCTTACCGCCCTGCAAGTAGAGACGGCCCTTCTCCATATTCCGCGCATCGATACTGCGGCCGTAGAGATCATAAACAGACACATTCTTCTGTCCGGTTTCCCCCTGGCGGATCGTCTCGATACCGCTGATCGAGGTAATTGTAAACTGGAAAGTCTTCGTGTAAGCGGTACCATCCATAGAAACAATAAGAGAGGCATCGCCCAACCGGGTCGGGAAGGCATAACCGTCTTCGCTGACAGTAAAGCCCTCGCCCTCCCAGATAACGACATCGGACAGGCCGAGACGAATAGGCTTCGTCACCGACTCTTCGGTATCGTCTCCGCTCAAAAGATAGGTCGCGCAGGAGACCGCCGCACTCTGCTGAGCAAGTATGGCGAAGGCGTTGGTTTCAGACTCATCGAGAGCAAAAGCCTTAAGCTGCGGATAGGCGGCCTCGGCCGTGCAGTCGAACTTGTCGCCCAAAGAAGAGGCCATATCGGCCGAGGTCAAACGGGCACGGGGCACGCCATTATACCATTTGTCCAGCTCATAAGGCCAGATTATGGCATCGGTATCATAATAAATATCCGTGAAGTCGGAACCATAGAAGTGCGTGCTACCGATGGCATTGCCGGCATACGTATTGTCGTCGAAGTTGGAAACGACGCCGCCGTTCCAGCAGCGATGTCCGGAAGCTTCCTCTCCCGGCATACCGATCAGGCCGCCGACATCTTTCTTGGAAGCGACAAATCCGACATTGTAGCAGTCGTTGATCTGGGCGTTACCGTAACCCACCAGACCGCCGGCGGCAGTATAGAAATATTCCGGATAATCTTCGTTGTCTTCATCGATTTCACGGAAGACCTCCACGTGTCCGCCGTTCCAGCACTGATCCAGCCTGATGCAGGCATCGTCCGTATTACCGATGATACCGCCGGCATGCCAGCCCCATTTGGAAATCTCGCCCAAGAGAACGTCGCCCGTATTCCAGCAACGGAGGAAAGAGGTGAGCGGACTGGTCGCATAACCGGCGACACCGCCGCCGAAGACATTGCCGATGATGATGGTACCCATGTTCCAGCAATCTACAAATTCGGCCTCGGCAAGGGCACTGATACCACCGGCATAATTGAACTTGGCATGAATAGTCCCGACATTACCGCAGCGAACGAAACGGACCGGAATCGTACTGGTCGTCATAGAACAGATACCGGCAGCATAGCCTGAAATCAGGTTCTCGGAATGAGTCGTGATCGGACCGTAGTTTATACAATCCTCGAACACAGCACCGTTCAAGGCATTACATACGAAACCGGCAGCATAATCATCGCCGCTCTCGATCTCACCGTAGTTGGCACAATCTTTCATAACACCGCAGAAACGGGGAACGAAACCGGCAATGTTGCTGACAAAACTGCGTCCCTCCTCATTGTTATAGACATGGCCATAGTTCTTTGTCCGAAGAATCTGAATGTCGCCGTCATCGGCCTCGGCAGCAATGCCGCCACAGAACTGTACACTATAAACCGAAGCTCTATTGATACAGTCAACGATCGAAGAACCGGCCTTCATGATACCGACAAGACCGCCGGCCAGCCGTGAATGAGTCCGGACAGAGGTCGTTGCCGTCGTCATACAGTTTTCCAGAGTTCCATAAAGGATACCGACGAGAGCGCCGATACTGCTGTAACCGGAAATCTGGGAATTGTTGACTCCGAGATTCTTGATTTTACCGGTAGCACCGACAACGCCGAAAAGCCCCTTGTTCATGTTTGCGGATTCACCCGTATTGCCGAGAGCCAGAGAGACGTTATTGAAGGTCTTTCCGTTACCATCGAAAGTTCCGAGGAACTGATTCTGACCATTGCTGTAGGGAATGACATATTTTTTATTTTTAAAGTCAAGAAGACGTGTCAGCCTGATATGCTTGCCCTCGTAGCTTTCATTATATATATTAGTGAACTCCGCAAAAGCGATGAACTCGTCAACAGAATTGATCAGATAGGGATCTTCTTCCGTTCCGCTGCCCTGCATGACAAGCGGGGGCATCGCACGAAGCGGCACAAGGGTTGTATGATTGCCATAGGTCAGCATCAGTGTGTCGTAGACGATAAAGGTGGAAAGTTCGGGCGCCTCAAGATAAGTGCCAGCCTCACCCGTCACCAACTTAAAGTCATCACCGTTTAGCAGGACCCCGCTAACCTCCTTTCTCAACGGCGCCGTAGCGCTCTTTACATTCTGAGCATCCTCGCCATCGGCAAATGAAATATAATTATAGGCCCAATCGGTACTGCAACCGGCAAAATTCTTCAGGATAGGATAGCGGCCCACCGATTGACTCCAATAGCGGGGATCGAGCTGCGCCACATTGCCGGAGGTCAGTTCGGCGGTAGAAAGGGCGGTCGTCCCAGCAAGATCTCCGTCCATCTGCGCACCGGTGGGACGCATCTGACCATCATAAACCGTGGAGACGCTCCGATGCGTACCGCTGGATACATAACCATAGACGGCCCCGCAGGTTTTGGCGGAAGGACACAGCAATGCGCCGACGGTAAGGGTAGAATCTACCGTTGTGGGAAAGATAGCATCGAACACGCAGCCGATGATGCCGCCGACTTGCTCCAGACCGGACACCGTTCCGGTGTTCAGCGAATGCTTCACCGTAGAACCGCAGCAGAAACCGGCAATACCGCCGACCTTATTGCGGGAGCCGACAACGGAAGCCCGATATTCGTCGTCCTGGAAAACATCGCCGGAATTCTGGCAACCGCGAACCTCCGTACGGAAAAGATAGCCGACGATACCGCCGATATAACAGTCGCCACCGATAACGGTACCGCCATTATAACAATCTTGAATAAGATGGCCCAGACCAGTCTGGCCGATAATACCGCCGATGTTGGAATCGGCACCGACGACAGAGGCGAAGTTTCGGCAATTGATGATCTTGGCATCGAGGGTAGTTTTGGACATACCGGCAACAGAGCCGACATAACGGTAACCGCTGAAGAAGCAGGAGGCGTCTATGACGAGGTTGGAAACCGATCCGCGTAGCTCGCCGATAAGCCCGATATAGCTCTGGCTCGGATTTTCATCGTCCGTGTTCATATTAGGCAGCCCCGTCGTCGGATTATATTTAAGCCCGGCGATGGAAAGATTCATCAGTTTATGACCGTCGCCATCCAGATGACCGTCGAAGTGTAATGCCGACTCGCGAATCATTCCTGTAGCAATTCCCTGGAACGAAGAGCCTGTGAAGTCGATGTCGCGGGTAATCTTGAAGTAAACCTGGTCGAAGAAATTGCCGCCTTCAACCAGGGAGGCCAGTTTTTCCATATCCGCCGCATCCTCCAGCAAATACGGAGACGATTCCGTACCGGCACCTACCCAGCCGTAATCACTTGGGGCCGGATAGACAAGTTCCACCCCTGCATCCGGATAAAGTTCCAGCGAAGAGGAAACAGCCAGCCATTCCAGACGCGGGCAACTCGTTTTAGTACCGCAACAAACGGCCCACGGATCGAAGGAAATGGAGGAAGTGGTGCCGGCACCGTAAATATTCCGGTATTCGCTAATATTGGAGAGCTTACCATCCTCTGTATAGATGGCGTAATACAGAGAAGCATAGCCGTAAAAGAAATTCAGGAAATAGAAAGGCTGGACCGGAGCGACGGAAACAACTCCTTCCGGCCTCAGATCGGCGAATATGACCGCCTTGCCGGCGAAATTGGTCAAGGCGACACGAGACTCGTCGACATAATCGACACGCGTACGATAGAGATGCTCTTTACCCGATATGTCGGTCACTTTCATGGAGGCGTTAGGACGAACCAGCTGCGTGAACTCCATGCAGAGACCGATCGGATAATCCCAGATTTCGCCCAACTCGTCTTCTCCGAAATAGATAAGGCAAACCCAACGGTCAAGCACCAATTCGCCGGATTCCGTAATCATTCCCACGACCGGGGCATAACTTGCCGTATCGCCGGAGAAAGTCAGATCATAAGGAATCTCGACCATGTTCCCCTCTTCATCCTCTTCGGTAACCAGGATAGACATAAAAAACTGCGGCTGGAAAACAACCATACCGGTAGCCCAGTCCACATGACCGCCGACAGTGACATGATATCCCTGAAGATTGGAAATCGTAATGGAGTCGGCTGCGGGAAACTCAACCATAACGCTATCGCCGGAAGCGTAATGGCCGACATAATCCGCCCACGCGCGCTGCAGATACATTCCGCTCATATTTTCGGGAGATATCCGGTCCAAAGCCGGCGCGGAATGTTTTCCCTGGTCCGGAGAAGCCAGGGCGGCCATGGTGGCGAACCCATTTTTCAAAGCGGCATCCGCTACCGGCCTGGCTACCTTGTCGCGATGAACAAACGTAAACGAAGAGGCTGCCGGCCGGACAGAAGCCTCCGTCTTGACAGATTGTGCCGCCGAAGAGAGCACAATACAGGCTAAAAGGGACATGAAGACCCAACGACATAAAGACATTTTCATAAAAGAAAAACTATAATTATATATAAATGAATAAATATGCCTGGACGTTAATCTGAATAATCTTTCAAAATATCGGATTTTACCTCCATGAGATACCTGCAAAAATCAGATCTGATTTTTGCATACGGAGACAAAGGTACCCGTTTTCCTCCGAAGAAGCAACTCTCCTATTGAAATAAGCCGCCAATCCGCACTTTTTTAACCGAAAAAAACTAAAAAGGGATTGAAATGTATATTTTTAAATAAATAATATATCATATATTCCAACTCCGGACTTCAGCGAAACCGGTTGAAAAACGCCGTAAATTCAAACCGGAAATTTTGTATAAAATAACTGTTTCGAAGATGTTTCCGCCGGCGTCCGTTTACAATAACCCGAGTTACGGCCATGCCTGTTTTCTTCATTTTATCCATCGCTCTGCCCGAAAGAAATAAGGCCGAAGTTCACCGGAGCCGATCCTTTTTCATACATAAATGTCCGTTTTTGACAATTATAGCTACCAACTCAATACAAAATACAGCTCTAAAAAAGAGAAACCGGCAAAATGAATACAATCGGTTGCATGAATTTATCAAAAACTCTTATCTTTGCATTGTGTTTTTCATGGTATTAGATTTAAGGTAATGAAAATGAGCCGTCGGGATGACGGCTCATTTTCTTTTTCACCGTCTCCCCACAGCAATAGAACCGCTATAAACATCCGGCAACATATCCTGACACCGGCCATGCCCCCGAAACGGGGCCGGCCGCTCCCGCAACCTCAGGAAAACGTCGCTCCGAAACCGTATCCGCCTCTTATTCCCTATGAGATTCCGCCGGCACACAAGGAAGGGACTCACAAGTTATCCACAGCCGCCGCCGCACCGGCCATGCACCCAGAAACAGAATAACAGCCGACTCAAAAACTGCCGCTCCCATCACATAGGGGATAGTTGCTCCCTGCCGCGTCCGGTTTCCGGCAAAATACGGCCTGCATTGTCCTACAAATAAGATTTCAGACACCATCAAGAAGATGAATAGCGCTATCCGTAACATTGTCCACGGCTTTATCAACGTAGTTATGCACAACGTTATTCACGGAACTATCGACAACCTTATTGACAACATATCCACTTTACCATGAAACACCGCACACGATATCGGCACCTGTCCACGCCGGCCGGGAAAGGATCATCGACACGTTATAAACCGGCTATCCACTCCTTTTCCACACATCTGCGATTCATTTGTACACCACGTTATCCACAAAACTGTCAACAGGATTCTTCACATCCGCTCCGGCGATATGCCGGAGTCATAAAAAGATTTAAGGAGCCGTTCCTGCATATATGTTTACAGAGAAAAATGCCCCGAAAATCGTTTTTTATCTGGCGAATCGGTCAAAAACAGGACTTTCCAATCAGTTTTACGGCACCGGACCAAGTATATGACAGTTAAATTTGTTACTTTTGCCGGCGGAAACTCACTCTGTTTTTCCGATGCCCGGCCCTGTCCGGATATCCGCACATCCCCTAATTCCACTCCGGCAATGAACAAGTTATCAACCATACTTCTGATATGTTTCGCCCTTTTTCTTACCGCAAAAGCGAAACCCTATAATGTCGACAATCTACCGCTGAGCAGAAATACAGCCACCCCGGCATATGTATGCAACCCCGACGGGATCCTTACTCCGGGGACCGTCGATTCGCTCAACCTCGTGCTGTATGACCTCGAGAAAGCAAAAGGAGTCAAGACCCTCGTTATCGTCGTCAACGAGATCGAGGGAGGGGATGCCTACAGCCTGGCAGTGGGCGTGGGCAACAAATACGGCGTAGGAAGCCGACAAAATACGGGACTCGTCATAGTGCTGTCCGTACTGGACCGCAGCTATTTCATCGCCACCGGCGAAGGTCTGGAAAGCCACCTGCCCGATGCTATCTGCAAACGAGTGGAAAACCGGGTCATGGTGCCGCTATTAAAACAGGGCGAATGGAACGAGGCGATGCTCCGCACCGCGACAACTCTGGCCGGCATCTTAGAGGGAGACGAAGAGCTGAAAGCCGAATACGGCGACGATCCGGACGAAGCGATATTGTACATCATCGGAATCATCTTCATCGTCGGAATCCTCCTTTTCTTTATCGCTTTGGCAAGTTCTATTTATATAAAGGAACATCGCTGCCCGCACTGCCATAAAATCAAATTGCAGAAAACCGGAGAGCGCCATTTCAAACAAGGAAAAGAGCGCATTACCGAGACCTCCTATCTCTGCAAGGCCTGCGGGAAGAGCACCGTCAGACAACACCGGGAAGACAATTCCGATCACTTCGGCAACGGTCTGGGCGGCGGCATCTTTCTGGGTGGAGGATTGGGTGGAGGCCGTAGCAGCGGAGGCGGATTCGGGGGCGGATTCGGCTCCTTTGGCGGAGGAAGTTTCGGCGGGGGAGGCGCCGGAAGTAAATTCTGAGGATTCCGGCAGCCGGCGACCAATAGCGCAAACCCATGGTCCGCTCCGCCAATACCGCACAATATCCATAATACAATAATCAACCATTCATAAACTCAAAAAAGCATGAAAAAATCAACCATCGCAATCATCGCTGTCGTGGCGATAGTCATCCTCTGGGCCATCAGTGCCTATAACGGTTTCATCTCGAAAGAGGAAAACGTCAGCAATACCTGGGCCAATGTGGAAACAGCCTACCAGCGGAGAGCCGATCTCATCCCGCAATTGGTCAACACCGTAAAGGGATATGCCTCTCATGAAAAATCGACCCTGAATGCCGTTGTCGAAGCCCGAACCAAAGCCACACAAATTTCCATCGACGCCAACGACCTGAGCGAAGAGAACCTTCGCAAATTCCAGAACGCACAGAACGCCGTGGGCAGCGCGCTGAGCCGGCTGATCGCCATTTCGGAAAGTTATCCGGACCTGAAGGCCAGCGAAAACTTCAGCGAACTGCAGGCGCAGCTCGAAGGGACAGAGAACCGGATCGCAGAGGCCCGCAAACGCTTCAATGCCGCCGTGAAGGAATATAACGTAAGCATCCGGCGCTTCCCGAACAACATATTATCCGGAGTGTTCGGCTTTGAACGCAAAGCGGAATTCCGGTCGGCAGAAGGAGCGGAAAAGGCCCCGGAAGTGAATTTCGATTAAACTCAAAAACGGCATCGGAGACAACTCCGTCCCGCTTTTTACCTCCCCCTGCGGCCAAGCGATTCTCAGGCTACAGGGGGAGGCCCCATTCCGCCCGATATGTACCGCCTCTCCTGCCCCCGGAAAAGGCACTTATCAACATCGCGGTGGATAAACCGGTGCGGAAATGGTGAATAACGTCCCGGTTACCCTATGGATAACTTCGTGAATAAACTTGTGAATACAAAATCTCCCCGCTTTGCGGCCGAAGCCGGCAAAGCGGGGAGATAGCAACGTTCATTCAGTTAATCAAACACTTAACATCGCACTACCGGCACTTTCATCCCTGCGGGCAATCATTTCCACAGCCTCGTCCATAATGCTGAAAAGTTCTGCAACGGTTTCCGCCCGCAACATGCGGATGCGCGTCTCGCGGAAATTGGGGATTCCCTTAAACAATGGGGTGGCCGCCAGATGGCGACGAATGTGCAGAATCCCTCTGTACTCATCGATGCGGCCGACACTCTCTTCCACCTGCCTGCGCAGCAGGGACAGACATTCCCTCACCGTCAGCGGTGGCAGTTCGGTGCCTGTCGTCAGTAAATGACGGATCTCCCGGAAAATCCAGGGCCTGCCGAAAGTAGCGCGACCTACCATGATGGCATCGACTCCGTAACGTTCAAATTTTTCACGTGCCACTACGGCAGAAGTGACATCCCCGTTGCCGATGATCGGAATCCGGATGCGCGGATTATTCTTTACTTTGCCGATGAGGGTCCAATCGGCTTCGCCGGTGTACATCTGGCTGCGCGTGCGACCGTGAATGGCCAGCGCCGCAATGCCGCAGTCCTGCAATTGTTCGGCAAGCGTGTCGATGATCTTGTTCTCGCAGTCCCAGCCGAGACGGGTCTTGACCGTGACAGGCAGATTCACAGCCTTGACGACCTCACGAGTGATCTCAAGCATCAGCGGAATATTCTGCAAAAGTCCTGCACCGGCGCCTTTGCCGGCGACCCGCTTGACCGGACAGCCGAAATTCAGATCGATAATGTCCGGGCGGGCCGTTTCAACAATCCGGGCGGCCTCGACCATAGAAGCCGTATCACGGCCGTAGATCTGAATGGCCACCGGCCTTTCCTCTTCCAGAACTCGAAGTTTCTGCATCGTCTTGTCGACACTGCGGATCAGCGCGTCGGCCGATACAAATTCCGAATAAACCATATCGGCGCCCTGTTCTTTACAAAGAAGACGGAAGCCGACGTCGGTCACATCTTCCATGGGGGCAAGGAAGACTGCACGATCCGGGAACGTAAGATTTGCTATTTTCATAATGCAAAGATATGCAAATTACGCCAACAATAATAATTAAGTATATGACAAATTAGGGCATATCCCTAAAAATGATTATTTTCGCGTCGGCTTTGAATATGGAATATTTTTCATAAGTACATTCAAATTTCAATCTATTAATAATTAATCAACTTAATCATTCAACAACTTTATGTGGTTAACATCTTCATCAATCGGCCGTAAAGTGGTAATGAGCGTGACCGGCACCGCCCTGATCCTCTTTCTCACTTTCCACATGGCGATGAACCTCGTGTACATCTTCTCACCCGAAGGTTACAACGTGGTATGTGAATTTTTGGGTGCGAACTGGTATGCCGTTGCCGCCACCGGCGCCTTGGCGCTTCTGTTCGTCATCCACATCATTTACGCATTCTGGCTCAATCTCCAGAATCGTCGCGCACGCGGCAAAGAACGTTATGCCGTTTCGGGCAAACAGCCTATCGAGTGGGAGTCCAAGAACATGCTCGTGCTGGGCATTATCGTCATTCTCGGTCTGTTGCTCCACTTCTTCAACTTCTGGTACAACATGATGTTTGCCGAACTGACCGGCATCGGCGATGTGGCCAACGCTGCCAACGGTTCCCATTACATCGGCGAGACATTCAGCTGCCCTGTCTATGTCGTGCTTTACGTCATCTGGATCGGCGCATTGTGGTTCCACCTCAATCACGGCTTCTGGAGCGCTATGCACACCTTGGGCTGGAGCGGTAAAATCTGGCTGAACCGCTGGATCTGCATCAGCCGTATCTACACCACTTTACTTTGTCTGGGCTTCCTGGCCGTTATCATCGCAGGCATCCTGCGTGCATCCTGCGGCTGCTGCGGAGCATGCTGATACAAAATTTAGTTTTTAATCTTATATTGGAATACAATGGATATCAAATCAACGATTCTCGATCCCGCATTGTCCCGCATCCCCGAAGGAGATCTCGCCGACAAGTGGACCAACTATAAAGCACACCAGAAACTGGTGAACCCCTCCAACAAACGCCGTCTTGACATCATCATCGTAGGTTCGGGCCTGGCAGGGGCTTCTGCCGCCGCTACTTTGGGCGAAATGGGCTTCAACGTAAAATGTTTCTGCATCCAGGACTCTGCCCGCCGCGCCCATTCTATCGCAGCTCAGGGCGGTATCAATGCTGCCAAAAACTATCAGAACGACGGCGACTCTATCTACCGTCTTTTCTATGATACCATCAAGGGTGGCGACTATCGTGCCCGCGAAGCCAACGTATATCGTCTGGCAGAGGTATCCAACAATATTATCGACCAGTGTGTTGCAGCCGGTGTTCCTTTCGCCCGCGAATATGGCGGAACCCTCGCCAACCGGTCATTCGGAGGTGCCCAGGTAAGCCGTACTTTCTACGCTAAGGGACAGACCGGTCAGCAGTTGCTGTTAGGCTGCTATTCCGCCCTCATGCGTCAGGTCAACAAAGGAACCGTGAAGATGTACACCCGTCACGAGATGCTCGACGTCGTATTGGTCAAGGACGAGCAAGGTGTTGAACGTGCCCGCGGTATTATCGTCCGCGACCTCGTGACCGGCAAGATCGAACGTTACGCCGCACACGCCGTGGTAATCGGTACCGGCGGCTACGGCAATGCCTATTTCCTTTCCACCAATGCCATGTCCTGCAATGGATCGGCCGCAATCCAATGCTACCACAAAGGTGCATGGTTCGCCAATCCCTGCTATGCTCAGATTCACCCGACCTGTATTCCCGTTCACGGAGAAATCCAGTCCAAACTGACTCTTATGTCGGAATCTCTGCGTAACGACGGCCGCATCTGGGTGCCGAAAAAGCTGGAAGATGCCAAAAAGCTCCAGAAAGGCGAAATCAAGCCTACCGACATCGCAGAAGAAGACCGCGACTACTATCTCGAACGCCGCTATCCCGCATTCGGTAACCTCGTGCCCCGCGACGTCGCTTCCCGTGCCGCCAAAGAACGTTGCGACAAAGGTTTCGGCGTCAATGCCACCGGTTTGGCCGTATTCCTTGACTTCAGCGATGCCATCAAGCGTCTTGGAAAAGACGTTGTTGCCGACAAATACGGTAACCTTTTCCAGATGTACCAGAAAATCACGGATCAGAATCCTTACGAAACTCCGATGATGATCTACCCGGCCATCCACTACACCATGGGCGGTATCTGGGTAGACTACGAGTTGCAGACCTCCGTCAAAGGCCTCTTCGCTATCGGTGAAGCCAACTTCTCCGACCACGGAGCCAACCGCCTCGGTGCCTCAGCCCTTATGCAAGGTCTTGCCGACGGTTATTTCGTACTCCCCTACACGATTCAGAATTATCTGGCCGACCAGATCCAGGTTCCGCGCTTCTCTACCGATCTCCCGGAATTTGAAGAAGCAGAAAAAGCCCTTAAGAGCAAGATCGACCGGATCATGAAGGTACAGGGCTCCCGCACTGTGGACAGCATCCACAAGGAATTGGGCCACATTATGTGGGAACATGTCGGCATGGGCCGCACCAAAGAGGGCCTTACGGAAGCATTAACCCTTCTCAAAGGCATTCGCGAGACATTCTGGAAAGAGGTTTACGTTCCGGGAACAGCCGATACGCTCAATGTCGAACTCGACAAGGCTTTGCGCCTTCTTGATTTCATCGAAATCGGCGAACTGATGGCTCTCGACGCGCTTAACCGCGAAGAATCCTGTGGCGGACACTTCCGCGAGGAACACCAGACCCAAGAAGGTGAAGCACTTCGTCATGACGATGATTATTCTTACGTCAGCTGCTGGAAATATACCGGCGAAAACCAGACTCCGGATCTTCTTAAGGAAGAGCTCAACTATAAGTACATCAAAGTACAGACGAGAAACTATAAAAATTAATTGTTAATGCCGAATTATGAATATTGAATGAGAACGGAAAGCCGGAGCTTCGTTCTTCCGAAAACCGAAAAGGGAGAAAAGAATGCCTGCCATTCACTTTCTCCTGCCAGAAATCCGGTTAGAACCCTTTCATTCATTATTTGTAATGCTTAATTATAATTTCCTATGGAAAAATTCATAAATGTAAACGTAAAAGTCTGGCGTCAACGCGGCCCCAAAGAAAAAGGAGAATTCAAAACCTATCGTGTAGAGAATATCTCGACCGAAATGTCTTTCTTTGAGATGATGGATACACTCAACGAGCAACTCATTTCAAAACATGAGGAGCCAATTGTCTTCGACCACGATTGCCGCGAAGGTATTTGCGGAACATGTTCCCTTTATATCAACGGCCGTCCCCACGGTATCGATACAGCCATCACCACCTGCCAGCTGCACATGCGCAAGTTCAACAATGAAGACACCATCACTGTTGAGCCATGGCGTTCGGCAGGGTTCCCCATCATCCGTGACCTGATGGTAGACCGTTCCGCTTTCGATAAAATCCAGCAGGCCGGCGGCTATACCTCCGTTAACACCGGGGCCGCCCAGGATGCCAACGCTATCCTTATCTCCAAGGTCGATGCAGACGAGGCTATGGACTCCGCAAGCTGTATCGGATGCGGCGCATGCGTTGCAGCCTGCAAAAACGGATCGGCCATGCTCTTTGTATCGGCAAAAGTCAGCCAGTTCGCCCTGCTGCCGCAAGGCCGCGTGGAAGCTGCCCGCCGCGCAAAGGCTATGGTAGCTAAGATGGACGAACTCGGATTCGGCAACTGCACCAACACCCGTGCATGTGAGATGGAATGTCCGAAGAGCGTAAAGATCAGCAATATCGCCCGCTTGAATCGTGAATTTATCAAGGCCAAACTGGCTGACTAAAAGAAAAATTCATACCCTTTCATTCTGTCCTTACCGCTTCGATCGAAGCGGTAAGGACAGAATCTTTTTCCTCGGCATATACTCCTCTGCCCTCTTAAAAATAACTGCCTTATACCGACTATGAAGTATCCGCTCAATCTCTCCGAACCGTAACTTCCGCAACAAAAAACATGACCGGCATCACAGAGTTCTGCAATACGAAAAGACCGCACAGAAACAACAGGGGGATACTGCCGCCAAGAAGGATGAAAGAGGCATGGCCGGCGCTCTGAGGCTTCCCCTTGGAGATGTACCGCCAAAGGGAAGGGATTCCGGATTCCCGAATAGTGTCGGTTTATGGTTTTACTTGCAATGTGAAAAAAAACATTACCATTGCAACTGTAAACCGATTCAGGAAACACCGGCACCATCTGTAAAGTCTTTCAGGAAAAAGTTTCTGAGGATGTGAAGTGAAACAGTAAATAACAACAAATTGTGTGAAGCAGATTCTGGCATAGTCATTCCATACCAAAGCAAGAAATAGACCTATTTCACGAACATATGTTCGTTGGCAAAGTAAGTTAACTTCGTTGGCCATTTAAGTTGACTTAAATGGCCGATGAACATATGTTCATAAAATAGGGTGTTTTTCGACAGAAAAGAGCTCTTTATGCCCGGTAGTGGAATGCGCATCATTTCATTCTCAAACAGAATTGCTCCCGATAATATATGAATGCCGTCCTTGCTTTGGATTTCCGTGCCTCAGTATATTTATACGCAATTTTTTATCGCCATAATATGAAAGACAATACGTCGTCCTTCCGTACGCAGGAAACTTTGTCAGACCTAAAACCAATGTCGAATCATCCGGATCATGGCGTTCTGAAAACAATTCATAAAATCAGGTTACGATCTTTCCGATACCGGCACGAATGGCATGTACACAAAAGAAAGGACAGACAAAATTTGCATTTCTCGCAACTTCTCATTATCTTTGCAGTCGTTCTTAAGAAGGCAAGACCTATTCGCGCGTATGGTGAAATTGGTAGACACGCCAGACTTAGGATCTGGTGCCGAGAGGCATAAGGGTTCGAGTCCCTTTATGCGCACGACATTTCTAAAGAATAATGTTACCGAGAGGGACGAACGGTAGAATCGCTGATGATTCTACCGTTTGTGTTTTAATCCTATAAAAGGTGGCCCCTATATGTCCAGAAGCGGTTACGAGCTTTTGGCATAACGCAAATTGAAGACCAATAGCACCAGTCCTCCCATAAAAGCGAAAGCAGAACCGATAAGAGCCGTGTATTGTATGCCGACATGATGATCGACCGGAAAACCGCCACAAAAAGCGCCCAATGCATTCCCCAAATTAAACGCCAGTTGCACCATGGCGCCCCCCATCATTTCCCCACCCGGAGAATGACGCAGCAACAATAGTTGCTGTGGTGAAGAAACTGCGAAAAGCGCTCCTGTACAGATACACATCAGCACCACAGCCGCTGCTGCATAACCCGCCAAGAAAAAGGTCGACAGCAAAGCGGCAAACATAACGAACTGAGTGTACATAGATACCCGCTGAGGCGTAAATTTATCAGACATAAAGCCTCCCAGATAGTTTCCCACGCACATACTGCCGCCCGCCAACAGCATCATGAGCGGCATCGAGGATACCGGAATGCCCGAAACCTGTGTCAACAACGGATTCACATAACTATACCAACAGAAAATACCGCCATTGCTGAGAACCGTGGCTACAATCAGCAACCAAGGTTCAGGGCGACGAAGAAACCTGAACTGCCCTTTCATCCCATTATTCGGCAACGACGGCATTTCCGGTATCCAGCGGCGGATACCGATCATGGTAATTATCCCCCAAACTGTCGCGAAAGCAAAAACTGCCCGCCAAGAGACCGCATAGCCGACCCAGTTGCCCAAAGGCACCCCCAGCAGATTGGCCACCGTCATGCCCATAACCATCAGCGCCACCGCAGAAGCGCTTTTCCCATGACGCGCCAGACGGCTCGCTACAATAGAGCCGACTCCGAAATAAGCGCCATGAGGCAACCCGGAAATAAAACGTGCCGCCATCGCTATGGAATAATGGAAAGAGAATGTCATAAGCAGATTACCGGCGACAAACACTCCGACCAAAGCCAGAAGAATACGACGCAAAGGCCAGTTACGCGCCACGATGACTATCAACGGCGCTCCGACACATACCCCCAGCGCATACACCGAAATCAGATGTCCCGCCTCGGCTAAAGAAACCCCGAAACCAGAGGCTACATCGGGCAAAATACTCATCATGATATATTCGGAAATACCTAAACCGAATGTACCCAACGCCAAAGCATACAAACCTTTTTTCATACCTGTCGCAGCATTTATTCTATAGTCCCAATTAATATAAACGACAAATGCGGCGCAAAGGTAAAAGGTTGTTCCTTTTAGCGGTCAATTTTCCGCCCCGGAAATTATCTCTATGGTCGGCAAAAGCGAGACTTTTGAATCATCAGAATAGCAAAATCAGATTTCATAAATGGTCACCGAGAATCATCCCGGCGATGCAACCAGCTCATCCTCTCGTCCGCAGACATTTTTTCGATGGCATAACGCAACATCGTGCGTGGCATCCGCCCTGCATGTTCTTCAAGGAATCCGCACAAAACTGCCATGTCGCGTTTGCCCGCCTCGCGCAACATCCAGCCCACCGCCTTATGAATCAAATCGTGCGGATGCGACAGCAGCAATGCGGCAATCCGCAACGTATCGGCAAATTCCCCATGACGAATCAGCATCCAAGTGGAAACGATGGCGATGCGTTGCTCCCAAAGATTATCGCTCCCGGCCAGACGATCCAACACCGAACGGTCCGGCAATGCTCCATCGGCCGACGGATGAAGCAGCCATTCCCCAATCACATATTGGGCCGAAAGATCGACCAGATCCCAATTGTTTGCACATCGGGCATGTTCCAGATAAAAGGCCGCCAAGGCGTCGCGCCGGGCCGGATTTCCCTCCGCATCCCCCTTCCTTGTAGGCAAAAGAGCTTTCATCTGAAGCACAAGAATCAGAAATCCGCATAACCGGATTTCATGCCAAGGATTGAACAGTAGCTGTTCCACCTCTGACCACGACAAGCCGACAGCCTGCCGTGCCACGGCTCTTGTCTGCGGCACCCGCACGCCGAGAAAACGATCGCCTTCGCCATATTGCCCTTTCCCGGTCTTAAAAAAACCTGCCAGATGGACAGCCTGCCGTTCATCTCCCAACTCTTTCATCACCGCTGCGACTTCCGCAGCTGTCATTCCCGATGTTTTCATATACATATTTAAATATCAGTATTTCCGGCGAAACTTCCTCCCGAAATCCTTATCCATGAGGGCACGAATATATAAAAAATCCCCGAATCCGACAATAAAAATTGCTTTTCCACCCCGCTTGCGCTATCTTTGCCATCAAAAGAACACATTTTCTATGATCATTTTGCTTTTCCTTCTGTGCCTGAGCCTCTCCATAGCGGCCGATTTCGCATTCCTGCGTAGTCTAAAAAGATTTCTTGCCCCACGCTACCTCCGATATTTCCGCCGGACCTGTTTTCTTTTGGAATTTTATCTGCTCGGATACATCATTCTTCTGCTCACCAGCCGCTCCATGGTATTACCGGCCCCGGGATGGACCTTGGCGGCCATGACCATACTCTTTCCCAAAATATTGTTTGTGCTCCTGTGGACAATTTTCGTATGGCCCCTTTTCAGAACGAAAATCGCCTCCTACAATTTTCTATCGGCCTGCATATTATCGGCCATCCTCGGCGGCATTATCCTGCACGGCGGTCTCAAGGAACGGTTTCTCGTACAGGTGAACCGGGTGGAAATCTCCAGTCCGCACCTTCCCTGCTCGTTCGACGGCTACCGCATCGCCCAGATTTCCGACTTCCATCTTGGTAGTCTGACCCTGAAGGATACGACATTCGTCCGCCGAGTTACCGACAGCATTCTCGCCCTGCAACCTGACATTGTCTGCTTCACCGGAGACCTTGTCAACTGCGAATCCGAAGAGGCGAGACCATTTATCGATGAGTTGCGCCGGATGCGAACCCGCCGCCACCAGGTATTTGCCATCCTGGGCAACCATGATTATGCAGACTATGCAAGGACGATGCCCGACTCGCTTCATCAGGCCGATGCCGACACTTTGCGGCACCTCATCACTACAGCAGGATGGACCTTGCTTGACAACCGGGGCGAAATCATCCGTCACCGGGCCGAACGCTCCGCCAACGACTATTACGATCCGACCGAATATATCCGTATCGTCGGGGTAGGCAATATCGGAGAGCCTCCGTTCACGACCTACGGAGATCTGCGCACAGCCCTGGCCTCGCTTCCGGACGCTTCAACAAACACAGATACGACCTCAACCCGACCGTTCACCATTCTGCTCAGCCATAATCCTACCCACTGGAGGCAGGAGGTCCTGCCGGATTCCGAAATAGACCTTATGCTGGCCGGTCATACCCACGGAATGCAAATAAAAATAGCAGGATTCTCTCCTGCTGTCTGGAAATACAAAGAATGGGGAGGCCTCTACAGTGAAAACGACCGCCACCTCTACGTGAACACCGGCCTCGGCACAGTCGGATTTCCCGCCCGCATCGGTCTAAAACCCGAAATCACCCTGATCACCCTGAGATGTGAAAAATGATCGGCAGGCCGCTGTCAGCGGTTCCGCTCCATAAAATAATCAACCAGATCGGTCAGCGCACGCCGTGCCGGATTATCCGGAAAGCCCCCCAACATCGACTTGGCCTCAAAAGCCAGACTTTTCATTTTGGCCACAGCGTATTCAATACCGCCGCTGGCCACGGCAAATTCCACCAACTGCGCGATATGAGGCGCGGAAAGCGTTTCATTCTCCTCCAGCAACCGCCGCATCCGCGCGGCCTCATCGGCCGGTGCGTGCTGCAACGCATAAAGAAGGGGCAGCGTAATCTTGCCCTCGCGAATATCGTGGCCGGAAGGTTTACCCATTTCGGCCGACGGCAGATAATCGAAAAGATCATCACGCACCTGAAACACCAATCCTATCTTTTCTCCGATAAGCGCCAGCCGCCCAGCCTCTTCCGCCGATGCCCCGACTGAAATCGCCCCGATTTTCATACAAGCGGAGAACAGTGAGGCCGTTTTATCCCCGATCACCCGGAAATAAGCCTCCTCGCTGACAGAGCGCGCCCGCATATTGGAGAGTTGTTCCAGCTCCCCTTCCGAAAGACGGGTCACAATGTCGGCCAAAATGGCCAATATCTCAAGAGATTGTGTGGAATGAAGACGAAGCAGGCATTTGGAAAGGAAAAAGTCACCCATCAGGACAGCTACTTTATTGTCCCATATCCGATTGACGGTCGCCGCACCCCGGCGGCGGTCGCTTTCATCGATGACGTCATCGTGCATCAGCGAAGCATTGTGAAGCAATTCCAGGGCCACAGCGCCATCATAGGTGCAGCAGGTCACGCCACCGGCCAGCAACTTGGCCGAAAGCAGCGTGATAATGGGCCGCACCCCCTTGCCCTTGCGGTCACGAAAATAATCGATCACACTATCGGCCAACGGAACGCGTGTCCGTAAAGTGTGTTCCATTAGCTTGTGCAATTCATCCAGTTCCGGACCGATGCAACTTCTGATTTCGTCAAACTTCTCCATAACGCTCCAAACAAATACAGCTGCAAAGATAGTGCAACCCGAAAGTAAAAACAAATTTATCGGTACTTTGCTTGATCCTTGTTACAGGATTTCCGCGCCGCCGTGCAGGAATGGTATGGGCAATGTTTCCGGCACAGCGGCAGGAACCGCCCACACCGTTACCACTCCCTGACATGACGGACCGAGGGGGTATAAGTGCATAAACGGCGGTTCCAGCGCTGAATTAATGATCGCGCAGGGAGTAGTTCTTGAAAAACTGGGTGCGCTCGAAAGGATTCCGATCCTCATTGCCGCATCCGGCGTTGAGCAAACCGCGAAACTCAGCAATGCTGCCGTATCCCTCGCGCGCCATCCAGCCGCGCAGCTCATCGAGCATGGTCGCCACCTGCCCGTAACCGCCACGGTAGAGCGTTGTGCAGACCTCGGCGACCGAGGCACCGGCCAGAATGACCTTGATCAGCGAACGCCCGTCGGCCACACCGCCCGAGGCACCCAGGTTCACTTTCGGAAGGCGGCCGGAAACAAGGGCCACCCAACGCAACACCTCCGCCAGATCGGCAGGATGCCCCAGAACCTCACCATGAGCGTATTGAAAAGAATCGATATCCAGATCCGGCGAAGCCATACGGTTGAACAGAATCACAGCGGCGGCCCCATTGGCATATAGCTGATCGACAAGGGGAATGCAGTTGGTGAAACGGCTGCCCAGTTTTACGATGACGGGAATGCCCAAACTCTTTCTGACACTCCGGAAAATGTCCAGATGCAACCGTTCAAAACTTCCATACGTGTAGTCGATCTCGCTATTGACAGCCATGATATTCAATTCCAGCGCATCGGCCCCGGCCTCTTCGATTTGGCGGGCGAAGTCGCACCATTCGGCTATCCGGTAGCAATTGATACTGGCAATGACAGGTATCGAGCAAGCCGCCTTGCATCCGCGCACCAGTGCCAGATAGTCTTCCAGCCTATGCGCCCGGAAATAGAACTGCAGATAGTCGGCCTCTTCGGCATGGCTGCCCGTTTCCATCGCCCCGACCGCAGCCAGAATCTCCTCCTCGAAAAGAGATTTCAGCACCACGGCGGCGGCCCCGGCCTCCTCCCAGCGTTTTACCTTCTCCACACTATCGGTCAATCCGCTACTGCTCACTATCAGAGGGTTTTTCAACGTCAAACCGGCAAACGATACTGCTAAATTCTCCATACGGCATCTATATTGAATTACAATCATATAAACAACCGTCACGAACATTCCGTTTGGCATATTTCCTGCGGATTTCACGCAATTATTTGTTTTACTTATAGTTTTTATTTATATTTGCATGGCTATTTGCCGTAGCGGGAATACTTTCCTGCAAACTTAATACAGAGAATATCGATACTATGAAAGAGGACGACAAAGAGAAACGACAACCTTCTGACGAAGAAACTACAGAAACCTCAGGCGAATCCCGGATCGAAGAGAGCGAAACAGCGGAACATAATTCAACCTCAGACTCCGACGATATATCGGATACCGCCGACGAAGAGGCCACACCCTCCGATGATGAAACCGTAGCCGAAGGCAACGGCTATCACCCCCGCAACGATGATGAAACCGGCGACACGATTCACCATCTCAGCGGCATGTTCCAGAACTGGTTCCTCGACTATGCTTCGTACGTTATTCTCGAACGCGCCGTCCCCCACGTGCTCGACGGACTGAAACCCGTGCAGCGCCGCATTCTCCACGCAATGAAAGTTATCGACGATGGCCGTTATAATAAGGTTGCCAATATTGTCGGTCAGACCATGCAGTACCATCCCCACGGCGACGCCTCCATCGGCGACGCCCTGGTGCAGCTGGGACAGAAAGAACTGCTCATTGACACGCAAGGAAACTGGGGCAATATACTCACCGGCGATGACGCGGCGGCTCCGCGTTATATAGAGGCCCGCCTCTCGCCGTTTGCGCTGGATGTCGTCTACAACAACAAGATCACCCCGTGGCAATTAAGCTACGACGGCAGGAAAAAAGAGCCGATCAACCTTCCCGTAAAGTTCCCCTTGCTGCTGGCTCAGGGTGTAGAGGGTATCGCGGTCGGCCTTTCGTCTAAAATATTGCCTCACAATTTCAACGAGCTGCTCGACGCCTCGATAGCATACCTGCGCGGCGAAGATTTTTTACTTTATCCCGACTTTCCCACCGGCGGCCTGATCGATGTCAGCAAATATCATGACGGTGAACGCGGCGGAGCCGTCAAGGTTCGTTCCCATATCGAAAAAATCGACAACAAGACTCTCGTCATCAAGGATATTCCCTTCGGCAAAACCGTCGGCACCGTGATAGAAAGCATCATGAAGGCAGCGGAAAAAGGAAAAATAAAAATCCGTAAGGTCGATGACAATACAGCCGCTAATGTCGAAATCATCGTACATCTCGCCCCCGGTGTCTCCAGCGACAAATCCATCGATGCCCTCTATGCCTTCACCGATTGTGAAGTCAGCATTTCGCCCAACTGCTGTGTCATATATGACAAAAAGCCCCACTTCCTGTGCGTAAGCGAGGTATTGAGACGCAGTGCCGACAATACCCGCGAATTACTGCGTCAGGAGTTGGAAATCAACCGCCACGAACTTCAGGAACATCTTCTCACCTGTTCGCTCGAAAAGATCTTCATCGAAGAACGCATCTACAAGGACAAGGAATTTGAAGAAGCGAAAAACATGGAGGCCGCCGTGGCACATATCGATGGCCGCCTCGATCCCTGGAAGCCCTCTTTCATCCGCGAAATCACCACTGACGACATTCTAAAGCTCATGGAGATCAAGATGGGACGCATCCTGAAATTCAACAGCGCCAAGGCCGAAGAGGAAATCGCCAACACCCAGAAGAAAATCCGCCAGATAGAGCGTAATCTCAAACATCTGACCGATTATACCGTCTCCTGGTTCGAACGGTTGAAAGAAAAATACGGAGCCGCCCACCCCCGGCTTACTGAAATACGCAATTTCAACAATATCGACTCCACCAAAGTCATCGAATCCAACCTCAAACTGTATATCAACAGGGAGGAAGGGTTCATCGGCACATCGCTGAAATCCTGCGAATACGTCTGCAACTGCTCGGAGATCGACGATATCATACTGATCTACAAAAACGGCAACTACAAGATCGTTCGCGTCAGCGACAAACTGTTTGTCGGCAAAGATGTGCTCTACTTAAACGTATTCCGGAAGAGCGATGCGAGGACAATATATAACATCGTCTACCGCGATGGCAAGACCGGCCCGTATTATATCAAGCGCTTCAACATTACAAGCATCCAGCGCGATAAGGTTTATGACATGACGCAGGGAAAAGAGGGCAGCAAGATCGCTTATCTGAGCGCCAATCTCAACGGAGAGGCCGAAGTGTTGCGTATCACCCTCAAGCCGCGCATACATATCAAGAACTTCACGTTTGAAAAGAACTTCGCCGAAATTCCGATCAAAGGACGCGGCACAAGAGGTTCCATCCTCACCAAAGTGGACATATCACGCATCGTGGTCAAGGAACGGGGCGGTTCAACGCTCGGCGGACGTCCGGTGTGGTATGATTCCGATGTCTGCCGGATCAATTATGACAAACAGGGGCAATATCTCGGCGACTTTTTGAGTGAGGACCGTATTCTGGTCATCCTCGACAACTACGATTATTACCTTACCACCTTTGACGAAAACAATCACTATGAACACAATATCCTGCGCATAGAGAAATATGACGCCTCGAAAGTCTGGACCGTAGTGATGAAAGACTGGGAAACCGACTGCTACAACCTGAAGCGATGCTGTCTGGATGCAACGGGACGGAAACAGAACATCCTGGGCGACCCGAAACGCTTCTCTATGGCCCTTCTCTCCGATACTCCGTATGCCCGCATAGGGGTGCAGTTCGGCAAAGGAGACGAGTTCCGGGCTCCGCTGGAGATCGAGGCAGAAGAATTCATTCCGCTCCGCTCCGTCAATACCAAAGGAAAACGGATCAGCAATTATTTCATCAAAAACGTCGAAGAGCTTCCGCCGCTCCGGCAACCGGAACCCGCTCCGGAAAAGGAAGGAGATGACACCTCGGAGACAGACGGGAATAACTCTGCCGACGAAAACGAAGGGACATTGTTTTGAAGCCAATGACAACACTACATAAGATCTCCTGCCGCTGGCCGTTGGCGCTGATTGCCCCATTACTGATGCTTCAGACACTCATGGCCTCAGAACCGACGGATTCCGTAACGATCCGCCCGGTCACCAATGCCGTTACCTTTACTTTCGGAGGTTCCAAGGTCCGCGACACTTATCTCACCCCTTTACTATATGAGGGAACGGGCGTAACCGTCCAGTTCGACCGCTGGCGCAGAATGCGTAACACTCGGCTGACAAACCAGCAGATCTTTATGGCCGGCTTTTCCGGCGGTGAAGACAAGAGCCACAACAGCGAGACCTGGACCGGCCGTTTTCTTTATCGCTACGCCCTCCATTTCGGACTGCTTCGCGGCAACCGGTGGACGCTCCTCCTCGGACCTTACGCCAACAGCGAAATCGGGTTCAACTACAATCTCAAGCTGACCGGCAGCAACAATCCCGCCACGGTGCGCTGGGTTTCCAATTTCGGAGCCTCGGCGGCTATTGGTTGCCATTACCGGCTTCTCGGGCATCCCTGCACGGCCCTTTTACAGGCCCAGACACCTCTGATAGGTGCCGCCGTCATGCCCGAATACGGCGCCTCCTATTATGAAACCTTTTATCTGGAAACCACAGATGCTACCGTACACAATACCAGCCTTCACAACCAACAGGATCTTGACATCCGGCTAATCACCGATGTTCCCCTTGCCGTCATACCCTGGTTCCGCAAGCTGAAAACCACAATCCGTATAGGATTCCAGTATCATATCGAAACGATGAAGATCAACGATATTACAACGCGCTATTCCACTATCGGAGCAGTCGTCGGCTGGAGCTATCAGCATATTCCCTATCACCGTTCCCGCCGTAATATGCTCCGGGAAACGCCTCTCACACCCTGGTAAACTCAAAAATCTTCCGCATGACCCGTCATTCGTTCCTATATTGCCTCCTCCTCATGTTCGTGACCGGCACCTCCCTGCTGACCGGTTGCCTGGACGACGATTCGTTAGAAAACGACAATACTCCGCTCGGAAACTTCAAGGCGTGCTGGACCGCCATGGACGAACATTATTGTTTCTTCAAAGAAAAGAAGGTCGACTGGGATGAAGTATATGACCGCTACCGGCCTTATTTCGCCGATTCCTGCCCGAATATGCTTCAGACATTCAACAAACTCGGCGAAATGCTGGCGGAAGTAAGAGACGGCCACGTAAATCTCTCATCCGGGTTCAATGTCGCCCGTTACTGGAGCTGGTATGAAGATTATCCCGACAATTTCGATAGAAACCTGCTCATGAATTACTATCTGGGCAAGCACTATTGGATTTCCGGCGGAATGTATTACGGTATGTTTGCCGATTCTGTGGCCTACGTCTACTATTCATCGTTCACCAATACCCCTGGTGAGACCAACCTCGATTATATCCTGACGGCCCTAAACCGTGCGAAAGGCCTCATTTTCGATATCAGGGACAACGGAGGAGGTGCACTAACGAATGTGCCGCGCATCGCCGGCCGGTTTGCCCGTCAGAAAACCCGCTATGCCTATATGCAACACAAAACAGGTAGCGGACACCGGGATTTTTCCGAGCCGGAACCCCTCTATCTTGAACCGGATGACAAACGCGTCCAGTGGGATGCCGCAAAGGCTCCCGTCGTGGTGCTCACCAACAGACAGACATATAGTGCCGCCAATGCTTTCGTCGCCGCCATGCGCGCCTTAGACGGACAGGAGGATAATCTTATCAAGACCATCGGCGATAAAACCGGCGGCGGTGGAGGAATGCCCTTTTCCACGGTCCTACCGAACGGCTGGACGCTCCGCTTTTCCGCCTGCCCGATCCTGGATCATACCGGCCAGCAGATTGAAGAGGGCATAGAGCCCGATTTCCATGTCGACATGGATTCGGTACATGCCTACAGCCGTCACGAAGACGACATCATCGAAGCGGCACGCGGCTATATTCTCCAGCACACTTCGAAATAGAACACATAAATCCCTAACAAATAATAATCCACACTATGAACTTCCTTCTTTTCAGCTTCGGTACCGGCGAAATCCTGCTTATCGCGCTGGTGGTACTCCTCCTTTTCGGCGGGAAAAAGATTCCGGAACTTATGCGCGGGCTCGGCAAAGGTGTCAAGAGTTTCAAAGACGGTATGAACGGGCTTGATGACAATAACAAGCAATCCTCATCCGATAAAAACAAGCACGACGAAACAACCCAAACCGACTCCGACACATCGAAATGAGTTCGTCCGGACAAGATTCTCCCCTTACCTTCTGGGGACATCTCGATATCCTACGGCAGGTTCTGTGGCGTTGCCTGCTGGCCATCGCCATAGCTTCCGTAGCCATTTTCATTTGCAAAGAATGGGTTTTCGAATGGATTCTGGCACCTTGCCGTTCCGATTTCATCACCTACCGGTGGCTGAATGCGGCGACCGGCTCGTTTTCGGACTTCCGCCTGCAACTGATCAGTACAGAACTGGCAGCCCAATTTCAGGCACACCTGCAGATAGCACTGGAAGCGGGATTGCTGCTTGCCTCCCCGGTCGTTCTATGGCAACTCTTCGGCTTCATCGCGCCTGCCCTCTATGAGAAAGAACGCCACTTCGCCGCCATCATCCTCCCCGCCACCTATCTGCTGTTTTCCATCGGCATTATCGCCAACTACTTCCTGCTCTTTCCCATAGCCCTTCACTTTCTGGGCACCTATCAGGTCAGTGAAACGATTATCAACAGTATCACCCTCTCCTCCTATATCAATTCCTTCACCTCGATGACCTTTACGATGGGACTCATTTTCGAACTGCCCATCGCCATCTGGCTATTAGGTAAAACCGGGTTGATGACCTCCGCCATGCTGCGACGTTACCGCCGTCACGCCCTCGTAGTTATCATGATATTGGCGGCCTTCGTCACACCGCCCGATATTTTTACCATGATTCTTGTCACCCTCCCCCTTTACCTGCTGTTCGAAATCAGCATTCATCTGATAAAATAAACGACCGGCAAGCTGTTGCACGTCATCTGACAAATCGCAATCCCATAACCGAAAAAAATTCCCGGAGAACAGTATCATTCTCCGGGAAATCTTTTTCCTGAAACAGCCTCTCAAACTCTGTTACTTCTCATCGGCCAGCGTGAAGTCGATCGTCTTACGCTCCATATTGACCGAAGCGACACGGATACGCAATCCGTCACCCAAAGTGAAGCGTCTGTGCGTACGGCGCCCGATAAGACAGAAATTTTTCTCATCGAAAACATAATGATCGTCGCGCAAATCACGTATCGGCACCAGCCCTTCGCAAAGATTCTCCTTAATCTCGACATAAATGCCCCACTCCGAAACGCCGCTCACCACACCGTCATAAGTCTGCCCTAACCGCTCGGACAAATACTCTGCCTGCTTATACTTAATGGACGCCCGTTCGGCAGTAGCGGCCAACACCTCCATATCCGAGCAATGCCGGCAATAATCTTCCCACTGCGGCGCAGGCACACTGCGTCCGTTTTGATCCAGATAACGCTCCAACAAGCGATGTACCATCATATCCGGATAGCGACGGATCGGCGACGTAAAATGCGTGTAATAATCGAATGCCAGACCGTAATGACCTATGTTCTGGGTCGTATAAACCGCCTTGGCCATGGAACGTATGGCCAAGGTTGAGAGCAAATTTTCCTCCGGACGGTTATGAATATCCTTCATCAGCCGGTTAATGCCCTGAGAAAGCTCTTTATTATTGCCCTGGGCCTTTAATTTATGCCCGAAACGGGCAGCCATTTCCGCCAGGCTTTCCAAACGTTCCTGGGTAGGCTGATCATGCACACGATAGACGAAAGTCTTCGGCTTCCGCCCCTTGGGAACAATGCCGATGGCCTCTGCCACGGTCCGGTTGGCCAGCAACATAAACTCTTCGATAAGTTTGTTGGCATCTTTAGACTCTTTGAAATAGACGCCGACGGGTCGCCCGGTTTCGTCAATATCAAATTTCACCTCTACACGGTCAAACGCAATCGCGCCCTCGGCAAAACGACGGGCTCTCAGCTGTTTGGCCAGCCGGTCAAGGGCCAGTATCTCCGGAGCGAAGTCTCCCTGGCCGGTTTCAATAACACTCTGCGCCTCTTCATAAGTAAACCGACGGTTGGAACGAATCACCGTCCTGCAGATACGGCTCCCGCAGACATTGGCATCATCATCCATCTCGAAAATAACGCTGTACGTCAGCTTTTCCTCATCCTGACGCAACGAGCAAAGCTGATTGCAAAGCCGTTCCGGCAGCATCGGCACCGTCCGGTCGACCAAATAAACCGAAGTGGCACGACTATAGGCCTCGCGGTCGAGAGCCGACTCGGGCCGAATATAATAAGTTACATCGGCAATATGCACACCAGCCTCCCAATGCCCATTAGGGAGCTTGCGAAGCGACAGCGCATCGTCAAAATCCTTGGCATCTTTCGGGTCGATCGTAAAAGTCACCACGTCGCGCATGTCCACACGCTGCGCGACCTCTTCCGGCGTACAGCCGTCAGCAATCTTATCGGCAAGACGCACCAGATTTTCCGGATACTTGTACGGCAGACCATATTCGGCCAAAATGGCATGCATTTCGGTCGTATTCTCGCCACTCCGACCCAATATATCCACAACCTTACCCATAGGATTGCGAGAGAAAGCGGGCCACTCCACAAAATCGACCACCACCTTGTCTCCATCCTTGCATTTTCCGGAATCTTCGTTACGGACATACAAGTCTTTATCCAGCGTCCGGTTGTCGGGAATGACAAACAGATAATTGCCATGCCTCTGCGCCGTACCGACAAATCGGTGCGGCACACGCTGGATAACCTCCACCACCCGGGCTTCCTGCCCGTTGTTCCGTCCTGCCTTCTCTTTTTTTGCAGCGACCTTGCCCGCAGCCCGGCCTCTCCGTACAGCCTTACCTTTAATGATCTGCAGTCTCACATGATCGCCCGAAAGCGCCTGCGAATCATTTCCTTCAAAAACGGTAAACGGTTCTTCATACCCTTCTACACGTACATTATGAATACCGTTGTGCCGGCGCTCAAAGATACCCTCCAGTTCCGGCTCCCGATGACGATCGGCCAATTTGAAACGACCGGGAGTGTTCTCTTTCAGGAAACCCGTGGCCAAAAGGTCCATCAACATATGATAAACTTCCGTCCGCGCTGCACGGCCGTAAACTCCCAGTTCCTGCGACAACTGCAAATAATTATAGGATTCGTTCGGATGCGCCTCAAACCACTCCACCGCACTCTCGATAAGCTTCTGGACAGACTTTTCCGATTTTTTTTCTTTTGCCATAATATCTCGTTCTTTATTCATTCCCCTCCCGGCACGACAGCAAAACCGCGATCTCGAAAGGTCTCTGCAAACCTACTGATTTTTTTCCATCCGGACAACATCCGAAACTGAAAATCGGCGTTTTTTACCTCTTCTGCCGTAAAGGCATATCATTCCGCCAGCCTGTCCGCAACATTACTGTCAGTCAACGGATGAAAAAGATTATTAAAATAAAACATCCGTACGAAAATTTTCCGTATTTTTGCCTCCGGTTTGCTCTGTCACGGCGACAGACACAGATTCCAACCCACAATCAACGCTTTCACAATGACGTCCAAACGCAGATTCCACAGCCCGCACCATTCCCTCCGGCATCTCGCCCGCCCCGTTTTTCTCACAATGCTTTTCCTGCTTGCTCTCTGCCCGTGGCTGACAGCCTGCGACGACGAAATCGCCACCGGCAGCAATATCCAGCCGGAATTTTCGACCGACACACTTAATCTGGGGTATCTGCTGGCCGAATCCAGTTCGCAGACCTATCAGCTGATGATCTACAACCGCCACGGCAACGACCTCAGGCTTTCTTCCGTCTCCCTGCGCGAAGGCTTAGCCTCCGGATTCAGAATGAACGTAGACGGCATGAGCGGCACCGACTTTAACAATCCCGACCTATTGCGTATCGCCGCCCATGATTCCATGTTTCTCTTCGTCGAAGCGACCTTCCCGGCGGCCAATGCCGCTCCGGTGACTCAGCATACCGCCCACATCGATATCCGCTGCAACGGCGTGACCAGCAGCATCGTCCTCACAGCGCAATGCAGGGAGGTCATCCGGCTGTATGGTGAAAGAATCGATGCCGACAGGACCTTTCCGCACGCGGCAGAGGTCCAGATTTTCGACAGCCTTGTGATTGCAGAGGGAGTGACGCTTACCTTGGCCGATAGTGTAACTCTTTATCTGCATGACAAGGCCGATCTGATCGTTTACGGAACTCTGCGCGCCGAGGGCTCCCCGACGGCCCCCATCAACATACGCGGAGACCGTACGGACAACATGTTCGACAACCTGACCTATGACGAGCTTCCAGGACAATGGGGAACCCTATATATTAAGGAGAGCAGCCGCGGTAATCTGCTGGAACATGCCTATATCAGAGGCATGACAGACGGTATCCGCATCGACTCGGCGGCCGTCGACCGCTCCGGACTCGCTTTGCCCCGCCTCACCATCCGCTCCTGCCGCATCAGAAACTCTGGCGGAGCGCTCATCTGCGCCCATTCGGCCGACATGCTCATCGAGAACAGCGAACTGGCCAACGCCGCCGGCTCTCTGCTCGAACTCTACGGCGGGGCCCACGACATTATCCACTGCACACTGGCCAACTACAATTTCGCGGCAGTCATCCAGAGCGTCCCCGTCTATTTTGCCAACTACGACACGCTCCGACAGACCGTCCACCCGCTCTACCGTTGTAACTTCGCCAATACACTCGTCTGGAGCAGGCTGACCGGCGAAAAACACAGCGATGTAGACTTCGACTTCTGGAAGATCGAGACTGAAAACGGCGAGTTTTACAGCGAGAAATATCAGATTTATTACGACAGCGTTTTCCATTACCGTTTCGATCACTGCTTATTGCATGCCACCGGTGATGATGACGACGACTTCCTCGAAATCGTCTGGAACAAGGATCCGAAATTCCGGCTGATCAATCCGTTCAATTATGCCTTCGATTTCCGACCGGATGACGGCAGTCCGGCCATCGGCGCCGGCGCGGCGGAATATGTCACCCGTTGTCCGCTCGATCTCGACGGAACCGTACGGACCCCAGGTATGCCCCCGGCCATCGGCTGCTATGAATACACGCCGGCAACACCGGCTCCCTGAGGCCGTTCCCGCCCGGCATCCGGCGAACGAATGCCGGGCAACACCGTTTTCCTGAACAATATACAGCATTTAATCCATATGTTTGCAAAAGAAATTTACACAGAACGCCGTTCCCGCCTGCAAAAAAACATAGGCAGCGGACTGTTGCTCTTCCTCGGCAACGACATTTGCGGCATGAATTATGCCGACAACGGCTATCCGTTCCGGCAGGATAGCACATTTCTGTATCTCTTCGGCCTCGACTTCAGCGGACTGGCCGCCGTCATCGATACAGACAACGACCGCACCATCATCTTCGGCGACGAGCTGACGATCGACGATATTGTCTGGACCGGCGTCCAACCCACCATCGCCGAAAAAGCAGCCTCGGTAGGTGTCGCTGAAACCCTCCCCATGGCAGCCTTGGCCGATTATATCAGAACGGCCCGAAAATCGGGGCAGGCCATCCACTTCCTGCCTCCTTACCGCGGCGACCATAAGATATGGCTTCAGGAGTTGCTGGATATCCCGCCTGCAGCACAGACCAGCGCCGCTTCGACAGAACTTATCTATACCCTTGCCGACATGCGCAACCACAAGGCGCCGGAAGAGGTCGCAGAGATTGAAAAATCGGTCGACATCTCCGTAGAGATGCACCTCACCGCCATGCGTATGGCCCGCCCGGGAATCACAGAAAAGGAAATCGCAGCCGCAGTTACCGAAGTGGCCCTGCGCAAAGGCAGCTATCTGTCGTTTCCGGTCATCGCCACCTGCCACGGAGAGACACTGCATAACCACGGCTACATCCACCGTCTGGAGGAGGGACAGATGTTGTTGCTGGACGCAGGAGCCGAAAATGAAATGCATTACGCCGGCGACCTGACTTCCACCATGCCTGTAGGAGACCGCTACACCTCCTGCCAGCAGGAAATCTATGCCATCAATACCGACACCTATCATGCGGCAGTGGCCGCTTTGCGTCCAGGTGTCACCTACCGGGACTGCCACATACTGGCCTGGACGAAAATCGCCGAGGGACTGAAAGCTGTAGGGCTGATGAAGGGCGATCCTGCCGAAGCCGCCGAGGCCGGAGCCGTAGCGCTTTTCATGCCTCACGGCCTGGGGCACATGATGGGACTGGATGTACATGATATGGAGAACTACGGAGAAGTGCACGTGGGTTACCCGCGTGGGGCACAAAAGGATCCGCGCTTCGGCTTCAAGTCCCTGCGCCTGGGCCGCACCCTCGAACCGGGCTTCGTCTTCACCGTCGAGCCGGGCATCTACTTCATCCCCGAACTGATAGACCAATGGCGCGCTGCCGGACGGTTCAAAGATTTCATCTGCTACGACCGTCTGGAAGCATGGAAGGACTTCGGGGGCATCCGCAACGAAGAAAACTATCTGATCACCCCCGACGGCTACCGCCACCTCGGCAAACACAAGCCGGTAGACCTCGCGGAGGTAGAGAAGGCCAAAAAAGGCGAGTGGTAACCACCCGCTTCAAAATTTTCCGGGTTCCGACATCGTGAACGGTGCCTGCCGCCCGCCAGAAACAATCCCCGCTGCCACCGTCACCGGTCGCGGCGGGGATTGTTCGTCATCTAATGATGATCTTGCCGTTATCGGCAACTTTTCTGCCACGATATACGGTGAAGTTATAGCTTCCCGCGCGCAGGCGACGGGTGTTTATCTGCATGTCAGTGGTTCCGTCCCAGCTGGAAGCACCGACAATGACATAAAGTCTAAATTCTTTCAAACTGCCACTTATACTTACAATATTCAAACTAACAACGGTAAACACTTTAGCTGCGACAACTTCCATACCATTTCATTCCGTCTATTACTCATGAGTCAATATATTTTACAACATTATAAACTATAAATTGCCACCACTTCAAAGAAATTCACTAATTTTGCCCCATATACATAATATGTTATCCCTACGGAGATTCCCTCTCGCAATCCATCCAATACTCTCGAATCTCAATTTGCTGAAATTACAAATTATATTACAGAGGTTCGCGAAAATGTTTTCAAAATTGCCAATACAGTCCTGATAGATCTTTATTGGCATATCGGTGAATGCCTGTCCCGTCGTATCGCTTCTGCAGACTGGGGAGATGGCATAGTCAAGCAATTATCAGAGTACATCTCCAAAAGCATACCAAACGCCAAAGGTTTTTCAGACAAGAACCTTTGGCGTATGAAGCAATTTTATGACGCGTATTCCTCCTGCGAAGAAAAACTCTCAGCACTGCTGAGACAAATCAGTTGGACCAATAATCTTTATATACTTTCGAGATGTAAATGCCCCAAAACGAGAAGTTTTGCCACAGCCGACTATCAAACGACCGGAACAATTACCAAAAACGTCCCCCACACAAACTGCGTAGAGGACGAAATATCTGCTTCAAAACAGCGCCGGCAAAACCGGAAGAATCTTTTGCTCACTCGACAAGCTCTCCCTGAATGGCACCGATACGTTTCAGGGAGATAATGACCTTCAAAGGCTTGTGGGAAGGATCGGTGGAAAGCCAGACCTGCAACGGCGTATGGTCGGAATCACGGCTCTTGAAATAAAGTTCCACTCGGTGGGAGTCGTAGCTCTTGCCGTTTTTCATTTCGCACGTCGTATGACCACGGTATTCGACATACATCCACGTCATCCTGATACCGGAAAAAATGGGATATTGGAAACGGGTACCGGGAGCCATTCTGTCGAAATTCAGTTGGCGCATCACATAGAAGATGGAGAGCATATCATACCCGGGACCGGCTACCGAAAGACGGACATGGTCATTGCCCTTCTTATAACGCCATCGGTGAATATCGACGATCGTAGAATCGATGTTGGCAGGGGTAAGCGGTGCGGCGGGATCGTTGAAAATATAATTGTAATAGTTATGCTCCGTAGCGAAATAAGAGCCCTCGTTCGTTTTCTTAACATATTCAAAAGGAACATAATCGATATTCATATAGGATTCCAATGTGTCGCGCACTTTCATGATCGCCTCGACAATGCTCAGCGACCGACCTGCCAGACGGGCCCGCAACTGCGGCCCGCCATGCACCGAAGTCAGAGAATCCAGGGTCAGAATCCCCGAACCGGCCTTTTTCCAGATAAAACCCCAATGATAATAAACATCATATTTCAAAGACTCCTGAGTTTTGACCGCCCCCCGGAGTCCGGGAAAGGTCAGACATAACAACAGCACAGAAATCAAACATTTAGTAAATTGCATCATATCAGTATTTCTTTAATCATAATCTACTTTTGTCTTCATTTAACGCATGGACAAACACTCCAGACTACCGGCGGGCGGCCCCAGTGCGCCCGGAAGAGGCCCGGGATTTAAGTCCGCGCTCGGCATAATACTCGGCATTGCGGCTCTTCTTCTCTTCCTTCTGTTTCGGCTTGTTGATCTTCACCTCTTCAGGTTTCTGACGGATAAGATCGGAAGAAGAGGGTGTCCAGTCCTGACTTAATTGCCAGTTAGCACGCAATTGAAGCTTTCCATTGAAATAATAAACCATTTCAGGTTGCTGATGTTCGGCCAAATTGCCGGTATCAAAGCGTCCGTTACCGTTGGTGTCGACCACCAGACGGACGAAATAGTTACCCGGCACGACATGTACGAACTTTGCCTTGCCGTTGATAACGGGTGCCTGCTGCACGGGCTTGTCCCTATCGTTGAGAAGCTGTACGAAGGCCGGGGCATTGATACCGTAGATATTGAAAAGCAAATGAGCATAATCTTCGGGCGTACGCTCCTGAAAGTCCATAGCTGCCGAAGCGATGGGGGCTCCCGCAATATCATGCATAGCAGCGGAATCGATCCGCAGACGGTAATTCCCACCCGGGGAATAATACGGTAGTGCCTGTACGATGTAACGCCGTACATTGACCGTATCCTGAATCCACCGGTAGGGAACCGGCTGCCAAAGGGAATCGACCCGTTGCTCCAGATAAATGCCTGCCGTATCGAACGAAGCCAAAGGCGCAGAGACTTCGAATACCGGCTTCTTGCCGATGTCGAGCACCCGCCCCATTAGAGCCTTGACGGTCATAAAGCGAACGGAAGAGGCAGTGTCTGCCGCAGCCTGCTTGGAACGGGAAGCATTCTTTTTGGAAATTTTATCTTTCAACCCGCTGAAAAGACCGCCTCCCCCTTCCGAGACTTTCCGCACGGCAGGCTTAAGGAACGTCAGTGTGTCGGTTCTGGGGACATTGCGGCGGAGCGTATCCGTATAATAATAGGTAACGGCCGCCCGCAAGGTATCGCGACGGTAAAGAAGGGAATCGGCAAGCCAGAATGTCAGTGTGTCCAGACCGGCAGAGGCCTCTATGACCACCCTGTCGTCGGCAAGCGAGGTAGTATCACCCAAAATGCGAAGCTCCGGCAAGGCGGGCATAGGTCCGGAAAAGCGGAAGGTCAACCGGGTGGAATCGGGACGGGCATAGTCATCCATATACAGGCTGACTTTTTTCTCATTAAAAAGCCGCAGCACCAGATCGGCCGGCCCATAATCGATGTGTCCGTGTACCCGGATCGTATCGATGGTTACGGAATCGGCCCACACGGTGTCATGCACCATGCGATTCTCGATAGTAGGGATGACGAGGCTGTCAAGAAAAGCGATGTCTTCCGTAAAAAGATCGTAATGGTAGTTGGTATTGCCGTCTTTGAGAGCATAAACCGCGTAACGTCCGGGTGCTACACCAGCGATGCGAAACTCGCCGTAAGCGTTGGTCTTGGAGGCACGAAGCATCGGACGGGAAAGAAATGCGGAATCCCCCACTGCCACCGAATCCGGATAAATGCCGACGTAAGCACCGGTCACCGGCTCCAGATCCTCGGCATTAAGCAGAATACCGCCGATGACCAAGGAATCGATATGATCGCCCGTCGAGAACGTCAGGGCGAAATGCTCCAGAACGTTTCCCTCATTGTTGTCGACCACGGCATCGCCAAGATCGATCGTATAAGTGGTATTGGGAATCAGGGTATCCTGCAGCTCGATCGTTACCGTCTTGGCATTGCTCAATATCACCGGCGCTTTCTGCTGAGGCGGCGATACGGTGAGTTTCTCCATGACGTTGGAGAGCTTTATATTTTCATTGAAATGGATCGTCATCTTACGATCCGACACATTCGTTGCGCCTTCATCAGGTTTGCTCGAACGTCGATAGGGCGGCGTTTCGTCATAAAGACCTCCACCCGGCGTACCCATGCTGGCACACCCGACAGCACCCGCCACCAAGGCAATAGCCATCGCTGACAAAATCAAGCGATTATAAAAAAGTAAACCGCGAAACATGGCGCGAAGATAAGAAAAAAGGCGCCAGTATAGCAGAAAATCACCCCTAAAAATATAAAAATGAACAGAAATGATGAGATTTATTGAAAAATATGCTACCTTTGCGCTTCGATTAAAGTGTAAAATCAAATTTAATATAAAAATTCACTAAAACATCATGCAAAACAAAGGATTTGTCACTGTATTTGCGACATTGCTGGCATTGGTTTGCGCGTTCTACATCTCGTTCTCGTTCGTTACGAACCATCACGAGAAGAAAGCCGAAGAATATGCTCTGCAAACCGGCAAAACAGCGAAGTACTATTTGGATTCCATCTCCACCGAGAAGGTTTGGTTCGGTTACACCTACAAGCAGGCGCAGGAAATGCAGATCGGTCTCGGTCTTGACCTGAAAGGTGGTATGAACGTCATTCTTGAGATTTCAGTCGCCGACGTATTGAAAGCTCTTGCCGCAGAAAATGCCGGCAACCCCACATTTACAGCAGCCTTGAAGGCCACCCAGGACGCTCAGATCGCCAGTGGTGCCGATTTTATGGATCTCTTTGCCAAAAAATACAAAGAAATCGATCCCACTGCCAATCTCGCAGATGTTTTCAGCACATATCAGCTGAAAGAAAAGATCAAAAAGAACACTCCCGATGCCGAAGTACTGTCTATCCTGAAAAAGGAGATGAACGACGCGCTCAGCAATTCATTCCAGGTACTCCGCAACCGTATCGACCGTTTCGGTGTGATCGCCCCTAACATCCAGCGTCTGGAGCAGGCCGGCCGTATTCTCGTCGAATTGCCAGGTATCAAAGACCCCGAACGTGTGAAGAAACTCTTGCAGGGTTCTGCTAACCTCGAATTCTGGGAAACCTATAACTTGAACGAAATCTCTGCCGATCTCATCAAGGCCAACAGCATCCTGGCTAATCTGAACAAGGCTCAGAACGAAACAGCTGCCGACGCAGAGGCCACGGAAAACAACCAGACCGCTGCTGCCGACACGGAAAACAGCGGAGAGGTAAGCCCGGCCGACTCTTTGGCAGCCCTTGCTGAGGCTCAGGCCAAGGCTGAAGCTGAGATGCGCGCCAACAACCCGCTCTTTACAAAACTGATTCCTTACTTCAACGAGAACGGTCAGGCTGTAGAAGGTCCCGTTGTCGGCTATGCGCTCTCCAGCGACACGGCTGCCATCAACGCCATGCTTGCACAGAAGCAGGTGCGCGACCTCTTCCCCCGCAAGTTGAAATTCGCATGGTCTGTAAAGTCCATGGACGACAAAGACCTCTACTATCAGCTCTATGCTCTCAAAGCTCATGACAACGCCGGTCACCCGAGCCTTCCGGATGCCTCTAAAGGCGGCGACATCGTCGTAGACGCCAACGCAGGCTTCCAGCAGTTCACCAATGAATTTGAAGTAAGCATGGAAATGACCCCCGAGGCCGGTACCATCTGGGCTAAAATCACCAAAGACAATATCGGCAAGTGTATCGCCATCGTTTTGGACGGTGTCGTTTATTCGGCACCCCGTGTCAACGGCGAGATTTCCGGCGGACGTTCCTCTATCACCGGCCACTTCGATTCTGAAGAGGCCAACGACTTGGCCAACGTGCTCAAATCCGGTAAAATGGCCGCTCCGGTCAATATCGTCAGCGAAGACGTGGTCGGTCCTACCCTCGGTCAGGAAGCTATCGATGCCAGCGTGCGGTCATTCATCATCGCACTTGTGCTCCTCTTTATTTATATGGTGGCATTCTACGGAATGAAGGCCGGTCTGGTTGCCGACGTCTGCCTGATTGTAAATGCATTCTTCACAGTCGGTATCCTCTCCTCATTCAATGCCGTACTGACCCTCTCCGGTATCGCCGGTCTTGTGCTTGCAATGGGTATTGCGGTCGATGCCAACGTACTCATCTATGAGCGTGCCAAAGAAGAACTGGTAGCAGGCCGTTCTCTCCGTTCTGCAGTAAGCGCTGCCTATAGCAATGCTTTCTCTGCGATTTTCGATGCCAACTTGACGTCATTGATCACCGGTATCATTCTCTATGTATTCGGTACAGGCCCGATCCAAGGTTTTGCCGTTACATTCATTATCGGTATCATTACCTCATTCATCACCGCCGTATTCTTGAGCCGCATCTACTTGGAAACCGCACTGGAAAAAGGATGGATCAAAACTCTTACCTTTACCGGCTTTGCTACGAACTGGCTCAAAACTCCCAGCATCGACTTCGTTAAACGCGGTAAAACCAGCCGTTACGTTTATGCTGTCATCGCAGCCGTATGCGTAGTTCTTCTGTTCTTCCCCGGTATGCGCAAAGGCATTGACTTCACCGGCGGCCGCAACTATGTAGTTCAGTTTGTCGACATTGAAAAAGTACAGACTGAAAACCTGACGCAGGCACTCCAGAATAAATTCGGTGAAGCTACCGTCAGCGTCATCACCATCAATGCTGCCAATGAGAACGAAGTCCGTATCTCTACCAACTACGCACTCAACTCTACCAGCGCAGAAGATGACGAAAACATCAAGAAGATGATTTACGACGCAGCTGTTGAATGCGGCAATATCCCTGCCGGTGTCAGCTTCGACGACTTCAACACAGAAACCTATATTCTGAGCACACAGAAAGTAGGTCCTTCCATTGCTGAAGATATTACTATCGGCGCTATTTGGGCTATCGTCATCTCCTTGATTGCCATTGCCCTCTACATCCTGTTGCGCTTCCGTAACATCGCATTCTCTATCGGCGCCGTTCTCGGTCTGGCCGCCAATACCCTCTTCATCCTCGGCGCTTACGCCTGCTTGTGGGTAATGATGCCGTTCTCCATGGAAATCGACCAGGCTTTCATCGCTGCGATCCTGACCATTATCGGATATTCTATCAACGATATCGTGGTAGTCTTCGACCGTATCCGCGAAGTACGCGGACTCTATCCGAACAAGAGTCTTTACGATGTCATTAACGAGGCCCTCAATGCCACGATGATTCGTACCATCAACACATCAGCCTCAACATTCCTTGTTTTGCTGGTAATCTTCTGCTTGGGCGGTACTTCTATCCAGAGTTTCATCTTTGCAATGATCCTCGGTGTTGTCATCGATCCGCTCACGACGATTTTCCTGGCCGTTCCGACCGCTTACACTTTCATGACCAAGAAAGATAAAAAGAAAATCAAAGCATGAAATACCGTTTCCCTACAAGGAAACAAAAACAATTGAAAACACCTGATGAGGGAAATAACAAACACAAACCTCTTGCCGATTTTCGGCAAGAGGTTTGTGTTTGTTCAGCAAATATATCCCACTTCACCCCAAGACATCATCTCCAACCTTAAGCCCGTTAAGGAATCAGAAAGACAGAAGCCCATTGGTTAGAAATAAGAATCTGCCGAAATCATACGACCGTGAAGCCTTCAGCTCCAAAACCAGCCTGCGGATAAATCATAGTAGTCCAAGGCCACGGCCGGCTTACGGCATAGAACAGACAATCACTTCGACCTCAGAATCCAAAATATTTCCGAACTTAACCGTCAATACGGACTTATTGAACGTATATTGCCTTGATTCCATACTCTCAATCATACTTTTATCTGCGTATTATCTCATATCTTGTCGCTCTATTATAGCCCACTCTTCTCAGAAAACCCGATTCCTCAAGTTCTTTCAGACGGGAATATGCTGTGGTCCGTTTCAGGTTGCAGAGTTTCTCAAACCGGGAACGGGTAATCCAATCATGAGTTTTAAAATATTCCGATAATATATCTTGCAACCGGACAGAGGAGATTGCGAGAGGGAGCGCACTATCAGGCAGCCGGCGAAAATCCGGAATACCGATGGAATCCATCAAAGCCTTATGAGGTTGAAAGCTGACACCACGAATCTTCACCAGACGGTTCCGGTGTGGGGTCCCAGAAGTGACCCTAACATCTGTACCGACTGACAGTCTAAAAGCCCCAAACTCTACGAGGTCGACAGTCTTTCCTTCGCGAAGAAATCCGGCAACGACATCCGCAATGTCACTCATGACACTTTTCACCGTGCCTCTCGTATGTGAACCGTATTCTGCAACCTTCTCGCAAAGAGCCTGAAAATCTACATTTCCATTGTCTGTTATACGCGGATAAAGCTGAGGATTGCCGCCTTCATCGCCGTTCTGTCCCGGCAATATCTGCCATTCTATGTTTATTGCCATAATAATCCATTTTCTAAATTCATCCTATCTTTGTATATTCACCGTTCCAAAGCCGCTGAACGGTCGTTGAAACTATGTTCATTTGCCATTGAACTTATCTTCGGGAACCGTTCAGCGGTCGCTGAACGGTAATACCAGAAGAATATAACCTAAATCGAACATTCCAGACTCCAATCTTTCAATAGCTTTATAATGCATGTACAGCACCCTCTGCCATACAGCTTGCTGTTTTTGAAAATTGTCGGCCATGGATACCATACCCATTCATGGCCGACGACTTCCGATGTTTTATTATATCCGACTCAAGTTATTTTGTATAAGAAACCGCTTTTTGAGTCTTGACACTTCCATCCTCATAAATATATGTCTTGACATATATGCCTTGTTGCGGTAAACCATTTATCTCCACGCCTTGCAGATTATAGTATCGGATGGCAATAGGGCGTCCTTGTTGTTTTCCATCAGCAATCTCTTCTATACCTGTCATTATGTCAAGTTCTTCTATAATCCAACGCAGACGGGCGCGATCTGCCGGATATGCGAATGACACCGTACCGCCTTTGCCGTCTGCATCGATCGTTCCGACATTCAGGCATCGATTATTTGTCGCAGATGTCTGCATGTAGAACGCATGCTTACCATTATCTTCTTTCGCATAATAAGGATATATTATGGCTGGTGTCTTTGACAGAACATTGGCAATCTGCATATATGTACCTGTTTTCTCATTGCGTATATACACTTCGCCTTCCGTTTCTCCGGGGGCAATTGTCCATTGTGCCTCTTTCATTTCACTTACAGCATCGCTATTTCCGTTGTCAATGTCGGCATCCTTAAGGCCAATACGCATGGCAAGGGAGTCGCGTTCCCCGTCGGCACTCTTTAATGCCACAAGATAGCGGCGTTCTGTAGATGCATCGGCATTCGTAGCGCTGGCATTCGACATAGTTCCGTAGCTATAGATATTGTGCAGCTTCTGAGTGTCGTATCCGGCCAACGTCATAATCCGCGTCTCCTTGAAATCGGACAATGTTTTGGCCAACACTGTTGTCACGGAGTCTACATCAGTCTGTACGGTTATATCTATGTTGACACCATCGAGGAAATTCTGGGCTTTGTTTATCGTTTCCGTCAGTTTTTCATAGGCAACAAGCGGATATCCAAGTGTTACCTGGCCGATTTGCGCCGATGCCGCGGTTTTCCTTGCCTCGCTGATAGTATTGCGCAGTTTGGTGAGATAGAGCGTTACAATGCTTCTGTCTATGGCAACGAATGTGTAAACCATATCGGCACGCATAATGGTACCATTGCTCCATATCCATTCGTCAGCAAAATTCTTCGGACGCAACTGAAAATCCTTGTGCTGCGGTGTATTGATTCTGAACATTGCCAGCTTCTCTTGCGTGCCAGATTGTGCTGCCACTTCATCCCCTGCATATACGATACGCAGACCTTTTGCATTTTCAGTGGCTATCACACGACCGGAACCATTGAGGGTATCAACATGCGAGATGTACATTCCGGTGGATTTGTTCTTGATAAGTACGCATGAATTATCCTCCGGATCTGTGGTTATCTCCCAAAGCAAAGAGGGGTCATCCCAGTTGAAACTCTCGGTAGAACCGAGGTATCCATTGTCATTGAAGGTCAGATATTTGGGATTGCCTGCATAAGTCGTGCCGGAATTGTAAGCCTTTGTTCCATAGTTGATGATGCGATATACCTTGCTGTCATCCGGCGTGAACTCTGTCGTGCCGCTGACAATCCCTCCTCCGGCTTTCATTCCGTCGTCATTTACGGATACCGTCTCGGAATACAAAGATGATTTTTCGCCTTTGACCGTTTTAAGGCGGAAGTAATAAATCTTTTTCGGTGTAAGGCCGCTTATTGTTGTTGTAATGGCATCACCGGAAAGTTCGGCGATCTGTTTATATGTTATACCGTCTTCCGACTGTTCCACAACAATGGCCGTGGCCTCTTCTTCGCTGTTCACCCATGTAAGTACGGCAGTGACCTCATCCTGCATGACGGCTTTCACGCTTGTAGGACTCATCAGATAGTCGCTCTTGCGTGCAAGACTATTGATATAGTCTTCGATATTTGTATATCCGTTGCCGTCGATATCGCCATTGGCATCGTTCTTATTCGGATTCAGTCCGTTTGCGATTTCCCATTCGTCCGGCATACCGTCTCCATCCGTATCAACCAAGGCTGTGCCTCCGGACAATGTTCCTATACCACCTACATCCTGTTCGTTATCGATGAAACTGCCTTTTTTGCCGAGAGAGGTCAGCTGAGATATGATTCTTTGGTCGTGAGAGTCTCTTATGCGTGATGCTCCCGCATGCTCAACCACGCTGTAGTATGCTTCTTCTGCGGATTCAAGATTCATCGGAGCATTACAAACCATATTCGGATTGCTCATCGGCGTTGCCCCGTTGTAGTCGGTTATAAGAGTTCCATTAAGTATGCCGTCGCAATTGCCGTCGGTATAGTTACCGGTGCTGTACAGATGGTCGGTAGCCGTCCAATCGTCGAAGTACTTATTAGAGCTGCCGCTGCTGGGGCCGGTAATGAAATAGTTGTTTATCACATCCTGATAATGTTCTGCGGATGAATGTCCTCCTACAATACCATTGCCATAGTTATACACGACATTGTTATAATATTGTATTGCACACTTCATTTTCGGATTGCGGCTCTTGTTGTTTGCCCAAAGACAATGCGATACGGTCCAGTTCCAACTGCCGTCTGTTATGGCGCCAAAGCGCTGCGGATCGATTCCTTCGCTTATTATGCAGTTTTGCCATGTAATGTCCGATGCGTTGGCAATGTGCACATTGTCCCACCGTCCCCACGAAATAGAGCAGTGATCGAGAATGACGTTGCTACAGTTGTCCATGGTCAATGTACATTTGGAGCGGTTCATGTTGATACTGCCGCGCATGCGCAGATACCTTATGACAACATTTGAAGTATTTGACATTATCACGCGACCGCCATACACGGTGATGCCCTCGCCGGGAGCCGTCTGTCCGGCAATAGTAATATTGCTGGAGATGGTCAAATTGGTTTCTGTGATATCGATAACGCCGCCAACATCGAACACGACAATTCTGTTAGGCTTGCTCACAGCGTCGGCTAAGGAACCGGAGCCGGAAGCATTAAGATTAGTCACATGAACAACGGTGCCACCGCGTCCGCCAAGCGAATATGCACCGAATCCTTCTGCACCGGGAAACGCGAGCTGCTGTCCGTTCATGGAAATGCCGAAAAGCGCCATAGAGATTAGTAGAGATATGCATCTTTTCATAATTCAAAATGATTAATATAGTAAGTAGTCGTAAAAATTAATTTCACGTGAACTCGCCGAATTTCAATTATATGTATGTTTGACGGTTAGCGAAATTTATTGTACCTTTAAGAGCTAAAACTCAATGTACAAACAATAACCGTTATGCTCACAGAGGCCAAAATTACAAAAATCTTCTGTATTGCAAATGATTTCTGCAAAGTTTTTGATGCCCAGATGGCAAAATATACCGTAAAAAGCTGTTCTATACGAAAATATCACCATGATTACATCCGTTTCCAAGGTCAAAGTAATGGACATAGTCATATTTGTTTCACAACTTGGGCTATCGGTTCCCGAAGCATTTCAGTACCGACTACGTATGCCGTCACCTGCGGCAGCTGTTCTCGCCAAGGAGGTGTCATACAACCGATTTGTAGAGTTACAGAGAGCCGTTATCATACATCTTGCCATCTTCATCAAGAAGGTTCTTTTGGAAGAGATGCACACGGCGACAACATTATCGACAGCACATGCAGAGGTAGGTGTGCAAGAATCAAAGAATCCATATTCGCAAAACCTACAAGAGCATTCCAGGAGAGGGAAATACTCAATAGAATAGTTCTTCGGCTTCAAACGGCACCTAATATGCTAATGAGAAAGGAGATCTACAGAACTACAAGATAAATTCCAGAAATATAAATAACCGTAATCATTTCATTTTTATACTGATTTATAACCATGTATACTATATTTGCAATATGGTATCTTATCTATTTACAGCATTATTCGTAATTTTGCACTTGTTATGAGTAAAGTTAACAATAAACTTTCTGAGAAATACAGTCAGCAACAAGATGGCACATTCTTCGAACAAGAAGAGATGCGTATTGCTAATTATGCGAAAACGTATGTCTCCTGCGAACATTCCCTTGTGGTAATGAGTAATTTGCGAACGAATAAAAGCCACGTCTTTGTCGGGCGCACAGGCGAGATACTTGGCATAGGCAAGGAAGGAGATTACCAATGTATCGATTCATGTTGGGAAGAAGAAATCTTTGCCAACATCCATCCCGATGACCGTACCATTCGTGACCTACAAGAACTGTCGTTCTTCAGCATGATGTCAACGCCGAACAACATTGCTGATGGTTTCCCGTGGTATATGGAAACCGTCATGCGCATGAAGACACCAGACGGAAAATATCGTAATATAAGTCACCGCATCCAATATTTTCCAAGTGAGGGAAAGCGCAGTATAAGCTATGCACTATGCATATATAACTTCACTACCCAGAAGACATCTTTCGCGCGTATCGTAAATAAGGTGACTGGTGAAGAGCGCAGGCTTGAAATCAGCAGTTTCCGTCATCTTCTTACGGATAGAGAGAAGGAAGTTCTGCTACTTATCCGTCAAGGACTTGCCAGTAAAGAAATTGCTGACCAAATGGGCATCAGTAAACATACCGTTGACCGTCACCGTCAGAACGTGATAGAAAAGCTGCATGTAAATAACACCGCTCAAGCTTGCCACAAGGCTAAGGAATTGGGATTAATAGAGTAACGATAACAATCACAATAAAAATACTACAAATTATGGCTTACTTAGAATCAAAGCCAAGGTATGAAGTCTTGGATGGGCTCAGAGGTGTGGCAGCTTTCTGTGTCGTTGGCTTCCATATGATGGAATGCTACTCTGCCGACATTACAAACAATATCATGGCGCATGGTTATCTCGCTGTGGATTTCTTCTTTGCTCTTTCGGGTTACGTGCTTGGCTATGCTTATCAAGACCGTTTTGACCAAATGGGATATAAAGGCTTTTTCAAGCGTCGTATTACCCGTTTGCATCCAATGCTCCTGATCGGCATACTCATGGGTATCATCTTCTTCTATTATTCAGGAAGCACAGAGGTGTTCCATGCCGTGGATTCTACGCCATGGTATTTCCTGATGCTTCAAGCATTTCTTACACTCCTTTGTATTCCTTTCCCTCAGTCGTGGGACATTCGTGGATGGGGCGAGCTATCAAGCATCAACGGTCCTGTATGGACATTGATTTACGAATACATCGCTAATATTCTCTATGCTTTTATCTTCCGTTTCCTGCCTACATGGGGATTGGCAATCCTTGCGTTGGGTGCTGCAGTTTGTTCTACCGACATTGCGCTGAATATGAACATCTTCGGCAACCTGACGGATAAAGACTATTTCTATTATATTAACGGCGGATTTGTCCTTACCCCTGAGCACATCTATCTGGGTTTCACCCGTCTACTCTATCCGTTCCTCATCGGTCTTATCATGTCGCGTGTGGGTAAAATGATTAAATCCAATCACGGCTTCCTCATTACTTCACTCATCGTTTTCGGTATGTTTAATATGCCTAAGTTCGATGGCGGTGGCAATATCATCGATGGTGCATACCAACTCGCGTGTGTGCTTATATTATTCCCCATCATCCTTGTCATTGGTGCAGGAAGCAAGGTGACAGGCAAGATGAGCACAAAGGTATGCAAGTTCCTTGGCGACATATCGTTCCCACTCTACATCACGCACTATCCCGTCCTCTATATGCACATGTCGTGGGCACAGCGCCATCTCGATTTGCCCGTCAGCACACATGTGTTCGTAGCCATCACTACCACCATCTTGGTTATCATGATTGCCTGGGCATCGCTGAAGTTATACGATATTCCTGTACGTGCATGGCTGAAGGAACATTGGCTAAAGAACTAATCCTCAGAATCACATGTAAAATGAAAAAATGTATCTTACTTTTAATGATTATTGCAACAACTATGACATCATGTCATCAAAAAACATCTACAAACGAGGCTGATAAGACAACGTCAGAAGTGGCAGACACATTGCTGAAGTCTTTCACAAAAGATAATCTCTACTGGACACGCGAGCCAAAGCTATATAGCATTACCGATTCGCTTATTACCATTGAGACGGAACCAAACACCGACCTCTGGCAACGTACCTATTACGGTTTCCAGAACGATAATGCGCCTGTACTTCAGATGAAGACCTCACGCAAATTCTTCTCGTTTACAGTCAAAACGGAATTCAATAGTTCTGCACTATTCGACCAATGTGGTATTGCCGTTTATCTTGATAGTGAGAACTGGATGAAAGCAAGCATTGAGTTTGAAAACGATGAGTTCCAGCGTTTAGGCAGTGTCGTAACCAACAACGGCTATTCTGACTGGGCAACACATGACATTCCATCGTCAATCAAGCAGATGTGGTATCGTCTGAGCCGTCGCGAGAGTGACTTCTACGTTGAGACAAGTCTTGACGGCAAGGAGTTCAAGCAGATGCGAGTATTCCATTTATTCAAGGGTGACGGTGAAATCTCCTTTGGCATTTATGCAGCAAGTCCTGTCAATCATTCTTTTACAGCCAAGTTCTCTGAAATGGAGATGACCGTTTGTAAATGGAATGCGTGGTCGGCAGAAGATACTGGATTTGAACAGATAAAATAAAAGTAAAAATGACAGTAAAACAGAACAACGCCCTTACCGCATGGGAGAAAATGCAATGCGATATGATCTATGACGACTTTGATGAAGACCTCTTCAACCGCAGAGTCGATGCAAAGAAGATCTTCAACAAATTCAATCAAACAACTGACGAGCAGCCAGAAGAGCGCAAACAACTTCTGAAGCAACTATTCGGTAGCATTGGAGAGAACGTATATGTAGAGCCAACGTTCAAATGCGAGTTTGGCAAAAATATCTACATTGGCAATGATGTTTATATTAATTTCGATGCAGTGTTCCTCGACTGCTCACGCATAACCATAGGTAACAATGTACTGATAGGCCCTAACGTTGGTATGTACAGTGCAAATCATAGTCTTGACCCAGAGGAGCGAGCACAAGGAGCACTCATTGGTGGTCGAATTACCATTGGTGACAAGGTATGGATAGCTGGTGATGTAAAAATTATGGCCGGTGTGAGCATTGGCGAAGGGGCTGTAATTGGATGCGGCAGCATTGTTACCCATGACATCCCTCCTCGTACCTTCGCTGCCGGAAATCCTTGTCGTGTTATCAAGCAGATAACGGATGCGGATAAGGTTGGATTCTCGAAATAAAACGTAGCCCCCTTTAGTCATTACATAAAGAAAAACTAAAAGCTCTCCCTCTGTCGAATGACGACAGAGGGAGAGTTTTATATTCTTTAGTATTTTGTGAAGTCATACTTTTATATAAGTAACTATGAATCATCGTCAATAAAATAGTTTTCTTTGATTTATGCTTCAACACTATAAAAGTTACAGAAAATAGAGTAATAATGAAAACACGGTACTTCGACAACTTCGCCGTAAACACACCGGGAGACATTGGCGGCATATTATTTCTATCTTCCCCAAAAAACAATATATTGTGGTTGAAAGAACCTGCAGTTAGGATCTATTCTGAATTAATCGAACTACATTATTAAAAAAGAAATCAGGAAAACAAATATTATTCCGTAAACCATTAAGTTGTCGTTGGTTAAAAATACAGAACTTCCGATAAACTTTGACCAACACAATTTCTTTCTATAAAATGTTTTTTATTAGATTTTTATTTGTACTTTTGCCCGCATTAATCGATATGAATGAAATTTGTAATTTCTTGGACTTATGAGAAGACTTTTTACTTTTTTGACAGCGATGGTGCTGATGACAAGCACCGCTGTCGCACAAATGCCCGACACGCCGGAGCGTTCTACAGCAATTGGGCTTGGAGGAAAGAATATCAAAACGGTCAATAGCATGCGTTTGCGTCAGCGGGATGGTGAAAGCCCCGTGAAGAAAGTATCTTTGTCTGCTGAGGAGCAGACAGTAAGCGTGCCTTTCACTCATACTCTCGGCAAGAACGAGAGTGGCACGAACACGGCGCTTTACTCTCTTGTGGACGCCAACAATGACGAAAAGACTTGGAAAATCGGTGGATTCACAGGATATTCTGTCTGCATGAAACCTACCGCCGACGATATCGACAAAATGGACGACTGGCTGATGTCGCCCGGTATCATGCTTGAAGCCGGCAAAACATACACCATCTGCTTCGAGATGAGATGTATTCTCTCTTCTGGAAAAAAGGAGGTGCTGGACGTACATATCGGTACTGGCAAGGAAATTGCCGCAATGGGCGATACTCCGCTGTTCACGGCTACTGTTACAAGCAAGGATTTTGAAGTAAAGACGGGGACACTGACAATAGAGGCCGACGGGGTCTACTATATCGGTTTCCATGCCGTAAGCCAGAAAGAAGAATCGGGGAACCTCGGATTATGCAATTTCAGCATGACGGCCGAATCGGCTGAGGTCGAAAAAATAGACCCTCCGGCAGCAGGTACAGTGGAGTATGAGATGTTCCCACAGGGAGAACTCAAGGCACACGTGAAATACACAGCCCCAACGAAAACTGTCAGCGGTGCGGATCTTACCAAGATAGACAAGGTTTTGATTGTGAACCGCTGGTATGAAAAGTTCGAGTATATGGATGTGATTCCCGGACAGGTGATCGAACTTGATGTTGACCTCTTCAGCGGAAAAACGAACAACCGCATACAGGCAACCGCATATCTACTCGACCCGCAAGGCGAGTATGTTGCGGGCGAGGAGGTACTCGTCACGGGCATTATGGCAGGATACGACTATCCTCTATCTCCGCAAAACGTAAAAGCAGTGGTGACTGCAGACCGCAAGACCGTGACACTGACATGGGACGCTGTAGGCGAAGTCGGCGAGGACGGCGGCTATGTACCTGCCGACAAGCTGAAGTATTATATCTTCGACGCTTTCGGCTCGTATTACGACCCAGCCATCGCAGAGACAGAAGAAACCTCATACGTATTTGACTATTCAGACCTAAAGGAGCAGGACTTTTTCGCATATCAGGTCACAGCGTCGTATGTAGACCCTGCCGGTAACGATATGTCGTCATTCGCTACAAACTCAAACATTGTTACCGCAGGTCCCGCCTTTGAGTTGCCGTTCAAGGAGAGTTTCCCGGACGCACGATTCCAGCATGTATGGGTTTACAACCCTGAGTCGAGCAGCAGTGTCATGGCCGGTACCGTAGAGGACAACTATCTGCAGACAAATGCCGATGATCCGGATGCTGAACCTGAGTATATCAATTCCCAGGACAGCGACAACGGATTCTTCTATTTCCTGCCTGTGAACAAGGATGACATGCTCGGAATGTGCTCACAGGCCGTAGCCCTGCCCCAGACTGTGAACCCGTTGGCCCTCGATTTTTATGCACAGGGCAAGGGTAGCGTAATAGATGTGATCGTAACTGCGTCGGGTGCGGAGCCGGTAGTTGAGCGTACAATCGACTTCAAGCAGGAACCGACTGACGGCTGGACCCTCTTCTCTACTGACATTTCCAAATATGCCGGACAATGCATTGAGTTTGAAATACGTTTCCGCGCCATACACAATGATGATGATCATACATGGAGCGTGCCGTTCGATAATATCTGCATCCATGAGGTAGTGGCCAACGATTTGGCTATTGGAAAGTTTGCGGTGCCGGCTATAATCGAGGCCGCAAAGGATATGAATATCATTGTCGAGGTGGTGAACCAGGGCACCACAACGCCGGAAGGTGCTTCAGTCGAGCTTTACCGCGACGGAGAAAAGATCGGCGCAAAAACTATCGGGCAGTTCATCGACAATCGTATTGCGGTTGAGTTTATAGATAATATCGGTCTTGATGCCGCAGATGAAATAGAATATAAAGCGATAGTTGTGAATGAGGGTGAGGAGCTCGCCGCTGACAACGAAGCTATGGCCACAGCGATAGTGAAGTTCCCAGTGCAGCCCACAGTGGTAGGTCTTGCAGGTACAAGCGAGAACAGCAATGTGACGCTTATATGGCAACCTGTTATTCTCGGCGACCTTATGCCTCAGACCGTGACCGAGGACTTTGATAATCCTGAATATGAGATGTTCAACTATACAGGGGTGGGCGGTTTCAATTTCATTGATATGGACGGAGGAAAGAACTACACCTTCTTGAAAGATGAGAAGAATCCGTATAGAACAATACCTATGGCCTTCCAATTATGGGATCCGATACAAGCAGGAGTTCCTGACTCGTATCTTCTCGATTGCCCGACGCATAGCGGTAATGCCATGCTCGTGGCATGGAGCACAAACGGACAGAATGCCAATCTCCTGATTTCGCCGGAACTATCAGGCGAAGCCCAGACAATCACGTTCTATGCCAAAAGTTTCACAATAGCTTATCCTGAGTCATTCACTGTCTACGGCTCTAAAACGGGTAATGCGGTAGAGGATTTCAGCAAAGCCTATGTGACAGTAACAGGCCAGTTTGGAGACAATAACACTTTGCCAGAGGTATGGACAGAATATACGGTGACAGTTGAGGATGGAGTGAAGTATATAGCCCTCTTACATGACTCTTACGACTCATATGCCATGTTCCTTGACGACTTCACATATACTGCGGCTCCTCCGATGCCGGAAGATACCGAACTCGTAGGCTATAATGTGTACCGTGATGGTGTGAAGGTGAACGCAGAACCTGTGGTTGAGACAACATACGTGGACCGGCTTGAAAAAGAGCCCGGAGAATACACGTTCAGTTATCGTGTAAGCGCTGTGTACAACAATGCAGAGTCGCGCCATTGTAAGGCCATTACCGTGCCTGTGCATATCATTGAGAATGCAATATCCGATGTGGTTTCGGATAGTCCAATAGCTCCAACAAAGTATTTCTCCATTGACGGCAGGGCTGTGAACGCTCCAAAATCGGGTATATATATTCGCCGTCAGGGTACGAAGGTAAGCAAGGTTCACGTTATAAGATAAACGTAAAGAACCGAATATATGAAAACACCCTTGTGGCAAAGCCGCAAGGGTGTTTTTGGTATGACGGGTATGAGTCACAATCGTGGCACCATTCCACAAAGGACACCGTTACGAACATTTTCCGACTACCCGATTGGAAACAGATTTGGTATCCGAACAAATGGAAACAGAAAAACAATCGTATGCGATATCCACTTCCAATATCATTTTTTATATAAAGAAGGACAGCCCAACGTCAATGCAATAATTGCACATTTCGTTCATCCCTTTTCTCTGCAAATGCATGAATTAATCATATTCGCTATAAAAATACAAAACAATTCACTACAAACAAAAGAATTCATATTCGAATACCACATTCTGCTAAAAATCCGTATCTTCGTCGTCCGAACCCGATGGAATCCGGAAACAACATTCCATCATCAGGCACATCGACAGTCATTATGCTTTTCAATTCTTTAGAATTCATCCTATTCCTGCCGATAGTCTTTCTGCTCTATTGGTTTGTCTTTAAAAGACTGCTTTGGCAAAACCTTTTTCTGGTGGCGGCAAGTTATGTCTTTTATGGCTGGTGGGATACACGATTTCTGACTCTGATCGCGCTGACTACGCTCCTCAGCTACGCAAGCGGGTTGCTTATCGCCCGATATGAGCACCGCAGGAGATGGCAACAAGCAATCTGTACAGCCAATATCATCTTGAATCTCTCCATCCTCGGCGTATTCAAATATTACAATTTCTTTGCCGAAAATCTGGCGGCATTGCTCCGCTATTTCGGTTTCCAGCCCGACTGGGCGACACTCCACATCCTGCTACCAGTCGGCATCAGTTTCTATACGTTTCAGGCGCTGAGTTACAGCATAGACGTCTATCTGCGAAAGATCGCCCCCTGCCGGGATATCGCCGCATTCTTCGCCTACATCAGCTTTTTCCCTCAATTAGTAGCCGGTCCTATTGAAAGGGCCACCCATCTGCTTCCCCAATTCTACCGCCATAGGACTTTCAACTACGCGGATGCTACAGACGGCTGCCGACAAATCCTGTGGGGCTTCTTCAAGAAAATGGTTGTCGCCGACAATTGTGCAACGGTAGCCAATCTGATCTGGGAAAACTATTCTCACGAAAGCGGTTTTACTTTATTGATGGGCGGAATCTTCTTCTCTTTCCAGATATACGGCGACTTCTCCGGTTATTCCGACATCGCCATCGGGACGGCCCGTCTATTCGGCATCCGCTTAATGCGGAATTTCGATTTTCCCTATTTCTCGCGCGACATTGCCGAATTCTGGCGCCGCTGGCACATCTCCCTCACCACATGGTTTCGCGATTATATCTACATTCCCTTGGGAGGCAGCCGTCACGGTCGTCGGAAAACGATACGCAACACCTTCGTCATCTTTCTGACCAGCGGACTCTGGCACGGTGCCAACTGGACATTCATCGTATGGGGTTTCTACCACGCCCTGCTCTTCCTGCCACTGATGCTGTCGGGCAAGAATCGCAAACATACCGGACCCACAGCCGAAGGACACCTCTTCCCTTCGGTCAAAGAATTCTGCCAGATGATTTGGACGTTCTTCCTGGCCTTGGTCGGCTGGATCATTTTCCGTTCCGGAAACATCGGCCAGGCTTGGGACTATCTCAGCCGTCTATTCTCCCTTTCGCTCTTCGACCTCCGCAGTTTCCAATACAGCCGCCAACCCCTGCTTTATATTTTCATCCTCCTGCTGATCGAATGGGTGCAACGCGACAAAGCGCACGCACTGCAACTACCGGCCAGTGAATCACCCGGCTGGAAAATCGCACGGTGGGGATGTTACTATCTGTTGCTACTGCTCATCCTGTTCCACGCAGGCAGTCAACAGACCTTCATCTATTTCCAATTTTAACCGCCATCGCGACCGTTCACGCCCTATGAAAAAATTCCTGTCCCGCCTCCTGCTCTTTCTGAGTCCCGTGCTCATCCACCTGATCGTGTACATAGCGACCGATCCGTTCATGATCCTGCGCCGCTACGACAACTACTATACTGAAAACCGCTTCCATCTGGCCCTCGACAGAGACTATGTCAGTACCACCACTTATGCCCAGCAACAGAACCGGTACCATTATGACAGTTTCATCTTCGGCAATTCCCGCAGCATATTCTACGAAATCCAAGATTGGCAACGGCACATCGGGCAAGAGTGCCGCTGCTATCATTTCGACGCCGCATCGGAAAGCCTCTATGGAGTCTGGAAAAAGATAAAATATATCGACCAAAACAACGGGCATATACAAAATGCCCTGCTCATCATGGACCACTCCTTGTTGAAACAACACCAGCCAAACACAGATTCTCATCTTTTCTACCCGGCACCGGCCCTTGAGAACAACCGCAACATAATAGGATTCCACCTCACCCATTGGAAAGCATTCGCCAACCTCAAACTGCTGTATGCTTTCACAGACTATGCTCTTTCCAAGAAAAGCAAGCCCTATATGTCCAGCAACTTCCTGCTCGACTTTTTCAACGGGAGCTATGATGTAACAACCAACGAGATCCAGGAAACCGATTTGGAAGCCAAGATCGCAGAAGGATGTTACTACACCTCGGAAAAAATGAACATATTCAAAGGGAAACAAACACCGAAAATTCATCCCGCAGTCATCGAAGAAGCTCAAAGAGGGATGCTCGAAGAGATAAAAAGCATCTTCGACAAACATCAAACCGACTATAAAATCGTCATCTCTCCCCTCTACTCCCAGATCAGGCTGCACGGTGACGATCTGGCCATATTAGAACACATTTTCGACCCAAAACATGTGGCCGATTTCTCCGGTGTCAACGAAATCACCACCGACTACAGAAATTATTACGAGGATTCACACTATCGCCCACATGTCAGCCGGTATATTATGAGCAAAATATATGCTCAACAGCACTAACCAATCATTAAAAAACTCATATACATACATTCTTAAAAATAAATTCCTATATTTGCACGCATAATCAAAACATAAAAGCCTATGGTATAAACGGCAAGACATTGCGACATTAAGAAATATAATAAAGAGCGTTAGCTTTTGTTCCTTACTTTTTCCAGAATCTAGACAATTCTACACTAATAAAGGAAACATAAGTCTATATGCCTGCGCCTAAAAGGCGGGGGCTTGACTGTATTCTATTAGTGGGGTAGTCTAGAACCTTGGAGAGTGAATACAAAAAGTCGGCTCCACGCCTTTTTTGTATTTCTACGCATTCCTCTGAAAACACGATTCTCCTCCGGAGCCAGGGAAAACACTCACCCCACTAAAAAACTAAACAATGAAAAATTTTATTTTTACCACCCTACTCCTAACCGTTTCTCTTTGTGCCGCAACGGCTTCCTATGCCCACGATGTGGAAATCGACGGAATTTATTATGAAATAAACAGAACGGATAAGACTGCGTCGGTGACGTATAAAGGAGATAATTACGATGCATACGACGAATATCAAGGATCCGTTGTAATTCCATCTCGCATAACCATCTCCGGAAATGCCTATTCCGTCAAATCCATTAACAACCATGCTTTCAGGAATTGCACAAGCCTGACAAATGTAGAAATTCCTAATTCTGTAACAAGTATAGAGGCATATGCTTTTTACGGATGTACAAGCCTAACAAATATTCATATTCCTGATAAAGTAACAATTATTAAAAGCTACGCCTTTGCTGGTTGTAGAGGACTAAAATCCATATACCTTCCTCCTTCGTTAACTACCATTGGAAATAACGCATTCGCGAGCTGCGAAAATTTGACCTCCTTATATATTCCTAATTCCGTAACAAAAATAGAAGCCAGGGCTTTCGAGGGTTGTACAAGTCTCTCATCAATATATATACCAAACTCTGTATCAAGTATACAGAATTATGCTTTTCGTAGCTGTACAAGCCTAACGACTATTGATCTCCCGAACTCTTTGACGGAAATTCCTTCCGGTTTATTCGCCGGCTGTTTCGAACTGACCACTGTCAATATCCCGAATTCGATAAGAAAAATCAAGGAACATGCTTTCTCTAACTGTTCGAAACTCACAAATATAATTCTTCCCGATTTTATCACCTATCTCGGTGAGTACGCTTTTCAATACTGCTCCAGTTTGAAAGAAATTGTTATCCCTAATACCCTAACAATAATTGAATCGCGTGTTTTTTATGATTGCCATTTAACTCCACTTTGCTTCACCAATGAACTTTCTCTTCAAGAATATAGTCTTAAAGGCTTAGATTCCACCTCTACCATCATCGCCCCCGCAGCCATGATTCCCTCCATAAAAAAGCAGTTTTCCGGTCACGTACAAAGTTGTCCCTATTTTGTAAACATTCGCTCGACCTATTTGCAAGAGATAAAATTTTCCATCACCGATTACAGTCATCTCTACCGAACCTACGGAAATTTCGAGCTGACCAAAGTCTGTGTTTCCGACAAAGAAATCGACTCTGACAAAGACGGTATCTACACCATAGGAAACCTGCAACCTGGCGAAACCTATCCCTGTAAAGTCTATTTTAAGGAAAACGGAAGAGACACTATCCACTCCATAAATATACGAACCAGCGACCCCACTATACAAATTCTTCCGGAAGCTTATTCAAGCACTTATAGTACAATTACTATCGATGACATTTATGCAGATTCCGACCCCACTACCCAGAACATAGAAACAGGAGTTCAAATAAATGGTCAAAACTATAAAAAAGAAAACAACTTGCCGTTAAAAATCGGCGATTTGGATCCCAATACGACTTATACGGTAACTCCGTACGCTATCTATAACGGGAAAATCTGTTACGGTATAAACTCGAAGATAAAGACCTCGCAACTGAAGGTCTCCATAGAAAATCCGTCCGTCCACGCTACGACATTCTCTTGTACGGGTGTTTATGAAGCGGGCGATGCTATCATCACAGAAGAAAACCTGATCATTTCCTCCACTTCAGAAAATACATCCGCCGTTATCCACAATAGCGGACATCAGGTCTATCTGACCGGACTCACTCCAAACAGTTCCTATAGCGTCCGTTATTTCGTCAAATTCCCGAGCGGCAAACGGGCCAATTCCTCCACCTGCAACTTTACTACCTTACCCCTCGAAATAGAGCATCTCGCCCCCAAAACAGTCAGCAGCTCCGCCGCCATAGCGCATGCCCGAACCAACATGACCGATGAAGAAACCGCCGTTTGGTTTGAATGGAGAAAAGAAAGCGACTCCGGAGAAGAAGCGACAGACTCTTGCAAAGGATTCCTTTATGAAGGTGAAATGGAAGGCCGGCTCCACAACCTCATCGCCGGCACTAACTACCAAGTCCGTCCCTATTATGAGTCGGCTGCCGGAAAACGCTACTATGGTGAGTGGATCAAATTCAACACCAATAACCCGGTCTATTCAGACCCGACCGTACATACTTATGACAATGCCTCGGTCTGCGAAAACTCGGTCACACTGAACGGCTACATAATGGCCGGCACAGACGAAATCACTGAACAGGGATTTGAATACTATGCAACCGACGCCCAAGGTCACTCATCCTCGCCGGCAGAAGTTCTCCTTGCCGAAGGAAACCGCATAACGGCAACAATATACGGCCTAACGTTTGGCGTTACCTACCGATTCCGGGCTTATGCAAAGAGCCGGCAAAAAACAACATACGGAGAGGAGCGGGAATTTACCATTCTGCCGACCTCCGGCACCGGACAAATTCTCATCGAACCAAATCCGCATCCGGAAATCACCGTCCGCAACCTCTTCGCCCAAAGCCGCATCGAAATCTTTGTAAACGGCAACGCGAATAGCTGCAGACGCATCACGCTTTTCAATCTAAACGGCCAACCGACGGCCACAAAAGAAAATGTTCCCGACGGCCATTGGTGCAGCATCCCGACCACAGCCCTCCCCGCCGGCCTATATATACTACAGGTTGAAAATACTGCGAAACCGATCAAACTGTTTTTAGGCAAGTAATTACTCACAATCGGCGACAGCCGTATGGGGGAATATAGGAAACCTGCGATCACTCTCGGCAAGGACCTATGTTCCCCCATTACATTCGCCACACAGACAAGCTTTCGGAATATTTAATGCCGAAACCGCCAACATTTTCCGGTTTTGAAAGCAACTTGCCGATTTTAACATTCCTTTTTCAATTTTTTACATTATCTTTGTCCGCAAAACAATCGTATAATAGCTTTTCATCACAATCATGTCACAAACTATCCGCTTCACCAAAATGCACGGTGCCGGCAACGACTATGTGTATATCAACGGTTTCGACGAACATATCGAGAATCCGGAAGCACTTGCCGTACGGATCAGCGACCGGCATTTCGGTATCGGTTCCGACGGCCTGGTGCTTATCCTGCCCAGCGACACGTGCGACTTCAGGATGCGCATGTTCAACGCAGACGGTACCGAAGCCGAAATGTGCGGCAACGCCACCCGCTGCGTGGGCAAATATGTCTACGACCATCGCATGACCCGCCAGACAGAAATCTCCCTCGAAACCAAAGCCGGTGTCAAAATCCTGCGACTCTATCCTGACGAGAAGGGGCTTATCCAACGCGTGCGCGTCAACATGGGACAGCCGATCCTGACTCCCGCCGATATTCCGGTAACAACCGCAACACCAGAGGAAAAATTTCCCGCCGACCAGCCGGTCATCGACGCGCCCATCGATATTTGCGGCGAAGAGAAAAGAATGACCTGCGTCAGCATGGGTAACCCTCACGCCGTCTATTTTGTCGACGACGTCGCCGCTCTCGACCTGCCCCGCATCGGCCCTGCTTACGAAAACCATCCCCGGTTCCCCCGCCGCACCAACACGGAGTTTGTCGAGGTCGTGAACCGCAACCGCGTCAGAATGCGCGTCTGGGAACGCGGCGCCGGCGAGACTTTGGCTTGCGGCACAGGATGTTGCGCTACCTTAGTAGCCTGTGTCCTCAACGGAAAAACCGACCGCCACGCCATCATCGAACTTCTCGGCGGCGAACTGGAAATCGAGTGGGATGAAGCCAGCGGTGACATTTTCATGACCGGCCCCGCTACCACCGTGTTTGAAGGTATTTTGGAATGGAATCCTTAAAAATATTCCCTATTTCATACCAGCCTCTCCCATGCAACCGATTTTCATTATTCTATGACTCTATAAATCCTCTATTCTATGGCCCAAGTCAACGAAAATTTCCTCAAAGTCTCTGAAAGCTATCTCTTTGTCGAAGTGGCACGCCGCATCCGCGCCTATCAGGAGACCCACCCCGAAGCAAAAATCATCAAAATGGGCATCGGCGACGTGACCCGCCCCATTGTTCCCGCCGTCATCGAAGCGCTGCACAAGGCTGTCGATGAAATGGGAACCGCCGACGGTTTCCGCGGCTACGGTCCCGAACAGGGATATGCTTTCCTGCGTGAAACCATCCTCCGCCACGACTATACCGACCGCGGCATCGCTCTCGAAGCCGATGAAATCTTCATCAGCGACGGTGCCAAAAGCGATACGGGCAACATCGGCGATATTCTCGGCACCGGAAACACCGTGGCGGTCACCGACCCGGTCTATCCCGTCTACATCGACACCAACGTCATGGGCGGCCGCGCCGGCGACCTGCTCGACGGCCGCTACAGCCGCGTCACCTACATGCCCTGCACCCGCGAAAACGGATTCGTGCCCGCACTACCGGAACATCCCGTAGACATCATCTATCTTTGTTTTCCCAACAACCCGACCGGCACGACTCTCACGCGCGAGCAGCTCCGGACATGGGTCGACTACGCCCTTCGCAACGACGCGCTGATCCTGTTCGATGCCGCCTATGAGGCTTTCATCACCGAAGCGGAGGTGCCCCGCTCCATCTATGAAATCGAAGGGGCAAAACGATGCGCCATCGAATTCCGTTCGCTCTCCAAGACGGCCGGTTTCACCGGCCTGCGCTGCGGCTATACCGTTGTCCCCAAAGAGGTGACGGCACGCAAGAGCGACGGTACCCGCGTACAGCTCAACCGACTTTGGTCCCGCCGGCAGAGTACCAAGTTCAACGGCACGGCTTACATCATCCAGCGCGCCGCCGAAGCGGTATTTTCTCCCGAAGGACAACAACAGATAATGGACAACATCGCCTATTACCGCGAGAACGCCCGCACGATGAAAGCCACTTTCGACAGCATCGGCATCGAGGCCTTCGGCGGTGTCAATTCGCCCTACATCTGGATCAAGACTCCGGACGACATGGATTCCTGGACCTTCTTCGACCGGCTGCTGGACGAATGTCATGTGGTAGGCACCCCCGGCGTAGGATTCGGCCCCAGCGGCGAAGGATATTTCCGCCTGACCGCTTTTGCCACACATGAAGCGACCCGTGAGGCCATGGAACGCATCCGGACCTGGAAAATATAATCTCCGGGAGCAGCATCCCGCCATAAATATCCCCCTGCCATCTTCATCGGAAACGGTTTCCGCGAAAAATGGCAGGGGGATTTTCTTATTATCGTTTCTTGCGGCAACGCAGGAAGCACCTCATTGCACCTTGGCACTGATATCCTGCACGACGAGACCGGCCAACATGAAGCCGAAAATGGCCGTCGTATGCACTAAACTACCGTTGATCTGCGCTTTGGCGGCATCCCAGCGGCCGGCGGGCGCTACCGTGTCCATATCTGCCGCCTGCGGCGTCGCGGCAGGTACCGCAGAGGCCGCAGACGGTGCTTCCGCTCCTCGGTTCGGCATCACCTCCGGACTATAGACACACAGAAATTTGCGCTCCGGGAAGAGCTTGTCCCGCTTAAAGCGGTTCCGCAACGCACGCGCCAGCGGACACCCGCTGACTTTCCAGAACTCGGCCACATCGATCTTCAGCGGGTCCATTTTCAGCGCCGCCCCCATCGACGAAAAAAATACTGCCGGCGTAGCCGTCGCCCGACGTATCAGCAATGCCTTATTCTCCAGGCTGTCTATCGCATCGATAATATAATCATACGTCTCCAACGAAAATTCATCGGCCGTCGCAGCTGTGTAGGCGCTCTGCCGGGCATCGATGACGGCCGCGGGATTGATTTCAAGCAACCGTTCCCTGAGGGCATCGACCTTGGCCCGGCCGAGGGTGGCGGTCGTGGCCATCAATTGTCTGTTGACGTTGGTGATGCTGACACAATCAGAGTCGACGATCGTCAAATGTCCCACGCCGCTCCTGATCAGTCCCTCGGCACACCAGCTGCCGACGCCGCCCACACCGAAAAGAATCACACGGGCCGTCGCCAACGTCCGCATGACGTCGCCGCCAAGCATCCGTTCGGCCCGACTGAATATCCGATCTACTGCTTCCATCTCTTAGCTCTTTGATTTACGGCGCAAAGGTAATCAAAATTATCATATCCCGGCCCACCGATTCCCTGAGGCGGCCCCCTCATCCCCTTTGTTTCCTGAAAGAACGGTATAAAAAGCCTTCATTAACTTTTTTCTAAAAAAATCTTGTATTATTTCACCCTTCACATTACCTTTGCCGCCGAAAATCCGGCAAAATGCCGGTAAGGGGTGCTTCTTCCACTCGGCCGTAATGCCGGTGAAGAGGCTGAGATCATACCCATTGAACCTGATGCAGATAATACTGCCGCAGGGATACCGACTCCTGTCACACGGGCTTCCGTGGGGAGTTTCTCAATGCTTTTTTTCTCATATTCCCCCTTTTTTTGTTCAACTTATCAATAGTTTATCAATGAAAAGGGTATTGTTCATTTCATCCCTCCTGGTTGCCGGTGCAAAGCTCACTGCGGCAACCCCACAGCCGGCCGAGGCCGATGCTCCGGACTCGCTCCGGATGGCAGAACTTAACGAAGTGGTCGTAAAGGCCGTAAAAGCCGACCCGAACGCACCGTACGCAGTCAGCAACGTCGACAAGGCACAGCTGGAGCGTCATGCCGCAGGCGGACGGGAAATCCCGTTCCTCTTACAAATGACTCCGGGTGTCGTCGCCTCCTCCGATAACGGTCTCGGCATCGGAACGGGCTATCTGCGCATCCGCGGCTCTGCCGACTCCCGCATCAATGTCACCCTCGACGGAATGCCGCTCAACAGCCCCGAGGACCAGTGTGTTTTCTGGGCCAACATGAACAGCTATGCCGCATCACTCGGCAACGTTCAGATCCAGCGCGGCGTAGGCACCTCGACCAATGGCGACGGTGCATTCGGAGCCACTGTGGCCCTCACCAGCCAGACTCCCTCCATTGTCCCTGCCGCGACCGTCTCTGCCAGCTATGGCAGCTACAACACCTATGTGCTGGGCGGCTCCTTCAGCACAGGACTCATCGGCGACCATCTGATTTTCGACGGCCGCTATACTGAAACCAATACCGACGGTTACGTAGATCTCACCGGCAGCCGTTCCGGCAGTTACTACGGCGGACTGACCTGGATCGATGATAAAGTCATCATCCGCTATAAAAATTTCGGCAACTTCGAAAAAACGGGACAGGCCTGGAACGGGCTCGACAAGGCCCTCTTCGATGCCGGTTACCGCAAATACAATCCGCTCAACGAATATTTCACCGATGCCGACGGCAACTATTCCGACGATCCGACCTCATACACAAAAGCCTACCCTTACCGCACGACCGACAATTTCTGGTATAACCACAATATCCTTTCGGCCGCATTCCGGTTCAACGACAAGTGGAGCTCCACTTTCGGCTTCCGTTACACGCACGGCTACGGATATTATAAAGAATGGCGCCCCGACAATAAACTGAAGAAGTTCGGACTCAGCGACGACAACCTCTCCAAGACCGACTTCATCCGTAAGAAAGGACTGACTCAAGACTGGTGGGGAAGCAACTGGAACCTGAATTACAAGGACGAACGCTGGGACGTTGTCGGCGGATTCTCACTCCAGAACTTCATCTGCAACCACTTCGGCCATCTTACCTATGCCAAAGGCCTCGAATATCTGCTGAGCGACGGCCGATATACCTATTATGACAGCGACGCCACCAAATTCGATTTTTCGACGTTCGTCAAAGGTTCCTACCGCTTTAACGATTCCTGGAGTCTTTTCGCCGATATGCAATACCGCCATGTGGATTACCGTACCGACGGTGTAAACGACAAGTTCATCACGGCCGACGACTATGCCTATGTTGCCGATCCCGGAGAATTCCGTCAGAATGAGTTCGGCCACTATCAGCATATCCTCAACATCGACGAGCAGTTCAACTTCGCCAACCCTAAAGCCGGTGTCAGCTTCCATCGGGACGGACACAATGCCTATGCCTCCTTTGCCATGGCCCACCGCGAGCCCTCACGTAACAACTATACCGACAACGGGGCCTACGGAGCGCCCAAACATGAGACTCTGCTCGACTACGAAGCCGGCTACAGCTTTACCAACCGACATTTCCATGCCGGCGTCAACCTCTATTATATGGACTACGACAATCAGCTCGTGCAGACGGGAGAAATCTCCGACATCGGAGAGGCTCTGACCACCAATATCAAAGACTCCTACCGGATGGGTATCGAGGTGACGGCCGGATGGAACATCACGTCGTGGCTTTCATTGGAAGGAAACGTCGCACTCAGCCAAAATAAAGTGAAAGACTTCGACGAAGTAGTGGAAGACTGGGATTCGGAAACCGGCTTCCGCACGGTTCATTACGACGACAGCGATCTGGCGTTCTCCCCCGATCTCGTCGCCAACGGCATGTTGCATTTCAGCCATAAGGGTATCGATGCTACCTGGCACACCAATTATGTCGGCCGCCAGTACCTGGACAATACCGGATGCAAGGCCCGTTCGCTCGACGCCTACACGACCAGTAATCTGTATATCAGTTACAGCCTGCCCTGCAAACGCTTCGCAGGATTGAAGGAAATAATTTTCGGTCTCCAGGTCACCAACATTTTCAACAAGAAATATTGCCCCAATGGCGGTGTCTATTCCGCTATCAGCGAAAGCGCCGGCTACACCAACGACCACCGATACACTGCGATCTGGGTCTATCCGATGGCAGGACCGGCTTCCATGGGCAACATAACGCTTAAATTCTGACGATGGAGGGAATCTCGTTCTTCAAGGCCTTGGAATATGCCGGACTGCTCGTAAGTTTCCTATATTTATACTTCGAATTCAAACAGAAACAGGTGATGTGGCTGTTTTCCATCCTCTGTTCGATGATATATATATGTATCTATATCCATGCCAAGCTTTACGCCGACATGAGTTTCAGTTGCTTCAACATCTGTATCAGCGTCTGGGGATTATGGCAATGGAGGAAACGGCTGTCCGACGGAATCCGTGAAAAGAGGGAAGACAAACATAAGACCATTGAATACCGCCGCTTCAACGGCAGGGAATGGATGCAGATCGCAGCCTGCACCGCGGTAATCTATGCGGCCATCTATGCCATACTGAGCTTTCTCACCGACTCGCCCGTACCGGCCAAAGATGCTTTCAACACGACCATCAATATCGTGGGCACCTGGGTATTGGGTAAAAAGGCCATCGAAGTATGGGGTTTCTGGTTCGTTGCCAATATCTTCTCGGTCTATCTGTATTTTATCCGCGGACTATATCCGACCATGGGGTTGTATATGTTCTACACGGGCGCCGCAATCTATGGTTTCTGGAAGTGGAAACGACACGGCGTCCTCATCAAGACTGAAAATCCGTCTCCGGAAAAAATCTGACAGCAATCGCCTGAAAACGGGATTCGCAAAAAAGACCTCCGCCGACTCTTATACAAGAGTTGGCGGAGGCGTTTTTATATCTCCGGGCATTACAGACCCGAAACACGCTTCATATGTTACAGCATCCCGTTCAGAAAAGGTCGCAAATCGCAGCCGGGAAACCGGAGCGGCCTCCGCTCACCGCATATACCCTTCCCATTTCACATTACGCATATCACCGCTCTTCAGGAACTCTTCATGGAAAGCGAGGGCGCAATGCAGGGCCTGCGGGGTATGAGCCATGCCGTCGGGAACCAGTTCAAGATACTGCCTGAGAAGCGGACGATAGTCGGGATGCACGCAATTCTCGATGATGCACTCGGCCCGCTGGCGGGGAGACTTTCCGCGCAGATCGGCAACACCATGCTCGGTAACCAAAACCATAACCGAATGCTCGGAATGGTCGACATGCGACACGAAAGGGACAATCGCACTGATGTTACCCCCTTTGGCAATCGACGGGCAGGTAAATATGGAAATATAGGCATTGCGCGTGAAATCTCCGGAACCGCCCACACCGTTCATCATCTTCGATCCAAGTACGTGAGTGGAATTGACATTGCCGAAGATGTCGGCCTCCAGCGCCGTGTTCATGGTAATGACGCCGAGGCGACGTATGACTTCCGGGTTGTTGCTCAGCTCGCAAGGACGCAAGACGATGTGATGCTTGTAGAAGTCCAGATTGGCGATCACCTTGTCATAGACAACGTCGCTCAACGTCAGCGAACTGCTGGAGACGTAAGTGCATTTCCCGGCATCGATCAAATCGATGACCGAGTCCTGCAAAACTTCTGTGTACATCTTGAAAGGCGGTATCTCCTCCGCATCGGTCAGCGCCTGCAAGACCGCATTGGCAATATTGCCGACGCCGCTTTGCAGCGGCAGGAATTCATCCGGAATACGCCCCTCCTCCAATTCCCGGACAAGGAAACCGACCACATTCTTGCCGATACGGGCGGTAACTTCGTCGACCGGAGAGAAGGGTTTGACACCATAATGGTAGCAGCAGGGCACGATACCGACAATTTTGGCCGGATCGACATTCAGCGTGGAGGTTCCGATATGATCGCTGGGGTCATAAATAGGAATTTCACGGCGATGCGGTGGCGCCGGCATAGTATAAATATCGTGAAGACCGCAGATCTCTTTAGGGAAAAGGCTGTTCTGCTCAATGATAATATGTTTGGCCTTGGCGGCAAAAGCCTGGACGTTGCCGACACCGCCGCAGAGCGTTATCCGGCCGTCGTCGGTGACATCCACAGCCTCAATGATACAATAATCGATATCCCCCAGAAAACCGTATTGCACGAACTGCGCCAAAGACGACAGGTGCATATCGAAATAATGTATTTCACCTTTGTTGATAGCGGCCCGCATTTCCGGAGTAGACTGATAAGGCGTACGCCGGTCTACTGCCTGTGCGGCAGCCAGCGCTCCGTCTAATGCCACACTGGTCGAAGCTCCCGAAAATACACTTACCTTGAACGGCCGGCCGGCCTCATGTTCCGCTTTGGCACGTTCAGCCAAAGCCGTAGGAACTACCCGTGGCGTTCCTGCTGCCGTAAATCCGCTAAATCCGATCGTATCTCCATCCTGAATCAATCCGGCGGCCGCTTCTGCTGTCAAAATCTTATAAATCATTCCAGAAAAGATTATTATCAAAATAAAATTCGTACTTTTGCATCCGAAAATCAAGCGGGGAGATGCTCTCTGCAGGAAATGTATCTTCTCCTGCCGGGGTTCGCCCTCCGACTGGCTTCAGACTTCCGGAAAACAGGAATTGTCCGCATGAAAATGCGAGAAAAAAGCATGCTTTTTTCGACTTTTCACTATTTTTATGGTCAAAAGTAGGACTTTTCTGACACTTAGACAAGTTTTTTTATGAAAAATTTAGTTTTTCACATACAAAAACACCACATCATGCAAAATTCTGTTCGATCGCAAAGGGTAGTAACAATAAATGGAATAGGGACTTTCACAAGCCCCTATTCTGTATTAACCTAAACCTTAACTATGATAATAAATTTTGTACTGCAAAGATATGGTTTTTGTTTATATGGCAATCATAACAAGCCTATAAAATGCCGTATTTTTACATTTTTTTTGATTACAAAGATGATTAAAGCATATAGTAAATAAAAATTAACAATATAAAAGGTAGTAAACATGAAAAAATTATTTATAGAAACCTACGGTTGCCAGATGAATGTCGCCGACAGCGAGGTAGTAGCCACCATCATGCAGATGGCCGGCTATGAAATCTGCGAAAAGCTGGAAGATGCCGACGCGGTATTCCTCAACACCTGTTCGGTGCGCGACAATGCCGAACAAAAAATATACGGCCGCCTTCAATATTTCACTTCCCTGCACCGGCAAGGACGCAAGCTCATTGTCGGAGTGCTCGGGTGCATGGCGGAACGTGTCCGCGAGGAACTGGTGACGCATGGAGCGAATCTGGTGGCCGGCCCCGATTCCTACTTAGACCTCCCGAATCTCATTGCAGCTGTCGAACAAGGAGAAACAGCCGTCAATGTGGAGCTTTCGACCACCGAAACCTATAAGGAAATCATCCCGACCCGTATAGGTCATAGCCGGATTTCCGGATTCATCAGCATCATGCGCGGATGCAACAATTTCTGCAGCTACTGCATCGTCCCCTACACACGCGGACGCGAACGCAGCCGCGAGCCGGAAAGCATCCTTGCCGAATTACGCGACCTCGAAGCCAAAGGATTCAAAGAGGTGACACTATTAGGCCAAAACGTCAACTCCTATTTATATAAGAAACAAGAAGCCAATGCCCGCGGTCGTTGCGGAAGCCCCTCCGAGCAGCTCCCAACAGATACCCTGACCGAAGCAAGCGGCAATGACACCGCCGCTTCCGGCAACGGGACGACCGAAACGGCCAATCACACTATAAGTGCCCCCGCCCGCAACGCCGCAAGCGGCAACAGTAAACAAGAGGGCCCTGCCAGCATCCATTCCGACAGCAACAACGGCATGAACGACGGTCACGGCGAAAATTCTGCCGGCTCACATACTGCAGGAACCGCTTCCGGCAATACGGCAACCGATGCCGTCGACTTTGCCGACCTTCTCGCTATGGTAGCCGAAGCCGCCCCCGGTATGCGCATTCGCTTCTCAACCTCCAATCCGGAAGACATGAGCGACAAAATCCTCGAAACCATGGCCGCACATCCCAACATCTGCCGTCACCTGCATCTGCCGGTGCAATCCGGCTCCAGCCGTATCCTGAAACTCATGAACCGGAAATATGACAGGGCCTGGTATCTGGACCGCATCGCGGCCGTGAAACGTATCCTGCCCGACTGCGGTCTTTCGACCGACGTCTTCTGCGGCTTCTGCACCGAAACGGAAGAAGATCAGGCCGACACGCTTTCGCTCATGCGCGAAGTCGGTTTCGATTCCGCTTTCATGTTCAAGTACAGCGAACGCCCCGGCACTTTTGCCGCCCGCCACTATAAAGATGATGTCACAGAAGAGGTAAAAATCGCCCGCCTCACCGAAATCATCAACCTCCAGAACGAACTCTCGTTGGCCAGCAACCGCAGAGACATCGGCAAGACCTTTGAAGTGCTTGTCGAAGGCTACAGCAAGCGCAGCCGCGAACAGATGTGCGGCCGCTCCAGCCAGAACAAGATGATTGTTTTCCCCAAAGGGAATGTCCGCCCCGGCGATCTGGTCAGAGTGAAAGTAAACGACGTCTCATCGGCCACGCTGATCGGCGAACTCATATAAACCGCCGGCCACGCAGATAAAGCAACCGCTCCGGCAAAGAATGCCGGTGTTATACAAATATCCGGTAATTGTCCGAACGGCCGTGGGGCGGCCATTCAGCAAACAGAGGCAAACATATACCGGAAAAGCGATACGAACCGTCCCCGATAAAAAACTAAAAACCCCTTCCCGACCGATTTTCCGGATCCGGGAAGGGGTTCTTACTTCAAAACAGGCGTTTTAGAAGAAATAGGTAACGCCGACCTTATGAGTGGAAAGTTTTGTATTATCTTTTGCCTCCACTACATTGTCATAAACACTATCCCAGCTCCAGGAATTGGAAATAGGCAGAGAGTAGGCATAAGAAACCTGCACATGGTTGAACAAAAGTGCACCGACGCCGAAGTTTGCCTTCCAAGTGGCATCCTTAGCTTTCAAACCATAGCTCCCTTCCTCTCCATCAAAAAAGTTCAACTTGGTATTGTTGATATTCCAATCGAACTGAGGACCTAAGAAAGCATAGGGAACAAGGACTTTGGAAACCACGGGAAGCTGGAAATCATAGCGTAAGTTCACCGGCACGGAAATGTACTGGGCATTTTTATCCTTCACACCGACTTCCACCTTTTCTGTAGAATAAAGAAGGGCACCGTCAAGACCGAAACCGAGCACCGGAACGGTAACTTTAGCCGTCACACCGGCAAACCAGCCGCTGTTGTTCTTGGCACCCTCCTCATCGAGTTTTGAAACATTCAGACCACCGGTAACACCGAAACCGAAGGTACGGGCAGATACCGGAGAAGCTACTGCACATGCAGCTACTACCAACATAGATAAAAGAAATTTCTTCATAATGTTACTCTTTATTAAAATAAGGATTAAATGATTGGGCAAATGTATTATTTTTTGGGAAAAATAAACCATTTATTGAAATAAATCTACACTTTTCATTACATTTTACATACCAAGAGTGTTCATCGACGGCCTAAATAGCGTTTTATTCCGGCACGAACGGATTCCAGACCGAATTCTTCGGGCCGCAATTCTTCAAGCGGTACCCAACGCAAATCGGAAACGTCGTCCTGCGCCGTCGCCAGCGGCCGCCCCTTCACACGACACTCGAAAAACAGATCCAGCGTACGGCAGACGATACCCGAAAAAGGATAACGATTGGGCATGGAAAACAGATAATGCAAATCGGCAGGCGAAACCCGAAGCCCGGTTTCCTCTGCGATCTCCCTGCACATGGCAGTCTCCGCATCTTCACCGAGATCGACGAAGCCGCCGGGCAAATCAAGCGTTCCCCGGGCCGGTTCATTGGCACGCCGCGCGACCAGCAGTTCCCCGCAATCATTGACAATGACCGCGACGGTCGCTCCCCGCGGATTTGTGTAATAAGTAAAGCCGCAGTCGGCGCAACGGCGGGCGTTGTCACGCAATTCTTCAAAACGGGAAGAACCGCAAAGCGGACAGAAATGGAAACGATAAAGAGGATTGTCTTCCTGCATCATAACGAAAACGGTTTCAATGTTCTACTTCGAGGATATAAACCGGCTGCGGAACGAGAGAAGTGGTCTTCTCGCCGTCGCCCTGTGCCACGTGCTGGACATAAATATGCAATCGCCCGTCGCGCCGCCACAGCTCCGTGTCATAAGAGGGCTCCCATGCGTCGACCGGAAAATCTGTCAGGTCCTTTGTCTCCCACCGGCCCCGGCGCAGGTCGCGGCAGTGCGCAACCGACACCCGGCTGCCCCGTTCTTCATCCCGGAGAATATAGTAAGCTTCCGATCGCCGCCCCATGCCGAGAAAACCGCGATGCTGACGGATAACCAGCCGCGGCCGGGCGATCGGGATACATTTCGTACCGCCTCCGCTGAGGGAAAACGGCGTTGTCCGCTGCGACACCTGTTGTTGCCGCCACTCCCGGCCGTCATGCCAGACCAGCCGATACTGGGGGACCTGGCTGGTGGAATCACGCCAGTAGGTAGCGATATAAGGATGTCCGGACGCATCGGTCGTCATGCTGGTCTGATTGATGAGTTCGCTGCGTTGCGGAATGCGGCAGGCATATTCCGCATTATCCAATGTCAGCGGCACGGCGCAGGCGCGCCCTTTGCTGTCATGCCAAGTCACACCGCCATCGTCGGAACAGGCGTAACACAAGTCATGATTGGTCTCCACTTTCCAGGTCTCACGCCACACCCACGAGAGATGCAAGCGGTCGTGCCGGTCGACGCAGGCCTGCCAATAGCCGTTGCGCTTTCCCTCGCCGTCGATAAGATTATCCTGTACCCGGCTCCAGCGGCGTTCCGTCACGTCATACCGATTCAGAATGAGATTGCCGTTGCCCGACGCCCCTGTCCGGTAAAGGAATAACAGGTCTCCGCCGCTGAGAGCGTAAAACTCCGGATAAGTGACACGCTCCTCATCGCGGCCGACCATCGGCTCCAACTCTCCTAATTGCAAGGAACCGGGCGCAACGGAACGGGCATAATGCAGCGGATGGCCATGATGGTCGAACGCGACATGCAGGAAACCCTCTCCGTCCACCATCAGACTGATCACATTATGACCGTCGCGGACATTTCCGCGATACTGCGTGCGACTGACGGTAAACACCGTATCATTCAAGGCCCGCGCCGCCAATGTGACATAACCGTCGGCATCGTAATAAGCCACATACTGCCGGTTGCCATGCGTGGCCACTGAATTGGTACGGAAAATGGCGGCATTGACAGAGGTGGCGCTATAGCCGGTGCCGACCGGCACAAGGTGTTGGGCAGCCAACGGCAGCAATGCTGTCATTCCGATGATAAATAAACTGATAAACTTACCTTTCATAAATATCGATTCTTTAAATTTCAAGCTATATAATATGTTTTCAGAAGATTCCAAAACCGGCACGGTCATTTCCGCCCACGGCCCAATGCCAGCACACCGACGAAAAGGACCAGCAACGTACTGACCACGATACCCAGATTGACATGAACAAACGGCGGGATGCGTAGCCATCCGCACAGCTCGGTCTGCAAGGCGATAAGAATCAGCGAAGTCATGCCGGCCATGACGCCGAGCACCGCATGCGGCTTCCTGGCGCGAGGACAGAGATAGCCTAAAAGAAACAGACCGAGAACACCGCCCGAGCAGAGGCTGCTGAGGGCCCACCAGGCATCGAGGGCATTTTCCACCCATAGGAAACAGAGCGCCACTCCCATACTGAGCATTCCCGTCGCAATGCTTGCCGTCCTGAGAACGAAAACCTTGCGCCGATCGTCTGCCGCAGTCGTATCCTTATCATCGGAAGCAGTTCTACGCCGCAGGTGGGAAGAGGGAAGATAGAAATCGGTCATGACAATGGTGGCAGCCGAGGTAAAACTCGTGGCGATGGTGCTCATGCCGGCACAGAAAATGCAGGCAATCATCAGTCCGACCATCCCCGCCGGCAATTCATGAATGATGAAGTAGGGGAAAACGTAATCGGATTTTATTCCGGCGGGAAGACTCTCGGGATAGGCCGTATAGAAAGCGAAGAGACAGGAACCGATAAGGAAGAGAACCCAATTGACAGGCAGCGGAAGAAGACTCCCCCAGAAGGCGCTCTTTCGCGCCTCGCCCAAAGTGGATGCTGCACAGTAGCGCTGGGTATAGCTCTGGTCGATAGCGAAATTATTAAGATTGATGAACAATCCGTAAATCAGACAGACCCAGAATGTAGATTCCGTGATGCCGGCGCCGAAACTGCCGAGACTGAACTTATCGTTGTCAAGACAAATACGGAATGCCTGGACCGCACCGCCCGGCATTTTAAACAGCAGTACCGCCAGACAGACCATTGCTCCCAGAATCAGAATGCCCCCCTGTAAGGCCTCGGTCCAGATCACCGATCTCAGACCGCCCCGCTGTGAATAGAGAATGATACCTATGCCGGTTACCGTCACCACCAGCGGCACGCTCCACCCCATCAGCACATTCATCGGTACCGCCAGCAGAAAAAGAATCGCCCCCGCCCGGCATATCTGTGTAAAAAGATAGAACACGGAGGCATACAGCCTTGCCCAACGGCCGAACCGGTCTTCCAGAAAGCTATAGGCACTGATTGAACCCAGCGAGCGGTAAAACGGGACGAAGTATTTCATGGCCAACAACCCGGCCGGCAGAATGGAAAGGGAAAAGACAAAGGCGTTCCAGTTGCCGGAAAAAGCGGAGGAACAATATCCTAAGAACGATATGGAGCTGCAAAAAGAGGCGAAAATAGATAACCCCACAACGAAACCCGGCACCCGGCCGCCGCCGCGGGTAAACTCGTCGCTGCTCTGCCTCTTCCGCCCGAAAAAATAGCCGAACAAGACAGTGCCCAACGTAAAAATCAGAAATATAAAGAGATCAACCGAACGCATGGCATAGACTTTTATAGCGGCAAAGATAATTCATTTCCCGGGCAGAAACAAAATTCATCCGCTAAAAGCGCTTCATTCCCTGCCTGGTGCCCGGCCCGGAAAAGCTCCGGTTACATATATAAAAGCGGGCGCCCGCATCCGGACGCCCGCCTCTTTCTACTATAATGTCGGGAAACGCTCAAGCAAAAGAGCCCCTCCACAGTTACTTCTGCAACTTTTCGACAATGGCCTTCGTATCGCTGGCGATCATAGATTCCTCATCGGTCGGAATGACACACACTTTCACCTTGGAATCGGCAGTCGAAAGCACGGCTTCGTCGCCATGGATCTTCTCGTTCAAATCGAAATCGATCTTGATACCCAGATAATCCATGTCGGTGCAGACCAGACGACGGGTATAAGAATGATTCTCGCCGACACCGCCGGTAAACACGATCACGTCGACACCGTTCATGGCAGCGGCATAAGCGCCGATATATTTTTTGATACGATAGGCATAGGCATCGAGAGCCATTTTGGCACGTTCGTCACCATCCATCATCGCATTATAAATATCGCGCATATCGCTGGAAATACCGGTCAGCCCCTGCATGCCCGATTTTTTGTTGACAAAGGTAGAAATACCCTTGGCGTCGAATCCCTCTTTCTCCATGATGAATGTCAACGCTCCGGCATCTATGTCGCCCGTACGCGTTCCCATCATCAGGCCCTCCACCGGTGTGAAGCCCATCGTCGTATCGACCGACTTGCCGTTGAGAACCGCTGAAATCGAAGCGCCGTTGCCCACATGGCAGCAGATCATCTTCGTCTTGGCCGGGTCAATGCCTAAATATTCACATGTACGTTTGGAAACATAGCGGTGGCTGGTGCCATGAAACCCATAGCGGCGGATGCGGTATTTCTCATACATCTCATAAGGCAATGCGTACATGTAGGCCCTGGCCGGCATGGTCTGATGGAAGGCGGTGTCGAAGACGGCCACCTGCGGTTTGCCGGGGATAAGAGCTTCGACCGCCTTGATACCGGCAATATTGGCCGGATTATGAAGCGGAGCCACGTCGATACATTCGATGATCTTGGCCATAGCGGCATCATCGATGAGCACGGATTCGGAGAAAGACTCTCCACCATGCACTACACGGTGACCGACAGCGTCTACCTCATCCAAAGACTTGATGCAGCCATACTGCTCGCCCAGAAGAGTCTTAAAGATAAAATCGACAGCCTCCTTATGATCCGGCATATCGTGTTCCAGAACGATTTTTTCGCCCTCATGGGTAATTTTAAGGAATGAATCCGGCAGACCGATCTTTTCCACACCGCCCTGTGCAAGCACCGCGTTGCTGTCGGTCTCAATCAATTTATATTTTACGGAAGAAGATCCGCAGTTCAATACTAAAATTTTCATTTTCTTATGTTTTTATCTCCGGCCCGGAGGTTTCCCGCGCACATCTTTTACAATGTACACCGACGGAAAGACCTCGCAGGAGAAGACGAGCGTTATCTTAATAATAAATAGTTTTCGTTACCGACGGGAAAGCTTATGCCTTGGCGGCACGCTCCTTGGCGCCGATGGCCTGATTGCAAGTGATGCAGACAACTTTATAAACGTCGTCTACCGAACAGCCGCGGCTAAGGTCGTTAACCGGAGCGGCGATGCCCTGAAGGATCGGACCGAGAGCAGTGGCGCCGGCCAGACGCTGTACGAGCTTATAACAGATGTTGCCGACCTCCAGGCTGGGGAAGACAAGCGTATTGCAATGACCGGCGACCTCACTGCCCGGAGCCTTGCTGGCTGCCACAGAGGGAACGATGGCGGCATCGGCCTGCAATTCGCCATCGATGACGAGTGACGGATCCAGCTCCTTGGCCAGACGGGTAGCCTCTACCACCTTGTCGACCATCTCGTGCTTGGCGGAACCCTTGGTAGAGAAGCTCAGCATGCCGACAACCGGGTCAATACCGGCAATATCCTTGGCGGTCTGACCGGCGCAAACGGCGATCTGTGCCAGCTGGGCTGCATCAGGATTCGGAGTAACGGCACAATCGGCAAAGACCATGATACCGTCCTGGCCATAAACTTTATTGGGTATGAACATGATGAAAGCACCGGATACACAAGAGATGCCGGGAGCGGTCTTGATGATCTGAAGAGCCGGACGCAACACATCGCCGGTCGTATTGCGGGCACCGGCAACCTCACCGTCGGCCTCGCCGTTCTTGATGATGAGAGAGGCCAGATACAACGGGTTTTCGGCCAAAGCGGTAGCCTGTTCGATGGTCATGCCCTTTTTCTTGCGAAGCTCATACAGCAAGTTGGCATATTTTTCTTTTTCGGGATTGTTTTTCGGGTCGATGATCGTAGCCTTGTCGATGTTTTTAAGACCGAACTGTGCAACGAGAGCCGCGATTTCAGCAGCATCGCCGATGAGAACGATGTCGGCTACGCCGTCGGCAAGAATCTGATCGGCGGCCTTCAAGGTACGTTCCTCCGTACCTTCTGCGAGAACGATGCGCTGCCGGTTAGCCTTGGCACGCGCAACAAGTTGTTCCATTAAATCCATAGATGTAATAAGATTTGATTTATTGGTTAGTTATTAAATATTGAATATTATGAAAAAATTGACATTTCAAGTCTCGCAAATATAATGATTTTTAAGAAATGGCCGGCACATTTAATTTGACTTTTTCCTGAAACGGGGAGATTTTTGGGGCGATTGCCCTGAAATCGGATTTTATTAGTACATTTGCAAACATTAAATCATCCATACACAAGAAAAAACGTTATCTAAAAAGAACGATACATGAAAATTATGAATCACATATTTAAAAACACTTTCGCCGCCGCGGCATTTACTCTTTCGTGCTCCGCCGCCATGGCCCAAGGCCCCTCGCACGTCGATCTTTCGGCCCGCCTGCTTCAACAGAACATCTCCGAATATCCCGGATGCAACATCTGTCTCTCGCCGCTCAGCATCGAGATGGCCATGGGCATGATCAGCAACGGCGCCGAGGGCAATACCCGGCAGGAAATCTTCCAGGCGCTCGGCTGGCAGGGGATGACGCAAGAAGAGGTCAACCGCCGGCAACAGGAAAGAATGAAAGCGTTGCGCAGCAACGAGGAAATCACCGTCGAACTGGCCAATTCCATCTGGGTCAACAAAAAAGCCGGCAAACCGAAACGCGCATTCGTCAAAGCCAACAAAAACTATTTCAACGCAGAGGTTGCCCGACTGGCCTTCAACGCCGACGCTGCTGTGAAAATCAACAAATGGTGCGCCGATCATACCCGCAACAAGATCCCGAGCATCATCAACCAGCTCAACCCGGCCGCCCAGATGTATTTGATCAACGCCCTCTACTTCAACGGCACATGGATCAACCGTTTCGACAGCAACATGACCCGACCCGCCGCTTTCCATCTCCCCGGAGGCGGTGAAACGACCGTTTCCATGATGCACCAGCAGAGTCACTACGACTATGCGGAAACCGAAGACTGTCAGATCATCGACATGCCGTTTCTCAGCGTCGGCAAGCAGGAATATTCCATGTATGTCCTCCTGCCGGGCGAAGAGACATCGGCCGACGCCCTGCTGGAAACGCTGAACGGTGAAAAGTGGACGGAACTGACCTCGACCCTGGCCAGCGAAGAGGTTCGCCTCGCCCTTCCGAAATTCAAAATAGAATACGGCACGCTGCTCAACAAGACTTTGCAGGCCTTAGGCATCCGCGACGCCTTCGTCGCCGGCCTTGCCGACTTCGGCGGAATCAGCAAAACTCCGCTGTGCATCGATCAAGTCATTCAGAAAACCGTCTTCGAGGTTACCGAAAAAGGGGCCGAAGCCGCCGCGGTGACCGCCATCTCCATGATGCGTTCTTCCATCGTCCAGCCTGACGGCATCAAGATAATGACCGTCGACCGCCCGTTCCTGTTTACCCTCTACGAGAAGAGCAGCAATACTATCCTCTTCATCGGAAAGATCGAAAATCCCGCTTACTGAGCCGGATTTTTTGCCGGAAGCGGCACTTAGAAAGTCGGAGACGGTTCCGGCTCCGCAGGAACCGCTACATCCGTTATCTTCACCGCCATCCGGAATTTTTCCGGGGCCTGCACCTAATCGGGTACAGGTCCCGGAAAATATATAAGGACCATTCACATTCTCGGAGCCTCTCAAAATTCAGCACATGCCGCCTCACGCAGGCATACCACGATCAGAGGCAACGGCCTTTTTATAAAAAAGATGAAAAACGGATGTCCCGACATAAACCCGACGGTCTATATCAAAAAATGAGAGACAATATATCCCGCCGGAACAGAAATCGTTTATGTCGGCAGACAATCCGTATTTTCATCTCTTACTTAGAATCATTTAATACACCATGACTTTCTTTCCGTTCACGATATATACCCCACGGGGCAGGCCGGAAGCGTCTTCCGTACCCTTGCGCACGATACGGCCCTGCAAATCGCGAATCCGAATATCATCTCCCATTCGGTTCAGATCGTTCAAAATCTCCATGCCGGTACCCGATGTATCTTCCTGAATGCGCAAGGAAATGCGTTGAGGCCTATTTACAGAATGACCGTCGCGCTCCTCTACGCTCAGATACCATCGGAATGCACCGACGGCCCTATCGTCCGGCCGCGCCTGGGCCAACTCTCCATTTTGTAAACCATACAGCCCGGCGGCGGCCATCTCCGCACCCGTCATACGGCTATATGTTCCCGTGAAAACATACCTCGTCGTCATGGAGGTACAATCGAACGAACATTCTTCCGCAGCCTCAATCGTGACCTCCTTCATCGTCACCGTTTTCTCCCCGACCGTCTTCGCTTTGATTAAATAAGGATAATTGGCGCGCAAAACACCCTCATTCATCTTTATCGCCTCCAATTCTGTCCGATCGATCACCCCATCGTTATCGTCATCATACTGGTGTACATCATTCAGATAAGCGATATCAAAGTCTCCACGCAGGCTGTCGCAATCAACGGCAAAAGGCATATACCAAGGCTGCCACTCCGTATTGCCGAATACTCGCGTATAAGTCACTTCCTCACAGACGAAAGCACTGTCATTGCGATAGGTCGCAACACTATCGTTAAGGGAGAGGGCTCCGTAGCCGATAATATCAGAAAAACAAGAGCCAAAATATGAATTCCGATACATTTCAACACTTCCCATAGGGACATAAAGCGTTTTTGCATGCTCTCCTAAAATAGATATTCCATTACAAAATGGAGGAATCATATTCTTACAAATAACTTCCGATAAACAATTACTTAAGATTCCATACAAGCCGATATATTCTAACTTAGATGGAAGAATAAGACGAGAAATTGTAGTACTAAAAATTGCATAACTATTAATTCTAACAATGTCATCAGGTATAAATGTTCTATTACAAGCCGATAACAAATTATTTGTTGCAGTTTCTATAATAGCATTACAATTATCTCGACTATCATAAACAACATTGGCCGCATCGACGGTAATTTCCTCTAACGTCGGAACATTAGCAACAATATTGAGACCAATACGTGTTACACTCGCAGGAATACTCAATTTTTCAATTGAAGTACAGGCAAAAGCATGCTTCCCAATATCTTTTAACGTCTCTGGCAATTCCAATGTTGAAAGTTCTGGACACTCATAGAATGCATAATCCCCAATCGTTGTAAATTTGGGGAGATCTCCGGC
>CAZMOE010000004.1:80909-133965 GCA_964567855.1 uncultured Prevotellaceae bacterium
AATTACCAGTGACCTCTATATCTCCCGAATAAGGCTCATAAGGATTGCAGATAACCTTCAACGTCCTATAAGTTTCCGATATCAGTTTATAGTAAACCCCATCATCATCCACTAAAATTGTAGAATCAATGATAGGAACAATTCTTGCCTTAGCGCGCTCTCCGTTCACATCCCAAGTGTCACTAAACGAACTCTCTCTATACAAATATATACTCTCGGCCGGGACATACAACACAATTTCATCCCAATAATTAATATAGCTATTTGTTCCCGGAGGAATTAAAGGCAACCAAGTAATGACTTTAATATCCCATGGAAAACAACATTCACCAACAGACAATATAGTTTCCGCAATAACAAGAGAATCTAAAGCCCAACAGCTCGACATTGCATAATCACCAATATGCGTAACACCTTCAGAAACAATGAACGTCCGCATTGGCATCTGACTGGGCACAAGTAACAGCTCAGTTTTATCCTTACTATACAAAATGCCCTCCTGACTACAATATTTAGCATTATCTTCTGAAACCGTGATAAAGCTCAAATTATTTATACCCCTATATCCTTTGACAGCCATCTCCTCAACCGTCGACGACACAACCAAATTTGCAGCCGGCCCACAACTTCCTATTATCCACCAACTAACATTCGTCACACCCTCATCCACAACAATGTTCTTGATAGTATAATCACGAAAAATAGAAATTATACTATCAGCCATTGCACCCGTACCACTAAACGTGAGAGTCTCCGACTCCGTGTCTAACGACCACGTAACATTATCGCCATCCACGCCACAGGTTCCATGAATAACCTCGGCCACTGCCCACTGCCATCCCAAGCAAAGGCAAATAAGAAAAACAATCGTTTTTTTCATACTTCCATATATTTAAAAGTTAATATTTCGTCAATCCTGTCCTACCTGTTCAGTTTCAGCCCTCCTCACTTTCACTGATACCAATATTTTCCACCTAACCACAAGTCAATTTTACGCAGAAAGAATCCGGAGGTTCCCACGTGAAGAGAAACTCCTCTGAAATCCGGCCACCCTCATAAATGCACATATAAAAAACGGCACACAAAAACCTTCCGCCTTCCTACGAGAATGCAGAATACACGCGCGTAAACGACAAAAGGGTATGGCAAGAAATTTCATGGTTACAGAAACTCCTTGTAATACATTAAAAACAAAATTCAACAAACCGGGAAGAGCCCAATCATTTAAAGAGAGCCGGGAAATAGGGGGGGTAAAATTATCCTGTTATTTTGCAACTTTTCTTTATTAAAAAATGCAAAACAAACGGTCTTTTTCGCCCTATCGGTCCATGCTGTTATGACTTCGAAGCTGTTTAGCATAATGGCATTATCCTAAAAATGATATTTTTCCACTATTTATGATGTGAGCAAAGATATGGTAAACTTTTTCAATAGCAAAAGAAACATAATATTTTTTTATTATACGACCTTTTTTATTAAAGCCGCGCTCTAAAAAACAGCAGTTTCCGATCATAATGACACAACATACTGCCACCATGCGCCCGACACACGCCCCGATGAAAACAACAGCCGCTCCCTATTCTTTTCAGGGAGCGGCTGTTGTATGTTTCCTTCTGCAGGAAGAGCCATGCTTCAATTACTGAGCCTGTTCAGCAGCGCAGCAAGCAGCCTTTGTAGAGTCGTTCTTGCAGCAAGCAGAATCGCCGGCACATTTACCGTCGCATTCCTTAGCGCATTCCGTATTTTCTTCAGCAGGAGCAGCAACAGTAGTGTTTACTTCTTCAGCAGGAGCCTGAGACTTATTGCCACCACAAGAAGCGAATGAAACTGCAACGAGAACACCGACAAAGAGAACCAACTTTTTCATTTCGATAAAGAATTTAATAGTTTAATTATACTAATGTGTATTTTTTGACGGCACAAAATTATATCATTTTCAAATAGAGGACATTTTTTCACATTGTTTTCTATTATTTTCACTTCTTTTCTTATTAACAGAGATAAAAATGGCACCTTCAGTTATAAAAATCAGAGGTTTTCAAATATTTACAGGACTTCCGGTTCTCTTTTATGCCGGTCAAACAAAGATAGAAAAACAAACAAATGCCGTTGCAAACAATAATCTGCCGCTCCGGCCGTTATTTATAATGTCATGAAAGCTATCGGTTTGAAATTTATCTTCGCGATGATCATATGGAGCTGTTGCTCCATCGCCCCTCTTTGCGCCCAGCGACAAGGGACAAAGAACATGCCCTACGTCGACCAGCGCCGATGGCATTACGGCTTCGCCCTTGGCATCACCATGGCCGACGTCAACTTCCAACACACCGGAGCCGTCCAGGCCGACGGGTCGACCTGGCATGCAGAATCCCCGGCCTGCAACCCGTCGTTCTGCGTAGGCCTGCTGGGCGACCTGGCTTTCACCGAGCACCTGAACCTGCGTTGTTCGCCGATGTTCTATTTTCAGGCGCGCGACATCTCTTTCCGTAATTCCCTGAGCGGAGAAACCGTAAAGCAGAATCTGAAAACTTCTTACTTGGAGCTGCCTCTCAGCCTCAAATACAGTTCCCATCGCATCAACAACTACCGGCCCTACATCCTCGGCGGATTCAGCATGTTCTATGACATGAGCCACGAAAAAGAGTCTCCCATCGTCTTCAACCACTTCGATTTCGGGCTGCACGTGGCATTAGGATGCGATTCCTATCTTCCTTTCTTCAAATTCATCCCGGAAATCCGGTTTAACATCGGCCTGGCGGACATGCTCGACCATAAACGCAACGGATTGAAGGACGAGGCCATGCGTCCCTATACAGATGCACTCAGCAGTGCGAAAAACAAAAGCGTGTCGCTGATATTCTATTTTGAATAAAGGCCTTCCCGTCAGGAAATAAACTTCACGACGCGGGTCTGTTCCAGCCGCGTCTTCAGACGTGGCATCATCGAACTTCTCAGAGATAGCGTCAGCCGGCAGTCAAGCTGAAAATCCTGCCCCAATACCGTAGCGCCCTCCTCTTTGACAATACGCATCACCTCTCCCATGGACGGATATTCAAAACCGACGACCAGTACCTCCTCCACCAGGCGTTCTTCTATGGCCGCGACAGCCAAAGCCTCGGCAGCAGCGGTTCTATAGGCTTCGATAAGGCCACTGGTACCCAGTTTGATACCGCCGAAATAGCGGACTACCACAACGACAAGGTTGGTAAGGTTAAATGAATTGATCTGCCCCAGAATCGGCTTGCCGGCCGTCCCCGAAGGCTCACCGTCATCATTACTGCGAAACACTTCGCGCGTGGCTCCCAGCATATAGGCCCAGCAGACATGACGGGCATCGTAATATTCTTTCCGGTAGGATGCTACAATTTCCTTTGCCTCGTCAACGGTGGCACACGGACAGGCAAAGGCAAGAAACTTGCTCATCTTCTCCTTGTAAACGGCCTCGGAAAGAGAGGCGATGGTGCGATAGGTATCCTGCTGCACGGGAAAACGATTAAAACTGGTAATAAAAATATTATTTCTGCCGGTTGACAAGGCGCGGATCCTGCCCCCACATTAATTTTTGCCGCAAAGTCTCGTAAAAATTGCTCTCCGGGCGACGCACGACCGAGATCCGATAGTCTGCCTGCTGCAAACGAAGACGATAGCGGGTGGTCAATGGCAAAGGATTGCCGTCGGCGGCAACAAGGAAAAGAGCATTACGGCTGCGGACCTCGATTTCCAGCCGGCAGCTGTCACGGATCACAAGCGGTCTGGCCGTCAAAGAATGGGGCGCGATGGGAACAATGGCATAACAATCGGACTGCGGCTCCAGGATAGGACCGCCCGCACTCATGGCGTAGGCCGTAGAACCGGTGGGAGTGGCAATCACAAGCCCGTCGGCGTCATATTGATTGAGGAAAGCGCCATCTATATAGACAGAGACGGAAACCATCGACGAGAGATCGCGTTTCAGCACGGCGACCTCATTGAGCGAATATTTTTGATACGGCTCCGGACAACCGGGAATCTCCAGCTGCAGCAGGGAACGGGTTTCCACATCATAACGGCCGGCAAGAATGGCTGGCAAAGCCTCGACGATTTCATCCAGCTGCACGTCGGCCAGAAATCCGAGATGGCCGGCATTGATGCCGAGAATCGGTATGCCGGCACGACCGATCCGGTGGGCCGTACGAAGAAACGTCCCGTCACCGCCGATGCTGAAAGCCATATCCGCCCCGTCAAAAATAGATGCCGAAGCCGAGGTTGCACCTCCGCTCCCGACGGCCCCGCCGTCGACGACCGTTACATCGGGGAAGGTGGCCAAAAATTCCATAATTCTGGCATAAGCCACCGTATTGTCGGATCCAAAAAGGATAATCTTCATATTTTTATCTAAAATTACGACAGTTCTTATCGTGATTCGCCGAAATATCGCTATCTTCGCACCGATTGTGCCGGTACTTTTGCGCAAAGATAGCATATATCGGGTGCAAAACCAAATTTCCGGAGATTATTCCATTCATAACAACAAATCCATATTTTAAAATTATGATACAAGCTGATACAGCCTCGCAGATGCCCGTCCTCTCCCAGACAACCGATGATATCACAACGGGCGGACTCTCTTTTCTGGAAATGGCCCTCAACGGCGGATGGCTCATGATTCCGCTCGTACTTCTCTCCTTAATCGCCATTTACATCTTCGTCGAGCGTTTTATCGTCATCCGGAAGGCTTCTAAAGACGCCCCGTATTTCATGGACCGCATCAGAGAGTATCTGATCGACGGCAAAAAAGAGGCGGCTATCAAAGTCTGCCGGAACACCAGGGCTCCCTATGCCGCGATGATCGAAAAAGGCATCACCCGCATGGGAAAACCGGCAGCCGATATACAGGCAGCCGTCGAGAATGTCGGCAACCTGCAGGTGGCCCAGCTGGAAAAAGGATTCACCATGCTTGCCACCATCTCTTCTGGCGCTCCGATGATAGGATTCCTCGGCACGGTAACCGGTATGATCCGCGCATTCTACGATATGGCCAACGCCGGCAATAATGCGGATATCACTCTGCTGTCAAGCGGTATTTACGAGGCCCTTACCACCACTGTGGGCGGTCTGATCGTCGGTATCATCGCCATGTTCGCCTACAACTATCTTGTTTCCAGACTCGACAAGGTCGTCAACGAAATGGAAGCCAAGACGATCGAGTTCATGGACGTCATCGAACAAAGCACCGACGCCATGCCTCAGGGCTGATTTGCGCCGCTAACCTTTAACAGGCAATACAATGGCTTTAAAACGAAGAAATAAGATACAAACCACGTTCAGCCTGTCGTCCATGACAGACGTGATCTTCCTGCTGCTCATCTTTTTCATGGTGACCTCGACCGTGGTGTTTCCCAATGCAATCAAAGTACTGCTTCCCCAAAGCAAGAAACAGACGTCGGCTACACCGCTGGCGCGTGTCACCATCGACAGCCGCATGCAATACTACGTAGCATTCGGCAATGAACGCGAACACGCAGTAGCTTTTGACGACATAACGCCATGGCTCCAGACCGTACAGCAGAAGGAGCCGACCATGTATGTCGCTCTCTATGCGGACGAGGAAGTTCCCTACCGGGAAGTCGTCCGCGTCCTCGATATCGCCAACCGCAACAGCTTCAAAATGGTTCTGGCGACAAGACCGGTAAAATAACAGTTCACAACATTCCGCTCTTCCGATGAACGAAAACAAACGTACCCGATTGATCAGTCTCGCCATCACCCTCGGCATTCATCTGCTGCTCGTGTTGGTGCTTATTCTGTTGGGCTTCCCTTCGATCAGACAGGATGAGGAAAGCGGTGTTCTGCTGATGGTAGGACAGCTGGAATCGGCCTCCGGCAACACGATGCCGGCAGGGACACCGGTAACCAGGCCGTCGCAGCCCGTGACCAAAGTCACACCTCCGGCCCCGACACCACCGACGCCGCCCCGGGAAGAGGCACCGCTGATCAGTCAGAACCAGGAAGAAGCCCCGGCCATTGCCCCTCCGAAGAAGCAGGAAACGCCGAAAAAACAGCCGGTAAAGGTTTCGGAAGAAGAAAAACAACGTCAGAAAGAAAGGGAAGAGGAGATCAAAAGACAGAGAGAGGAAGAGCGTAAAAAGAAGGCCGAAGAAGAACGACAAAAACAGGAAGCGGCAGCAATAAATAAGCTCATAACCGGAGCATTCGGCCAAAGCGATTCTCCTGCCCAGGAAGGCAGCCGCGGAACCGCCCCGAACGGTCAGGGAACACAGGGCAATCCATCAGGCAACAGCGATCACGGACAGACGCATGGCTCTCCGGGATGGGGTTCTTATGATCTGGGCGGACGCGGGATCCAGGGCAACCTGCCACGACCCACATTCAACGTTAACGCCTCGGGCACAGTCGTGGTCAGCATCGCTGTCGATGCAGACGGCAACGTCACCGCAGCCACCATACAGCCCCGAGGTACGACGACCTCCGATACCGCTTTGCGCAACGCCGCCAAAGCGGCTGCACAAAAGGCCAGATTCAAACCGGCCAAGGGTACCAACATTCAATACGGGACCATTACCTACCACTTTGACAGCGACAATTAAAGAAACTCTAAAAAAATTATAGCAATTAATTTGCCCAATCTCTTTTTTGTCATTATTTTTACACCTTGAAACCGTTTTTATCGTGTGTTTATGTCGGAATATCATATACCTGTAATGCTTCAAGAATGTATGGACGGCCTGAATATCCGTCCTGACGGCACCTACGTGGATGTTACCATGGGCGGCGGAGGCCACACCCGGGCCATATTGGAAAGACTCTCTTCCAAAGGGCATCTTTATAGTTTCGACCAGGATCCGGACGCCGAACAAAACGCTCCCGACGATCCGCGGTTCACATTCATCAGAAGCAACTTCCGATATCTTAAAAACTTCATGCGATATTACGGCGTCAGCAAAGTGGACGGCATATTGGGGGACTTAGGGGTCTCTTCCCATCATCTGAATGATGCCTCCAGAGGATTTGCTTTCCGATTCGACGCTCCGCTCGACATGCGCATGAATACCCGGGCCGGCCTGACCGCAGCAGAACTCCTTGCCGGCTACAGCGAGGAACAGATCGCACGAGTATTCAGCCTCTACGGAGAGCTGAAACAGGCCCGCCGCATAGCGGCCGCCATCGTAAAAACACGGCAGACCGATCCGATAAAGACCACAGGCGATCTGCAGACAGCCGTCGCCCCGTTCATCAGCAAAAAAGCAGAAAAAAAAGAACTGGCCCAGGTTTTCCAATCGCTCCGGATCGAAATCAACCGGGAGATGCAGGCATTGGAACAGATGTTGCTCCAAGCGGTCGAACTGCTTGCCCCGGAAGGACGTCTGGTAGTCATGACCTATCATTCTCTGGAAGACCGAATCGTCAAGAATATTATTAAAAGCGGCAATCCGGAAGGAGCCATCAAACAGGATTTCTACGGCCGGATCTTAGCCCCGCTGAAAGCGGTCAATAACAAGGTCATCATGGCCGGAGAGGAAGAAGTCGAGGCCAATCCCCGTGCCCGAAGCGCAAAATTACGCATTGCACAACGTAAAACGGAAGAAATATGAACTTCAAGAATACCACATTCATATCAAGAGATTTCTATCTGCGATACAGCAAGAAAATCTTCTGTGTAGTGATCCTGCTCATTTTATATATCAACCTGAGATACGAATGTGAGGAGGCCATCTACCGCATCGACAAGCTCAAAGTGGAACTCAAAGACCTGCGCTACACCTCCATCGCCCGATGGGGAGAACTGACAGGGAAGAACAAGCCGGAAATCATACGCCGTAAAGTTTCTGAAAACCATGTAAATCTAATCACCAGCGACGAACCGGCAACGATCATCGACTAAACAGCTTCCGTTTATGACCTCGTTTACAAAAAAATTCATCTGGATCGTAGTGGCGATAACAATATACGTTGTCGTCATCGCTTACCAGTCATTCCATACCATCATCATCGATGGGGACCTTTACCGGAAAAAAGTCTCCAAACTCAAGGTCGATAGTATCACGATCGACCCGATGCGCGGGTTCATCTTCGGCGACAACGATGAAATGCTGGCGGGAAGCCTGCCGGAATATGACGTCCGTTTGGATTTCAAAACGACCACCAGAATCGATCCTGGCACCAAGAAACCGAATATCCCGCAGGATACGATCAACAAATATTTCGCACCGAACGGCCTCGGCAGCCGGGCGCTCGAAGAAATCTCGCAACACAGAAAAAGCGCGGCAGAATTCGGAAGAGAAGTCCGCGATGCATATCACCAGAAAAAAATCAGCAACCCGATTCTGCAATCAGTACCTTACCTCGATTATAAACGGCTCCGCACAATGCCCTATTTTTCAAAAAGCAACTATCGGTGCGGTGTCATAAAAGCAGAACGGGCCCATCGCTACCGTCCGTATGGAGATTCACGCATGGCTTCCTGCACTATCGGCGATGTATATTCTCTCAAAAAAGAGATTCGCGTTGTTGATGGCGACAGCATTTTATATACAGGCTTGGGAAGAAGCGGTATCGAACTGGCGTTCGACTCCCTGTTACGCGGAAAACCGGGATGGGGCTACAGAAAAAAGATCCGCGGCCGCATGCTTGATGTTACCCAGCGGCAACCGATACATGGGGCCAATGTGCATACCACCATCAACGTGGAAATGCAGGACATTCTTGACAGGGCTCTTTGTAAACGGATTCTCGATTTGCAGGCCACGGGCGGATGGGCCGCCGTCATGGAGGTCAAAACCGGTAAAATCAAAGCGATCAGCAATCTCAGGAGAGTTTCGGAAACCCAATGTATCGAAGACCATAATCACCTGTTTGAGGATCTGGTCGATCCCGGATCGACATTCAAAACCGTCAGCTACATGGTCCTGCTTGACGAAGGCAAGATAACTCCGGAAACCAAGGTGAATACCCGAAACACAGCGGCAAGCCCTTCGACATTCAATTATCACGGCAAACAGATCCGGGATGACCATCCCGTTGGCGAGGTAACGGCCGATGAGGCCATTTGCCAATCCTCCAACATTGCCGTGGCAATGCTGACGACTCAAGCATACGAAAAAAATCCCAAGGGCTATCTTGACGCAATCGACAAGATGAAAATTTTCGACAATCTCCAACTAAACACGGAATTTCCCAAAGCGCAATATGCACGGAAGCGCAAAGTAAACGATAAGACATGGAGCAAAGTGTCGCTCGGGCAGATCTGCTACGGTTATGAGACGCAGATTCCGGGCATTTACATGCTCAATTTCTATAATGCTATCGCCAACGACGGGCGGCTCATGCGACCTTATATCGTCGATTATGTGGAAAAAGACGGAAACGTCATTTTCAAACAGGAACCTAAGACGCTGAACAAGAAAATCTGCAAATCGGAAACTTTAAAAGCTGTCCGTCATGCGCTGGAAGGCGTCGTGGAACATGGTACCGCCGCAGGTAACCAGTGGCTGCCCGGTGCGAAAAGTGATAAAATCCAAATTGCCGGCAAAACAGGTACAGCACAACGTTATGCCAACGGTAATTTCAGTTATGCCAATGGACACAATGTTTCTTTCGTAGGATATTTCCCTGCAGAGAATCCGCTCTACAGTTGTATCGTCGTCATCAGTACACGGCCGGGAGGAACCCATGGCCGACCGGGCGGCGGATACATGGCGGGACCGGTTTTCAAAACTTTGGCCGAAGAGGTTTATGCCCTGCATTTCCCCCATAAACTGAAAGACATGACGCCAGACACCAGACACCGCTTTTATCCCGATGTAAAAGGCGGATTTGCAGACGATATCGACTATACGCTTGATGAAATGAATTTCAAAGTCGACAGAATCACCTCCCGAAAAGATATTGCCAAAGCCACACCCATCGTGACAGATTCGATGGAGCACAAGATGCGGTTTGAAATACAAAAAAGCACGACAAACAAACAAACCGTTCCCAATGTCATGGGGATGGGGGCTTCCGATGCCCTTTTCATCCTTGAAAACCATGGGCTGAACGTAGTGATATCTGGAAAAGGAAAAGTCGTCAAGCAGTCGTTACCTCCCGGATCGTCATATAGGAAAAATCAACATATCAATCTCGTATTAAAGTAGTTTTTAATTGAAAAAACATTCTTAGAATCATGAAACTGTCCAATCTTCTGCAACAACTGAATTATAGCATTGCCGGAAATACGGCTCTTGATACCGAAATCAGCGGCGTCAGCCAGGACAGCCGGCAAATTGTCGACGGAGGTCTCTTTGTGGCCATCAGAGGCACGGTTGCCGACGGTCACCAATACATAGAAAAAGCCATTGAAAACGGCGCCAAAACCATCGTCTGCGAATCTCTTCCTGAGCAGTTGCATGACGGAATCTCTTATCTGAGCGTTAAAGACGGCAACCAGGCCCTCGCCGCTCTGGCGGCCGCATGGTTCGGCAATCCATCGGAACAACTGACTTTGGTCGGTGTGACAGGAACCAACGGGAAAACGACCATAGCCACCCTACTATACAAACTCTTTTCTTCATTAGGTTATCCCTGCGGACTGCTTTCAACTGTATGCAACTATGTTATCGGTAAGGCCATCCCGGCAACGCATACCACCCCCGATCCTCTGGAACTGAACAAGCTGCTACGGCAAATGGTCGACGCCGGCTGTGAATACGCATTCATGGAGGTTAGTTCCCACTCTGCCGACCAGAAAAGAATCGGCAGCCTGAAGTTTGACGGCGGTATCTTCACAAATCTCACAAGAGACCATCTGGACTACCATAAAACGTTTGATAATTATCTGAAAGCAAAAAAATCATTCTTCGACATGTTGCCGGCAAGCGCTTTCGCACTCAGCAATGCCGATGACAAGAATGGAAGCATCATGCTACAAAATACACAGGCCAGAAAACGTCAGTACAGCGTCCGCTCTTTGACAGACTATACGGCCTCCATCATCGAAGAACATCTGGAGGGCATGGAACTTCAGTTCGGCATCGGCAATACTTTGCAAACACCGATAATAACTCACTTCATAGGTCGTTTCAATGCCTCCAACCTCGCTGCCGTTTTCGGTGCAGCTATCGAATTAGGCGCCAAGCCGGAAGAGGTACTTCTCAAAATGAGCGAACTGGTCCCAGTGAACGGACGCTTTGAGGTCATCCATTCTCCGGCAGGATTCCACGCCATCATAGATTACGCCCATACTCCCGACGCACTAGTCAACGTGCTTGATTCCATTCAGGAAATCCTAAGGAAAGGTCGACAGATCATCACCGTTGTCGGATGCGGCGGAAACCGTGATAAAGGAAAGCGCCCCATCATGGCCAAAGAGGCCGCTTTGCGTAGCCAACGGCTTATACTGACATCCGACAACCCTCGATTCGAAGATCCGGAGGAAATTTTAAAAGACATGTCGGAGGGTTTGGATAATCCGGAACTTCGCGCCAAAACCATTTTCATCACCAACCGGCGGGAAGCGATCCGCACAGGACTATCTTTCGCCCAAACTGGGGATGTAGTTCTTATCGCTGGCAAAGGTCACGAGAATTATCAGGAAATCAAAGGAGTGAAACACCATTTTGACGATCACGAAATAGTCAGAGAATTCATCGGATCAGCCCCGCAGACCCTTTAAATACATATCCGATCCAACTATAACTTTCAATACACCAATATATCCATGCTCTACTATCTTTTCAGATACTTAGGAGAATTCGGTATTCCCGGAGCCCACATTTGGAGCTATATCTCTTTCCGTTCCATTCTTGCCCTGATCTTTTCGCTGATTATTTCCGTCTGGTTCGGCGAACACTTTATCAAATATATGAAACGGAAGCATATCAGCGAAACCCAACGTGATCCGAAAATCGATCCTTACGGAACTGCCAAGATCGGAGTACCGACCATGGGAGGGATCATCATCATTGTAGCCACCGTCCTGCCGTGCCTTCTCTTCGGCCGCCTAAGAAATATATATATGATTATCATGTTGGTGACCATCGTGTGGCTTGGGATCCTCGGCTTTGCCGACGATTACATAAAAATGAAAAAGAGCAAGGACGGATTGCGCCCGATCTTCAAACTCGCCGGTCAAATGATTCTCGGCTTGGGAATCGGATTGACACTCTATTTGAGTCCCGACGCCGTCATCCAGGAAAATATCGTCCAGCAGCCGCAGAAAACTCATAACATTGCGGCCCCGGATAAAATAAATCGGACTGAATCCGGTACATTTGCGACAGATCCGGCCGGAGCGATTGCCTCTAATGAGAGTATCATACTGAAAAACGAGAAAGTGAAGAGCACCCAGACAACACTGCCGTTTATCAAGAACCACAATCTGGACTATGCCGGTTGGTTCAGCTGGCTGGGGCCCTATCAGCAGACCGCCGGATGGATTTTCTTCATCATTGTCACGACATTCATCATCATGGCCGTTTCCAACGGTGCGAATCTCAACGATGGCATGGATGGTATGTGTGCCGGCAACTCTGCAATCATTAGCATTGCATTAGGACTGCTGGCCTATTTTTCAAGCCATATCGAATATGCCAGATACTTCAATATAATGTATATTCCGGAAAGTCAGGAGCTGGTCATATTCATCTGCGCTTTCGTAGGAGCACTTATCGGTTTTCTATGGTATAACGCATTTCCAGCACAGATATTCATGGGCGATACAGGATCTCTACCGATCGGCGGGGTTATCGGCGTAACTGCAATCTGTATTCATAAAGAATTGCTTATTCCCGTCTTATGCTTTATTTTTTTCATCGAAAGCCTCAGCGTCATGGCCCAGACATCCTATGCCCGGTACGGCAATAAACGGGGATTGAAGCTACGGGTTTTCAAACGGGCTCCGATACACGACACCTTCCGGGTACTACCAAGTCAGATTGCCCCCGAAACACACATTCTTCTGAACTGGCCGCGTGGGTTCTGGCATGAATCTAAAATCACCGTCCGGTTCTGGATTGTTACCATTATTCTGGCGGCATTGGCCATCATTACATTGAAAATCCGTTGACAAATTCCATATTCAGACAATTAAAAATAAAGATATGAAACGCATAGTGGTCCTGGGTGGAGGAGAAAGCGGTGTGGGAGCCGCCATACTCGCCAAAGTAAAAGGTTTCGACACATTCCTCAGCGATGCCTCGCCCATCAAAGACAAATATAAGGAACAACTCCGCAAATGGGAAATCCCGTTTGAGGAAAACATGCACACTCCCGAACTGATACTGAACGCAGCAGAGGTTATCAAGAGTCCCGGCATACCTCTGACGGCCCCATTAGTCCTGGAACTCTTGAAAAAGGGAACTCCAGTCATCTCCGAAATAGAGTTCGCAGGACGTTATACCGATGCAAAAATGATTTGCATAACGGGAAGCAACGGTAAGACGACCACAACATCGCTGACATACCATATCCTCAAAAATGCGGGACTTAATGTAGGTCTGGCAGGAAATATCGGAAAAAGTCTGGCCTTACAGGTCGCCACCGAACATTTCGATTATTATGTTATCGAACTCAGTTCTTTCCAGCTCGACAACATGTATAAGTTTAAGGCCAATATTGCAGTCGTACTGAATATAACACCGGATCACCTGGACCGCTACGATCACCGGATGCAAAATTATATCGATGCCAAGCTTCGCATTTTGCAAAATATGGGGCACGACGAGAATTTCATATATTGGGCGGAAGACCCGATCGTGCAGAAAGAAATCGAAAAACGGAAAGGGCTGGAAGTTCGGCTGCTCCCGTTCACCGGAAAATCGCTTCAGGAAATGGGCGATCGTCCCTTGTCACCGGGGGCCTACATCCGCAATAACAAAATCGTCTTCGACCTGCCCGGTCAGATGATGGATCTTGACGAAGAGGATTTACCGTTGCCGGGACCCCATAACCTGTATAATACAATGGCCGCCACTATGTCTGCCGGCCTCATGGGAATTAAAAAGGAGGAAATCCGCAATGCTCTCAAGACATTCAAAGGAGTGGAACACCGCCTTGAGAAAGTCGCAACTATCGACGGGATAACTTATATCAACGACTCGAAAGCGACCAACGTCAACTCCTGCTGGTATGCCCTCATGAGTATGCATACCCCCACAGTCCTCATCCTGGGAGGGAAAGACAAAGGCAACGATTACACCGAAATTGAAGAATTGGTGCGGACCCGATGCACGGCATTGGTTTACATGGGCGTGCACAACGAAAAACTGCACGATTTCTTCGACAGACTTGGAAAACCAACGGCCGATGCCTCCTCCATGCAGGAAGCGCTGGAAAAATGCAGGGCTTTCGCTAAACCGGGCGACACGGTACTGCTTTCTCCATGCTGCGCCTCATTCGATCTTTTCAAAAGCTATGAAGACCGAGGTGAGCAATTCAAAGTCATCGTCCGAAACTGGGAAAAAGAAAATTCCCGCTAAGCGATTAAAAGCCCTTCCGGTCCGACTTCAATGACTCCGACAACAGCATTCAGTTATTCACAAACTACATCATTCACCCTACTACACACTTTCGGCCATGGCAGAAATAAAACCGAAATCATTTTCCGACTCTTTGATGAAAGGAGATAAATATCTATGGGGTATTTATCTGACATTACTGGCCATCTCTTTTGTCGAAATGTACAGTGCCTCCAGTTCCTTGGCTTACAAAGCCGAGTCCAACAGTGACCCGATGTTAAAACACACGATGTTTCTGGTGGCGGGCTTCATCGGAGTCATCATATTTCAGAACTTCAAGATAGAAACGATCCGCAACTGGGGAGCCATACTTTTCGTCATGGGCTTTCTGCTCATGATCATCATGCCATTTGTCACCAAAGCGTACCAAGGGGCCCATCGCAGTGTTCTCGGCATCCAACCGGCCGAACTATGCAAATTGGGCCTTATGATCATGCTCAGCCATGTCATTACAGTCTCCCAACGCAAGACATTAGGCGGCGTCCCCAAGCAACGTTTTTACATTATGTTAGGGATGATTGCCTTAATCTGTATCCCCATCGCCTTCCAGAATCTTTCAACGGCTCTCATCATCGGTTTCACCGCCTTATGTATCATGCTATTGGGAAATGTACAGCTATCCTACCTGCGAAATCTGATCTTAATCCTTTCCGGCATTGCAGTATTGGGGGTACTCCTTCTCTATCCGCTATACCAAAACGATGTTGCACGCAAAAAAGAAAATAAAGAGCTGCTCGATCTCAAATTCCTCAACCGTGCACATACATGGGCCGACCGTATTTATGGAGAAAACGACATTCCTCTATATCAGCAGGATCCCAACGGTGAAAATTCCCAGACCATCTATGCCCACATGGCATTGGCCAACAGCTATCCGTCTCCCATTGGCCGTATTCCCGGCAACAGCCAGACCCGTGACTTCTTTCCCGAGGCTTATTCCGATTACATTTTCGCCATCATCTTTGAAGAGCTGGGGTTCATTGGAGCCATTGTCGTGATCGGTCTATACCTGTTTCTACTCATCCGTTCCTATTTCATTGTCAGACACTGCGACGACCTTTTTACAAAATTGGTCATGATGTCATTCGCCATTCTTATTACGATACAGGCCCTCATCCACATAGGCGTTTGCACCGGTGCCATGTTCGTGACCGGCCAGCCCCTGCCTATCATCAGCCGCGGCGGTTCATCCATCATAGCCATGAGCTGTGCCTTCGGTATCCTTTTCAGCATCAGCAGAAATATGGAGGCAAATCACCTCAAGGAACCGGAAAGTGAGCCTCAAACTATTGAAACCGTCTAAAAGCCTCATTTCTTCATAACCCGTCGACACGGTATCATCTTTTTCACCGCGTCAAGATATTAAGATTCAACTGAAATAAAAGCATATAACATAACAAATCTCCATTTTAAGCCGGGATAAGTTGTTAAAATGGAGATTTGTTTTATCTGCAAAAGAAAAATACTCTTTCACATCTCAATATTCTATTCCTTCTGGCTCTCAGATGGATCTACTACCCAAATTACCAAAAAGTACCAATACCAATAAAGTGAGTCTGAAGCTTCGCGTCCACCAATTTACAAAGTTTGGTAAAATCCTTTTGATACTGATAACCGATATAAAAATTGCCTAATGCAAAACCCAATCCGGCATTCCATCCGAACTGCAAGTGCTTAAAAGCAGTAGAACCCATATCATCTTTGCTAAAATAGTCACACGTTTCATTTGAAATGTAATCTCCATCCGTTTTTTCTTGACCATAAATAAAACACTTGAAATTCAAACCTGCGTAAGGCATTGCATAAATATTATTCGCTAACTTAGCTTTAACCACAAGATTGAGGGGAACAGATACATCTATGAAATCTTCACGTATACTGACATCATTGTCTCCTATCTTATCCATGACCCAAGACATTCTAAAACCGGTCTCCAGATAAAGGGGGAAATCTCTCGAAACAGATCCACCATGAAATGCACCAATTGACACCCCCTGGTCTTTACTCAAATCTCCAAAATCTAATCCTGCAATCTTTACCTGCGAATTTGTATACGCTACCATAAACCGGCCATAAGAATCATTTCCGGATGTGACCTTTGAAGATGCTATATTAGAAAACTGTGCTGTAGCCGATGTGACTAATGACAACATCAAGACTGTAAAAAGAATTATTCTGTTCATAATTATTGATATTTTATGGTTTAAATGTCATTCTCCAAACGTTTGCTATCCCGGCATCACTACCACGTTGGGAAACGAAATAAATATACTTACCGTCCCGGCTCCATACCGGGCTCAAATCATCAGAATAAAAGTTCGTTAACTGCCGTAAATCAGAACCATCAGACTTACACACATAAATATCAGTATTACAATAATAGCGTCCTTTATCGTAATTCAAAATTGTACCACCTACCAAAACCAACCACTTACCATCCGGAGACAAAGAAGGAGTAGAAAAACTCATCCGAGAATCAGTAACAATAGGAATCTCCTGTCCCGTTTCATAATCTACTTTCCAAATCTCTAAATAACCGCTATTTCCAGTCCTTACACAATAAAATGCCGACTCTCCGGCAATCAATTCAGGATTCATTCCATTCGAATATAATGAAAGTAATCGGTTACCCATGTCCATACTCCATATATTAACGTGATTTCCTTTATCCTGACGAGAGAAAAACACTCTGTCACCCTCATTCGTAAAAACGGGAGAATAATCATTAGCATTCGCTGTCAATTGCTGTGCAACATAAGCATTAGAGGCGTTCGTCAGATACAATTCATTACTTCCGTTTTCCGATAATTCTGAATACACCAAATGTTGCCCATCAAGAGAAAACCGCAAATCCAGCACCGTTTGTCGATGAGTCAGTAACCGTACATCTCCATCCCCATAAATAGGCTTAATAAAAACATTGGTCGTTTGATCTTTAACCGCTAAGAATGCAAGAGTAGAATCGTTTGCAGAGATGTCGATAACCCGATTCGTCCACCAAGAAATCCGAGTATTAGAGGAACGACGTCGCACCTTAGGCATACAAACCCCATCTGCATCAGAAGTAAGTTTCACAAATTCCAAACCCACTTCCTCTTTTGAATAAACTGCAGAATAATCCAATGAAACAGATTGCGCGCCGACCCTAAAAGCTCCCGACAATAAAAAAAGCACATTTATGATCCTATATTTCATAGTCAATCATATTATTGCCTATAGGTACTCCAAATTCGGCATAAAACAAAAAAGACGGGAGCCTCTTATCGGTTGCTTATCCGAATCCGAGGCTCTCGCATTGCCCAACTTATGGATAAGCAACGTAAAAGCCTCACGTCCGGATGTTATAACAAACTCCCTCCCACCCTATAGCATGAGGTAGAAGAAGCATATTAATACACCTTCCATGGACATTTACTGTTGCCGCATCTTCATAAGTTTGTAATTTGCGAGATTACGGATTCGAAGATAAACGACGTCGTAAGCGTCTTATCAATAAACTTATCTATACTGTCTCATTTATTAGAGCAAGGATAGACGCCTCAAAGATATATATATTATAAAAAATGACAAAATTATACCACAAAATATTCATACCTCCACACAAAAATTCTTTCAGATATCCATTTCTATCTTTAACTATCAACATCAATAAAAAACATCATCCTATTTATCCAAAAGAATAAATAGGATGATGAAGAAATCCAAAATCTCATTTCCTATTTGATTTCGATATTTTGTCAGGAATCAAATCGGAAATGAGATTCTTATCTTGACGATGATGCCGTGATATATGCTGTTTAAAATGCGGACAAGAAGAAATCAGACATTGAAACGGAAGTGCATAATATCACCATCCTGCACCTCATATTCCTTACCTTCTACGCTAAGCTTTCCGGCCTCCTTGACTGCGGCTTCTGAGCCATATTGAAGATAATCTTCATATTTTATGACCTCCGCACGAATAAATCCCTTTTCAAAATCGGTATGGATGATACCTGCACACTGCGGGGCCTTCATTCCTTTCCGGTATGTCCAGGCTTTAACTTCCATCGGACCGGCAGTAATATAAGTCTGAAGATTCAGCAGCTTATAAGCAGCCTGAATAAGGCGGTTGACGCCACTTTCTTCCAAGCCCAATTCTTCCAAAAACATCTGCCGTTCCTCAAAAGTCTCCAATTCGGCAATTTCCGATTCGATTTTTGCTGCCAGCATAAGTACTTCAGCCTGCTCATCTGCCACCGCGGCTTTAACGGCCTCCACATAATGGTTGCCCTGTTTCGCGCTGGCCTCGTCGACGTTGCAGACATACAAAATCGGCTTCGAAGTCAGCAGGAAAAGGTCACGGAGAGCGGCCTGCTCTTCCGGAGAATCGAAATGCACGGTACGGGCAGAACGACCCTGTTCCAACGCAGCCTTGACGGCATTCATTACAGACAGCAATACCTTGGCATCCTTATCTCCGCCGGAAGCCGCCATTTTTGCAACTTTAGGCAAACGGGTTTCAATAGTCTCAAGATCCTTTAACTGCAACTCCGTATCGATAATCTCCTTATCCCGGATCGGATCGACCGAGCCATCCACATGGGTAACATTCTCATCGTCGAAACAACGAAGAACGTGGATAATGGCATCCGTCTCGCGAATATTTGCCAAAAACTTATTCCCTAAACCCTCGCCCTTGCTTGCTCCTTTTACAAGACCGGCAATGTCTACAATCTCCACTGTAGCCGGAACCACCCGGCCTGGATGTACGATTTCGGCCAGCTTGCTAAGCCGTTCATCGGGAACAGTGATAACACCGACGTTAGGCTCGATAGTACAAAAGGGGAAATTGGCAGCCTGCGCCTTCGCGCTCGAAAGGCAATTGAACAATGTGGACTTACCGACGTTCGGAAGGCCCACTATACCGCACTGAAGTGACATATCTTTCTAAAATTATCAATTTTACAAATATCTCCGACCGGCATCGACATACACACAATGCCCTTAGGTTCATTTAAAAGAACGAACGAATGTGGCAATAGTCAAAGACAACGATACTAAAGAAATCCCGAAAGTATAAAACGGATTGATTTCTCGGCTGGAAACTTTCGTATTGTTAGGCTCGACATATACGATATCGTTCTGCTGTAAATAGTAGCCGGGGCTTGTCACAATATTCGGGTCACGCAAATCCACATCATAGGTTGTCAATTTGCCGTCCTGTTCACGATATACATGAACCTTGTTACGTTCTCCGTAGACAGTCAGATCCCCAGCCATGGCAATAGCGTCGTAAATAGAAACACGATCTGTCTTTATCTCAAACTGGCCGGCACGGCCAACTTCCCCGAGGACGGAGATCTTACTGTTATTGAACATGACATCGACAATGGCATCGCTAATCATACCGGTAGTACGAAGATAATTTCTTATCATATCGGCAAGTTCCATACGGGTCATTCCTTCCACTTTCAGTTTTCCCATAGAAGGATAATCGATTTCGCCATTAGGATCCACCCAATATACCAACGGAGTACCGGTTCCACCACCCATACTTACAGATCCGCCACTTGCAAATGCCTTTTGCGTCAATTGCCTATTGAAAGGGGCGGCCACCTCCGCATTCTTCTCACTATTTACGATGATCAGCAATTGATCGTCCTTTTTTATGCGTGGGCTATAAGCGACAGGGATCTCCTGCGGCTCTAATTCCGCCATTCCTTGCAAGTAAACGACTTTCTCACGAGTATGGCAACTTGCGAGCATCCCGATCAAGAAAAAAAGACAGAATAAATTCTTCAAAGATTTCATAAACGGATTTTAGTTTATATTTTCGACAATAACAATCCCCAAAAATTGTTTACTGGGTGACAAAGGTATGAAAAATATTTTTTCTTTAGATAATAAATGAGAAAATTCGCCCTAAAAAGCAACAGATTTATGATACACAAAGATATATTTTCAATAAAAATGCAAAAGAGTGACATAACATATCACATTTTTTCTCACCTTTGCAATTAGTAAACAGACAGCATTGCCGTCAAACAGCATCAATATTATGCAAAAAAAATATGACTTCCTTGTCATCGGTTCCGGCATCGCCGGCATGAGCTTTGCCCTTAAAGTAGCCCATCGCGACCGGGTAGCCCTTATCTGCAAAACCGAACTGGAAGAAGCAAACACCTATTTTGCCCAAGGAGGCATTTCATCGGTCACCGATCTGACGGTAGACAATTTCGACAAACATATTCATGACACCATGGTCGCCGGCGACTGGCTCAGCAACCCGGATGCTGTAGACCTCGTCGTGCGCAACGCACCCGAACAAATCCGGCAATTAGTCGAATGGGGTGTACAATTCGATCGCAAAGAGAATGGAGATTTCGACCTGCACCGCGAAGGCGGACACTCGGAGTTCCGTATTCTGCACCACGCCGATAATACCGGCGCCGAAATACAGACCAGCCTCATCCGGGCCGTAAAAGGGCATCCCAATATCGATGTTCTCGAGCATCACTTTGCCATCGAAATCCTGACCCAGCATCATCTCGGTATCGAAGTCACCAGAAGGACTCCTGATATCGAATGTTACGGGGCTTACGTTCTGGATGAAAAGACCGGAAAAATAGATACCTATCTTGCCAAAATCACCATGATGGCCACCGGCGGCGTCGGATCCGTTTATAGTACTTCGACCAATCCTCCTGTTGCTACAGGAGACGGCATCGCCATGGTCTACAGGGCCAAAGGCACAGTAAAGGATATGGAATTCGTACAGTTCCACCCCACGGCCCTCTATCATCCCGGCGATCACCCGAATTTCCTCATCACCGAGGCCATGAGAGGCTATGGAGGGATTCTCCGAACCCTTGACGGACAGGAATTCATGCAGAAATACGATCCGCGGCTTTCGCTGGCGCCACGCGATATCGTGGCCCGCGCGATCGATCATGAAATGAAAACCCGCGGAGAGGACCATGTACTGCTGGATGTGACCCATAAAGACCCGGAAGAGACGAAAAAACATTTTCCAAACATCTATGCCAAGTGTCTGAGCTATGGCATAGATATCACACGCGAATGTATCCCGGTCGTTCCCTGCCATCACTATCTCTGCGGAGGCATTCTGGTGGATCTCGATGGCCAGTCCAGCATCAGCCGGCTCTATGCCGCCGGAGAATGTTCCTGCACCGGTCTGCACGGAGGCAACCGCCTGGCTTCCAACTCCCTGATCGAGGCCATTGTCTATGCCGATGCAGCTGCCAAACATAGCCTCGAGCGTGTGGAAAGCCTTGAATACCGCACCGACATCCCCCGCTGGAACGACGACGGCACCACTCCGCACGAAGAACTGGTGCTCATCAATCAGAGCATTCTTGAAGTCAACCAGATCATGAGCACCTATGTCGGCATCGTCCGTTCCAATCTGCGCCTAAAACGCGCATGGACCCGCTTGGACATCCTCTACGAGGAAACCGAGAAACTCTTCATGCGATCAAAAGTCAGAAAGGACATCTGTGAACTGCGCAACATGATCAACGTCGGCTACCTCATCATGAGGCAGGCCATGGAACGCAAAGAAAGCCGCGGACTTCACTATTCCATCGATTATCCGCCGACTCCGAAAGACATCAAGGGATTCTAAGCCGGCAGCCGACGCGGCGCGTCGACTGCGCAGACCCTTCACAGAGCCAAACTCATTGCCGGGAAAACCTCTCAGCCCATAGCGGGCGGCACCTTGAAGGCGCCGCCCGCTTACATGTATCTTAATAATGCTTCATTTACCGCAGATTCCAGTCAACAGCCTATCCATGCCTGTTCCGGCGCAAAAAGAAGTGGCACATACACCCTGATAGAGGGTAAAACCGGTCACGGCAGAGGTTCATCCCCACGCTATCTCCCCGCTGCCATAGCAGATACGACCGTCAAGAGAATAGACGACGCAAAACTGACCTGGCGCGACACCATTGATTTTCTCTTCGGAATACAAATGCCACCAGTCATCGCCTTCGCGTACCAACCGGCCGCGTGTCAGTTCCGGGACATGACGTATTTTGAAAAGGACATCGACACCGGCGGCCGACCGATCGGTCCTTCCCCCATCTGGAGCAGTTTCTTCCCACGGATTACAGGTAATAAAATGAAAACCGTGCATTCTCAACTCGTCGGCCATCTGTCCCTCCGGATTATAGCCCTTGGAAACATACACGACATTATCTTCAATATCCTTGCGGCACACAAACCAAGGACCGCCGCTCAAACCGAGGCCCTTGCGCTGGCCGATGGTGTGAAACCAGAAGCCCTGATGCTTACCGAGGATCTTCCCGGTCTCCACCTCGACGATATTCCCTTCACTGCGGCCGAGATATTTTTCTATGAATTGATTATAATCGATCTTACCCAGGAAACAGATTCCCTGGCTGTCCTTACGATTGGCGGAAGGAAGCTTGGCGGCTTCGGCGATATGCCGCACTTCCTGCTTCATATAACGGCCGATAGGGAACATCAGACGCGATACCTGCAAGTAATCGATCTGGGCAAGAAAGTCGGTCTGATCCTTCACCGGATCGGGCGTTGTACCGAGCCACACCTTGCCGCCCTCCTCAATAGTGGTGGCATAATGTCCCGTCGCCGTCTTGTCATACAGATGGCCGACTTTTTCCTCAAAACAGCCGAACTTGATAAGTTTATTGCACATGACATCCGGATTGGGAGTAAGCCCGCGTTTCACCTTATCGATGGTGTATGCCACGACATTATCCCAATATTCTTTCTGAAGATCGACAACTTCGTAACGGAGGCCATAACGATGGGCCATAGCCGTCACAATCTCCAGATCTTCTTCCTGAGGACAGTCCAGATAGCCCCTATCTTCCATCCCGATTTTGATATAGAAAAGATCGGGCCTGTATCCCTGTTCGCAAAGCAAATGAACCGCTACCGAACTATCCACTCCACCTGAAAGTAATGCTGCAATATTCATATCAATAACCTCTATTTGGCCGCAAAGATAACGAAACAGACAGGCAATTGCAAATAATCGGGGAACATTCCCCTTTTACAGAATGTTCTACCGATAAAAGATTTGTCAACGACATGTTTTCACGCTTCTTTCTTCTGCTACGTCCGATCAATCTTCCCAAAGAAGCCCCGATGGAAGACCAACCGACCCGTCTTTCAGAGCACCTCCTTGTCTGGGTACATGATCTGCTTACCCGAATTGGCCTCGACCCCGAACGGGATGCCTGGCTCGACCGGCTGCTCATATTCCTTGCTATCCTGATCATCGGCACAGCGCTGCACTTACTCTGCCGGCATGCCATCATCCCCATCATCGGCTACACCTCCCGCCATTCCAAGATCAAATGGGACGGAATCCTGCTGCGCCGGCGTTTTTTTCACAGCACCTTAGATCTTCTGGCCCCGATAGTTGTCCTCATTCTGCTACCGTTGGCCGTTACCCCCGAACTGGGAGAAATCGATATTCTGCTGACCAAGAGCCTGGCAATCTACATGACCGTCCTTGCTAAAAACATTCTCATTGCTCTCACGGGCAGTGCCTTCGACTATTATCATTTCAGGAACGGAAAAAGCACGATAAGTCCCTACAAAACCGCACTCGACATGTCCGCCATTTTCATCAAGACGCTGATGGTGCTTTGCATTCTTGGAATCCTTCTCAATCTCACCTTAAGCGGAGTGGTTACCATACTCAGTGCTTTCGCGGCCTTGCTGGTGCTGGTATTCAAAGACACTCTGCTGGGTTTCATCGCCGGCATGGTGCTTCTTCACAACAAAATGATCAAACCGGGCGACTGGATAGTGGTGACAACCCCTTCGGCATCCGGCCAGATCGAAGACATCAATATCATGAGCATCCGCATCCGGGCACATGACAACACATTTTACTTTATTCCCACTTACAATCTCGTCACCAGAACGTTCCAGAATAATGCCGGTATGAAAGAGAGCGGAGTCAGAAGGGTAGACCGGATATTGTTGCTCGATCTGGACAGCATCCGCACTCTCGGACAAGAAGAACTGTCCTCCCTCAGCAACCATCCCGAATTAACAGGTCCTTTAAGCTCCGAAAGCCGGAAAATTTTCACGCAAACAGCTAACGAGGGCGCCCCCAACACGGAAAGCAACCTGAGCCTGTTCCGCCGCTGGCTCTACCTTTATCTCGGCGGACTGCCCAACGTCAGCCAAGATCCCTATCTCATGATCCGGCTGCTTGAAATATCCGGTAAGGGCTATCCGGTGGAATTAATGTTTTTTCTGAAAACAACCGTATGGAACGAATTTGAAACGCAGCAGTCAGCCATTGCAGAGCAGATCCTGCTCTTCCTGCCTATATTCGGCCTGCGTCCGTTCCAGTTGACCGGTATCGCAGAAACCGAATCGCCTTCTTAAGAATGTTCCCCGGATTTCCTCCAAAGGCAAACCTCATCATTACCCTTGGTGGAATATTCTCATCCCCAACAATCGGCAAAAAGAAAATTTTCATTCCGATGATCGTGATTTCAAACACCAATCATCGGAATGAAAATACTATTTTTCAAACCGGATGCCTCACAAAAGAATATGACGGCCATCCGTTCCTTACAAATTCCGATTCAACACCGGAAGTCGGTTACTTAATGCCTAACTCTGCTTTCACCAACGGAAGTACATTCTCACACTGCTCCGGAGAGAAGTACAGAATGTTGTTGGCACTGAGATCAAAGATATAGGTAAAACCATTCTTCTGACCGACTGCGGTAATCGCCTTGTTGATCTTCTCGATAATAGGAGCCACTTTCTCCTGCTGGCTCTGCTGGAGCTGGCGCGCAGCCATTTCGCGGAAGTTCTGAATACGCTGCTGAAGCTGATCGATCTCCTGGGCGCGGGCCTCGCTGATATTTCTCGGCAAAGAATCCTGTGCGGCCAGGAAGTCCGATACCTTTTTCTGATATTCATCACCCATTTTGGTCAATTCGGCTTCATACATAGCCTGCATATCCTCCATTTCCTTCTGAACCTGGGCCCTTTCCGGCATTGCATCAAATATTTCAGCAGTGTTTACATTACCGAACTTAAAACCCTGTGCAAATGCAGCCATTGGCATCAAGCAGATAGCTGCGAATACTAACTTCTTCAACATTTTGTGTAAATATATTTGTTTGTTTTGATCGTTTATACTCCTACGCCAGCGACGCGAAACATCTTTCAGGAAAAGAGGACATGCCTTGGTAAAACCGTGATCGCCACATTCATGTTCATAGCCTTTTCCAGCCCCGCAAAGATAGCGTAAAACCCATTAATAACCTAATTTTGAAAGTACTTCTTTGCTAATATCAATCTTTGGAGAAGCAAAAATAATACTTTGTGCACTTGCACGGTCGATAACCATCGCATAATTATTGCGTTCGGCTATTTCTTTGACCGCATTGTAGATATCGTCCTGAATGTGGCCGACAAGCGCATTGCGTTTCTTGTACAATTCTCCCTCCGGGCCGAAATATTTAAGACGCAGGTCCTGCACCTCTTTCTCTTTGGCGATAATCGCCTCTTCGCGGGCGGTCTTTTGTGCGGCCGTGAGGAAAACCATGTCGCTCTGATAGTTCTTGTACATAGTTTCCGCCTCTGCAGAAAGCGTTTCCACTTCGGCCTGCCAACGTTTGGAGATCTGATTCAGCTGTTCATTGGCCATTTCATATTGCGGAATGTTCTTCAAAACATAATCCATGTCTATCAGTGCGTATTTCTGAGCAACAGCCGGCAAGGCGGCCATTACCGCGAGCACGCACAACATAAAAACCTTCTTCATACTCATATCATATTTAATTGATTAAAATTCCTGTCCGATGACAAAGTGAAAATTGGAGCCGCTTTCGGCTTTCGATCCGAAGCATTCGTCAAATCCATACGCCCAGTCGATACCCAGCATACCGATCATCGGCAAGAAAATACGGATACCGGCCCCCAGAGAGCGTTTCAGCGCAAACGGATTGAAGTATTTGAAATCTGTCCAGGCGTTACCGGCTTCAGCAAAGGCGAGACCGTAAATCGTCGACGAAGATTCCAGCATAAACGGATAGCGAAGCTCGGCTACGAAACGGCAATAGGAAGTCGCAACGTCGGAATAGCCCTGAGTGAGCGCACCATTCTCATAACCGCGCAGCGGAATATATTCAGTGATATAGCTGGACGAATAATAAGAATTTCCGTCACCACCCATATAATAGCTTTCAAACGGAGACACCTTGTTCTTATTATAATGTCCGAGGAAACCCATATCCGAACGGGTATGGAACACCAAAGTCCTCGATCCGGATGTCAGCGGCGTAAACGTCTTAGTCGAGAACTTGATCTTATAGAACTCCAGCCATTTCATTTTCTCCTTCGAATACTTTTCCTGTGCCGCCAATTCGTCGCTGTTCTGGAACAACGAGTATGGAGGCGTCAACTCGCAACTGAGCGAGAAGGTAGAACCGCGACGGGTATAATAAGGATTGTCGATGGAATTACGTGATACCATCGCTTCCAGGCTGACACTGTTGCTTGTACCATTGGAAACAGGGAAATACTGCCAATCGTTAAGTATGTAGACCTGATAATTGAGCGATGTCTGTAACGTAAAATAATCGTCAGGCCAATTCAGACGCTTGCCAAAACCAACCGAGGCGCCGAGCATCTGAATGGACTTATCCGGGTCGATCGCATATTCATAATAACTGCTTCCACTACCATAATTCCCATAACCGTAACCATAGTTATTATAATAATTATTGTAATAGTTACTATTATAATATCTGGAGTTGATATCACTTTGACGGGAATAGTACACCGAAAAAGAGAGAGAGTTAGGACGCTTGCCTCCGAACCACGGGTCTACGTATGAGATACTATACGACTGATAGTAACGGGCATTGGTCTGCGCCGAAAGGGTCAATTGTTCGCCATCACCCTGCGGCATGATGCCGCGATAACGGTCGGGATGGAAAATATCCCTGATGGAAATATTGGTCAGCTTCAAACTTGTACGGAAGATCACACCGGTAGAGCCCCAGCCGAAAGAAAGCTCAATCTGGTCGTTTGCTTTCGATTCCAGATCGAAAAGAATATCCACCGTGCCGTCTTCCCCGTTCGGGATAGGAACAGGATTCATCTTTTCAGGATCAAAATGACCGGTTTGAGCCAGTTCTCGTGCAGAGCGGATCAAATCCGTCTTGTTGAAAAGCTCACCGGGACGAGTACGGAGCTCTCGGCGGACGACATGTTCATATAAACGGTCGTTGCCTTCGATACGCACACGGTTGATACGGGCAGGAGGACCCTCTACAACGCGAAGCTCAAGATCTACTGAATCATTTTCCACGTTAACCTCCACCGGCTCCATGGAGAAAAAGAGATATCCTTGATCCATATAGAGAGTTCCGATACCGTCTTCGTCGGTATTGATGCGTTTATCCAGTTTTTTCTGATTGTAAACATCCCCCGGCTTCATCTGAAGCAAAGCCAGAAGTTTGTCTGTCGGTTCCACGGTATTGCCGACGATAGAGATATTGCGGATATAATATCTGTTTCCCTCCTCAACACGCAAATAGACATCTACGGTCTTCTCATCATGACGGGTCACGCTATCGGCAACAATACGGGCATCACGATACCCCAATTCATGATACTTTTCGATAAGGCGCTTCTTGTCTTCCTTATAATTGTCGGGCGTGAACTTCTTGCCACGGAAGAAATTATACCATTTGCCCTTCGCGTTGGTCTTTTTCATGGCCCGATTAGCCTTCAGATAGGTCATATAATCCTTGTGAAGCTTCCAAGAGGTCCCTCTCTTCTCCCATTCGGTAAGGCCATCGATAACCAGACTGTTGACCTTCACTTTCTCATGTTTGTCGACATAAATGGTAAGCATGACCTGATTTTCCTCATCCGGGTCGACATCCTGATAGATCTCTACATCGGCATTCCGGAAACCTTTATCATCATAATACCTCTTGATGATCTTTTTAGCGCGGTCAATAACATTAGGAGTCACCTGACTGCCTTTAGCAATACCGATGCTTAGGTCCAAATCCTCACGTTCACTCTTTTTCACACCATCGTATTCGATTTTCGAGATGCGGGGACGCTGCTGCAATGCAATATTGAGCCACGCCTGGTCGCCCAAAGTCTTCTCCAGCGTAATAGATACATCCGAAAACAATCCCTGACGCCAAAAACGCTTGATGGCATTCGATATTTCATCTCCGGGAACAGATATCGTCTGGCCGACCGAAAGCCCGGAGAAGCCGATCAGCACATAATCTTCGTAATTATCTACACCCGATACGGAAATACCCGCAATCGTATATTTGCGCGGTGCATTGCCAGTATACTGAACCGTCGGATTAAAGATAGTATCCGCCGGTATCATTCCATCCTGGGCAAAAACCAAAGCGTATCCCAGGAAGAGGCCTCCCAATAACAATAGAATGAATTTATGTCTCATTACCTATTATTTATAAAATTGCATCCCCGTTAAAAGTTCATGCATCTATTAATTACTTGTCGTTTTATCCTCATTTCCTCTCAGCAGTCACCTGCTCGCTTGTCTTTCCGAAGCGGCGTTCCCGATTCTGATATTCAAGAATTGCCCGATAAAGACAATCGGGAGTAAAATCGGGCCAATACGTATCTGTAAAATACAACTCGGAATAAGCGATCTGCCAAAGCAGATAGTTACTGATCCGCTGTTCGCCACCGGTACGAATCAACAGATCCGGATCCGGATAAGAGGCCGTGGCAAGATGAGTGGAGATCATCCGTTCGTCGATCTGGCCGGGACGAATCTTTCCCTCGGCGGCCTCGGCGGCAAGGCGGCGGACAGCTTCGATCATCTCCCACCGGGAAGAATAACTCAAAGCAATGACCAACGTAATGTCTTTGCCGGCAGCTGTGTCATCGATACATTTCTGCATACGCGCCCGGACATCTAACGGCAAACGGCTCAGATCACCGATCACCTGCAGACGGACCCCGTTGCGGATCATACCGGGTGTCTCCCGCTCGACACCGAAGCAAATCAGCCCCATCAGCGTATCCACCTCCTCTTTAGGACGATTCCAGTTTTCGGTAGAGAATGTATAGACCGTCATGTATTTCACCCCCGCATTTTTCGCTGCCTCCAGCGTATTGTGCAGGGCATCCACACCGGCGCGATGGCCAAAGCTGCGATCCAGCCCCTGCCGTTTCGCCCATCGGCCGTTACCATCCATAATGATGGCGACATGCTGGGGAACCCGAGTTTTATCTATTTGCTCTAAAAGCGTCATATTTATATATTTCTTCTTAATTTTATCGTATGAGAACATTCAGTCCCGGTCGTTATGACAAGTGATGCAACGGGTGCCGAAATCGAACGTCACGCTCAGCATCAGAGAGCCGATCCAGTCGGTATTCTTCATCGCTCCGCTGGCAATGCCCATCGGGTCATCGATACCGTCGATACCGTCGCTGAATACCTTGGTGAAAAGGCAGGTCAGCTGCATATTCCACCGGGGAGCCATCTTCCATTTCATCCCCGCGCCGAGCGGGATGCTTACGGCAAAAACGTTATCATCCGTTCCGGTTGAAAAACCGAACCCGATACCGGCCGTAAGAAACGGCACCAGCCGTTTTTTTTCACGAAAATCATTGCCCCAGCCGTAATTCCGGAAATTAAATTCCGGCCGAATGCCCAATTGCCAATAGCGGCCGTCGAAACGGTGAACCGCATTATCGGGAAAATGGTTACCGAAATCCCGGCTGTCTCCCTTCAGACCGTAACTTGCCAGGTCGGCGGTCAGAGACCAGCGCAAATTATAATTGTACCGGAAAAGCAAATCTCCGGCCAACGACGGATTATAAATCGGTTTGCTTTTGTTTACATCTCCATAGACCATGCCCATTCCTGTACCGACGCCCAGTTCATAAAGATAGTCCTGAGCCATCGCCACACCGGACAACCACATGGTGGCAAGCAGACAAAAACAAAAACGCTTCATCATTTTCGTTTGCGGAACGTCAATTTAACAAGCTGACCGGTTACCACATCGGCCTTTTGCACACCGGCACCATCCCTACCGCCGACAAGATAAATCCGATAGTTCCCGTCGTCGCAAAAAGCAGAGGCAAAGGCCACCGGAGCGACACCCGACATGTCGGCATAAGACTTATATTCGGCCACGAGAGGTCTCCAGGTCACACCGTAGTTTTCCGAAAAATAGAGCCCACCGTTCACTCCGTCGGCCGTCTCGCCGGCAAAAAGAATCCAGAATGTTTCCGGCCGGTTGGTATCCAACGTATAACGCACGATAGAGGCTCCTCTCATAGCAGGAAGTTGACGCTGCGGAAATTCCGCCCAGCGTCGACCGTCGCAGGTCCATGTCGAAGAAACCGGCGTGCCGTCGGCAGTGCGGCCGCCGACAATATAAAGCCGCGAGGTCACTACTCCGGCAGATGGACGAGGCGCTATGGAAATCGGACGGGTATAGCCGCTCACGGGGAATCCTGCCGGCAATGCCTCTCCTGCAACCCATGTCATTCCGTCCGCAGAAGCGGCAAACCGAAGCCCATCTTCCTGACGGATGATGGCATGCAAAGAATCGGAACTCTGCCGGGCTTTCAATGTTACTCCTAACAAATTGACGAACTCATATGCATCGGACACTTCCGCCCAGTTCACACCGTCGGCAGAGGCACACAACCGGCCGGTTGCAGAAACCGCATATAAATTCCGGTCCCATACATAAAGGGTCTGCAAATCCAGGACCTCGGGCGCCTGCAAAGGCTGCTCCTCACTCCATTCCGTCAGACCGGTATCGTAAGATCCTGTCCGCATGACCTGCGAAGCATCGTTCCGCTCCGCAAACCAATAAAGGTTCCTGTCTATAGCTTCAACCCGCTGGCTGACTACGGCCGATGTGTCAAACAGATTTTCGGCACAATATTTCCACGCAATCGTATCGCCGATTACCTGATGCACGTTAACCTTGACAAAATACGAGCGCTTGGTCACGCCATCCTGTGCGGTCACCTCCAGACGAGTCCGGGAATAATCGGCAAAGTTGACACTGGTCTTCTTTGCGAAATTGACCGTATCGACCACCGCGCTGCTCTCATCGTACTGATAGAAAAGCACCGCCTGCGGGTAAGTATAGGAAAGATTGACCGTAACAGAGTCAGGCACACTGCCGTAAGGCAAAGAATCGCTGTTGAAAATCACCCCGGCTCCCGGCCATTCATCGGCCAGCGCGGGATCGCTGTTCCCATATTGGTCGATGGTAAACGCATAAGACGAAAGCGCCGGACACACGGTCCTGTTATCGTTCAGCGAGAAGTTCGTAACAAGAGCGTTCGAATAGTCCGAAACCTCATAATTGTCATCGACATCCTTATTGCAAGAAATTAAAGAGCAACACAATATGGTCCAAAGAGACCAGCCCCATATTTTATATCTAAGAATCATATATTCCGTATATTTGAGTGCAAAATTAATGACTTTTTCTTGTTCCCCGCCGTAAAACGGTTATTATTATCATATTTTAGCGGAAAATTAAGGGGTTGTGTCTAATTTTAGAGATTTATTAGAAAATAATCGGCTTTCACCTCGTATTTTTAAGGGGCCCCGTCATGATGAATGCTGCCGCACACACCCGCGATACCACCGCCCGGAAACTCTATGGCGGTTGCGGCCGGCAGGGAAGCGCCGACAAGAGAAAGGGAGAAACTTTCCAGCACACGGGAACCGCCTCCCATAATATGGGCAACTGTCGCCGTGTCCCGACACGGCCCACCGGCACTCAAGGCGTCCGGGCCCGCATCGCCGGTGGCATTCGACAGACAATCGGCGATAGCAGAAAAAATAAAGGATCCGTTTCTTAGGAAAGAAGAAATGTTTGGCATATCTTTGTCGCATGCAAACCATAGTTTCCCATCTGCGCAAAGTTCTCTCGGAAGTGTATGATGAACGAGAGACCAAAGCTATCGTCCGGCTGTTATTGGAAGAGGTTGCCGGCCTGCCGCTTACCCGGCAGCTGTTGAACCCCGACACGGTCATCCCACCCGATTGCCGCCGCCGGCTGACCGACATGGCAGCAAGGCTGGCGACCGGTGAACCGGTGCAGTATGTTCTGGGATACGAAACATTCGCCGGCCGGAAATTCGAGGTAAACGGCAACACACTGATACCCCGCCCGGAAACTGCAGAACTGACCGACTGGATCCTTCAGGAAAACGGAAATAAAACAGCAGGGATTTCGCGTTTCCCCGTTCCGACCCGCCTGCTCGATATAGGAACCGGAAGCGGATGCATCGCCATCACCCTGGCGGCAGAATATCGGTCGTGCGACACAATAGCTACCGACATTTCCGAAAAAGCGATTGAAACCGCCCGCAATAACGCAAAAAACAACGGCATAAATACAATAACCTTCCTGCGGGAAGACATTCTGAAGGAAGCGGGCAACCCGGAGGTACCGCGCGGTCCGGGCCTATGGCCGATAACGCGGACACCGGCGTTCGACCTCATCGTCAGCAATCCGCCCTACATCCCCCGGAGCGAATCTTCCTCCATGGCCCGCAACGTCCTCGACCATGAACCGCATACCGCCCTCTTCGTTCCCGACCGGGATCCATTGCTTTTTTACCGCAGCATCGCCCGTTATGGACACTCCCATCTCCTTCCCGGTGGCCGGCTGTATTTTGAAATCAACGCCCGATTCGGACGTGAGATGATACACCTTCTCGAAGAAGAGGGATACGAGGAAATCATATTGAGACAGGATCTTACCGGGCGGGATCGGATGATCCGTGCAATACGACCGCAATAAAAAAACAGAAAACCGGCAATCATTTTTTCAAAAATAGTACAATATGTTCCGCAATAGAATCCTATCCCCCGAAGAGGCGCTCTCGCGCGCGGCGGCCTATTGCTCAAAGGGCGAACGCGCTCCGGCCGACATACGCGAAAAGCTTCTCGGATGGGGAATCGGCAGAAAAGAGGCCGAAAGCATCATCGACAGGCTTACAGACGAAAATTTTCTCTGCGAAGAGCGGTATATACGGGCTTTCATCCATGACAAATCGGCATACAACCATTGGGGACGTGTCAAAATCCGTTATGCTCTCAGATATAAACAATTGAACGAAAGTGAAATCGACCGCCTGTTGGCAGAGTGCATCGACGAAGAGAATTATCTGCAAACCCTGGCCGGAATACTGCGGTCCAAAGCACACAGTCTGCCCCGCCCGCTTACACCGGAATGCCGCCGGAAACTTTACAGCTTCGCCGCACAGCGGGGATACGAGAGTGAGTGCATAAGTCGCGCCTTCGGTATATTGCCGGAACTGTCGCATCCCGAAGATACCGATTGAGTCACAACTTATCCCACTGCCAGCACCATGTCTCTGCTTCAGGATCTGATAGAATTGTTCTTTCCCCGCACATGCCGCTATTGCCGCCGGGAGTTGGAAGCCGGAGAGCTCGGACTCTGTCTTTCCTGCCAGACGGAATTACCGCGCCTCGCGGTTTACGGTCGTGACAACCGGGCAGAAAAGGCCCTCGCCGGTAAATTTCCGTTCCAGAAAGGAGTTGCATTCTGTTATTACAAGAAAGGAAGCCGTTTTTCACATTTATTACACGAAGCCAAGTATGAGGGAAAGCCCTGGATCAACCATGATCTCGCCACCCTTTTCGCGGCTGAAATCGAGCCGGAAGGATGGCCGGGCGACATCGATCTGATCGTTCCTGTACCGATACACTGGCGGCGCCGGCTTTCCCGCGGATACAATCAATGCGAAGAAATCGCCCGCGCACTCGGCCGACGGTGGAATATCGCCGTCGAAACAAACGCCCTCTGCAAATGCCGACATACCCGGTCGCAGGTACACAGCACCTATTATGAACGACTCTCCAACCTACGCGATAGTTTCACGGTGAAAAGCCCCGAAAAATTCATCGGCCGCCACATTCTGATCGTCGATGACGTACTGACCAGCGGCGCCACGCTGGATGCATGCGCCCACGCGTTGCTTGAAGTGCAAAGTGTAAGAATCAGTTTTCTCACATTAGGTATTTCTCTTTGATAAAAATATCCGGGATGAATCTTTTTTGAAGTCGAAAAGTACTTATTGTTATTTTTTCAAATTATATTTGTGGCTTGAAGTAAGCATCATGGCTTATTCAAACACCTGATATTAAAAAAATCATCCGTCCGATATACATTCACTAACAATAAACAAAAATGAAAACACTGTCACGTCTGGTTGCCGAAAAGCTCCTTGCCATCAAGGCCGTCAAGCTTCAGCCAAAAAATCCTTTCACATGGGCTTCCGGATGGAAGTCGCCGATCTATTGCGATAACCGGAAGACGTTATCCTATCCTGAAATCCGCACGATCATCAAAACCGGCATCTGCTCCACCATACAGCAGAATTTCGGTCAGATAGACGCCATTGCCGGTGTCGCAACTGGAGCCATCGCCCAAGGTGCGCTGGTGGCAGACGCCCTCGGCGTTCCCTTCGTCTACGTCCGCTCCGCACCTAAGGATCACGGACTCGAAAATCTCATCGAAGGCGACCTGAGACCGGGTTGGAAAGTTGTGGTTGTCGAAGACCTTATCTCTACCGGTGCCAGCAGTCTCAAGGCTGTGGAGGCTGTCCGTAAACAACAGTGTGACGTGGTCGGCATGGTGGCCATATTCTCCTATCTTTTCCCCACCGCCGCCGAGGCCTTCGCTAAAGCCGACGTGAAACTCCTTACCCTCAGCAATTATGAAGAGGTCCTCGAAGAGGCCGTCGCCACCGATTATATCGCAGCCGAAGACATCGACATTCTGAAGGAATGGCGCAAGAATCCGGCCGCTTGGGATCCTTATAAATAAGATTGTCCATCCGATGACGGCGATAGGCATCCTCCGGGTGCTTGTTGCCGTCAGCTATTTTACAAACCACATTCTATCATGACAAAAATCGAAAGCTCGGTACAGACCATCCATGCCGCTCAAGAGGCTATTTACAATAAACTTTCCGATCTCAGTAATCTCGAAGCCCTGAAAGGACTCATTCCGGAAGATAAGATCCAAGACTTCCGCTGCGACCGCGACAGCGTTTCTTTTTCTGCTGCCATGGCCGGCCCCATGTGCATCCGGATCGTGGATCGCGAGCCCCTTAAAACCATTAAATTCGGCTCCGATCAGTCTCCTGTCTCCTTTAATCTCTGGATACAGCTCATAGGAACGGCCCCCTATGAAACCAAAATGAAAATCACCCTGCATGCCGACATCCCATTCTATCTGAAACCCATGATCGGCGGCAAATTAAAAGACGGCGTTGAAAAAATGGCCGAAATGCTGACCCGGCTTCCCTATTAAAACCGGAAATACGGCACCCGGCGATACCGGCATAGATTTTCTCCTCTCGGTAGCGGCCGTTCTTTCCGGCCGCATCGTTTTAATCACACAATTTTCTACCGCTTATGAAACTCTGGGAAAAATCCGTTCAGGTGGATAAGGACATCGAACGTTATACCATCGGCCACGATCGCGAAATGGACCTTTATCTGGCGCCGTTCGATATACTCGGATCGATGGCACACATCACCATGCTTGAAAGTATCGGCCTCCTCTCGGCTGAAGAACTGCGCGTGCTGTTGGCCGAAATGCGCAAGATCTATGAAGATGCCACCGGCGGAAATTTTGAGATCGAGGAGGGAATCGAAGATGTCCACTCGGAGGTGGAACTGCTATTAACGCGTCGTTTAGGCGACATCGGAAAAAAAATACACAGCGGCAGGTCTCGTAACGACCAGGTTCTGGTGGATTTGAAGCTTTTCATGAGACATGAAATCCGGGAAATCACGGCTGCAACCGTCCGATTGTTCGAAATGCTGATCCGACAAGGAAAACGATACGCCCATGTGCTCATGCCCGGCTACACCCATCTGCAGGTTGCCATGCCCTCTTCATTCGGACTCTGGTTCGGCGCATACGCAGAAAGCCTGGTCGACGATCTCACCGTCCTGCAGGCAGCCTATCGCGTCACCAACCGTAACCCACTCGGTTCGGCCGCAGGCTACGGTTCCTCATTCCCATTAGACAGGCAGATGACCACCGACCTGCTGGGTTTCGACAGCATGGATTATAATGTAGTGTATGCGCAAATGGGCCGCGGCAAAGTAGAACGTATCGTAGCGCAGGCATTGGGCGGCATCGCAGCCACCATAGCCAAACTCTCTTTTGACGCGTGCATGTTTTCGTCACAGAATTTCGGCTTCATCAAACTGCACGATGCCTTCACGACCGGTTCCAGCATCATGCCCCACAAAAAGAACCCCGACGTGTTCGAGTTAACCCGTGCAAAATGTAACAAGATCCAGTCCGTGCCCGAACAAATCATGCTCATCGCCAACAATCTCCCCTCCGGCTACTTCAGAGATCTTCAAATTATCAAAGAAACCTTCTTACCTACCTTTGGAGAGCTTAAAGACTGCCTGAAAATGGTTACCCTCATGATGGAACATATTACCGTCAACGAGCACATCCTGGATGATCCCCGTTATGACCTGATATTTTCTGTGGAAGAGGTCAACCGGCTTGCAGCAGAGGGAATGCCATTCCGCGATGCCTACAAAAAAGTAGGACTTAACATCGAGGCCGGACAATTCAGGCCTCAAAAAGAGGTTCATCACACACACGCCGGAAGCATCGGCAACCTCTGTCTCGATAAAATCGAGCAACTGATGCAGAAAACCGTCGACGGATTCCATTTCGAGCGGGCGGAACAGGCTATTGAAAGGCTCATAAAGAATCCGTGACATTGGCCGGCGGGACGGAGTCAAACAAAAAGATGCTGTCAACAGTTTTTACAATAAAAAAGACTTTTCAAACCATGTATCTGAACAAAAATCTACGGACGAAAGGATTCCTGACCGCCATTTTTTTCCTTACGGTAACGGCCTGCGATGATAGCTTCATGGAAAGTCCGGTACCAATGCCGGCGTATGTATCATATAGCTGCAATGTAGAGACAGTCAATGCCATTATGCAACAACTCGGCCAGGCTCAGCTAAGCACCCCGGGAGGCTATGTGCGTATCTACGACCGCAGAACCATTTCAGTGTCCGATTATATAGGCATCGGCGGTCTTCTGCTACTGCAAAATTACGAGCAGCAATATTATGCGTTTGATCTCGCCTGCCCCTATTGCTATAAAAGCTATGGACAGAGCATTCATCGCATAGAAATGGCGGATGCCCTGACTGCATCCTGTCCGAACTGCGGCTCACAGTTCGGCGCTGTGATTTACGGTAGTCCTGCACCTACTGCCGGGCCGGCCAATACCAAGAACTACATACTGAGACAATATCGGGCAAACCTGATGGGAGACGGCATGACACTTTTCGTCTCAAAATAAAACCCCGAAACCGAAATTTTCCGTATTTGCAGCCGAAGCGAGAGCTATTTTTCCAAAATAAACCGAGCCGGAGAATAAAACGTTATGCTTCATAACATAACTCATCCTCTTTATACTCCTGTCGGTATGATAAAAATCGTTTTCTTCGGAACAAAGTCTTATGACATCGACATTTTCAACGAAGTCAATAAAAACTTCGGTATGGAAATGAAATTTTTCAAAAGCCATATCAATCTGGACAATATCACCCTGACCAAAGGGGCCGATACTGTCTGCGTATTTGTCAACGATATAGTTGATGCGGACATCATACGTGCCCTTGCCACACTGGGCGTAAAACTCATAGCCCTGCGTTGCGCAGGATTCAATAACGTAGACCTTAGCGCAGCAGCAAAAGCAGGAATCAGAGTAGTCCGCGTCCCATCCTATTCCCCCCATGCCGTAGCAGAATTTACCCTCGGTCTCATTCTTTCCCTCAACCGGCAGATACCTCGTGCCGTAGCCCGAACCCGCGACGGCAATTTCTCCCTGCGGGGGCTCCTCGGGTTCGATCTTTATCGAAAAACCATCGGGTTCATCGGCACCGGAAAAATCGCCAGAATATTGATCCGGATGCTTAGCGGATTCGGCATGAACATGCTGGCCTACGACCCTTTCCCTGACGCGGAATTCGCCCAGAGATCCGGCATTCGGTATGTCAGTCTCGAAACATTGTATGCATCATCCGATATCATCACCCTTCACTGCCCGCTCACCGAAAGCACACGCTACATCATCGACCGCGGCAGCATCGCCCAAATGAAAGAGGGAGTCATGATCATCAATACCGGACGCGGACTGCTGATTCATACAGACGCCCTGATCGAAGGACTGAAAAGCCATAGAATCGGCTCGGCCGCACTGGATGTATATGAGGAAGAAGGCGATTATTTTTACGAAGACGTTTCAGATAGTTTCATCGACGACGACACATTGGCCCGCCTGCTTTCTTTCAACAATGTTATCGTCACTTCACATCAGGCCTATTTCACCCGGGAAGCCCTTTACAATATTGCGGAAACCACATTACAAAGTATCAGAGACTTCCGCGAAGGCCGGGAACTCACCAATGAGGTAAAAGGATAGTTCCGCCGTCAGCATGCCGGGTGCGACGGCATCCGGCATGCTGTTCTTGTCAAAAAATCAGCAAGCACCGCCACATATTTTTCTGCTTTGATACACACATCCAGCGCCATTCAGAATATGATTAAAAAAAGAAGTTATGTTTTTCTAACAGACATTTTAGGGTAACATCCTTACATTCTTTGTTAAAACTCTAAATTTATTTTCATTTTTTCATTCCTTTTACACGATATTGACCATAAAGCCATTATCTTTGTGGTCTTTGAGATTTTATCATTCAAAAATAATAAAATGCCGTCTCAAAACATAACAGCGGCAATAAAATCGAAATTAAAAGATTCAGACATGAAAATTGCAATAAGCGGCGGGGGAACAGGAGGCCATATATTCCCTGCAATCGCCATCGCTAACGCCATCAAAAACCTCCGGCCCGACGCGGAAATCCTCTTCATCGGAGCATCGGGTCGCATGGAGATGGAAAAAGTTCCTGCCGCGGGCTATACCATCGTCGGACTCCCTGTAAGAGGCTTTTTCCGCCCTCTTTACAACCCTAAAAATATCGGGGTGCTGGTTGACTTGATGAAAAGTCAGCGGCTGGCGCGTAAGACCTTGTGCAACTTTCAGCCGGATGCCGCTGTCGGAGTCGGCGGATACGCCAGCGGCCCGACCCTCAACATGGCCCATAAAATGGGAATCCCCTGCATCATACAGGAACAGAATTCCTATGCCGGCGTCACCAATAAATTGTTGGCTAAAAAGGCCTCGGTGATCTGCGTAGCCTACGAAAACATGGGACGCTTCTTCCCGGCCGAAAAAATAGTCATGACCGGCAATCCGGTCAGGCAATCCCTGCTGGCAGAAAAGAGCGGCAAGGCGGAGGCCCGCGACAAAATGGGTCTGGATCCCGACAAACCGACAATACTGGTGATCGGTGGCAGTCTTGGAGCACGGACCATCAACGAGAGCATTGCCGGCGGCATCGCCCGCTTCACCGAAAAGGGAATTCAAGTGCTTTGGCAAACCGGGAAAAACTACGCCGGGGACTGTATCAGCCGAACCCGGGAAAACGGAAGCACCTCAGTGCATCCGACAGCGTTCATCGCCGACATGGCGACCGCCTACCGGGCCGCCGATGTGGTCATATCACGAGCCGGCGCCAGTTCGATTTCCGAGCTCTGCCTTTTAGGCAAAGCGGCGATTCTTGTACCGTCACCGAATGTCGCCGAAGACCATCAGACGAAAAACGCCCGCGCCCTCTCCGATCGTAACGCCGCCATTTTTATCGCCGATCAGGAGGCCGGAGCACAGCTTGTCGACACAGCCATCGCCCTCATCCAGGATACCGCGAAGTGCCACCTCCTGGAAGAAAACATCAAGAAACTGGCTCTCTATGACAGCGCGGAAAAAATCGCCAGACTGGTAATCGAAAAGGCCGAATCCCACACCTGACATCCACCAGCTACCGGATAAAACCGAACCGGCAGGCAACCGGCGGCCTCCAATTACAGACCACATCTCAAACCGATAACATTAGACATGCAACCACTCGATATAGATCATTTCAAAAACTTGTATTTCGTCGGTGCCGGAGGCATCGGCATGAGCGCGCTGGAGCGATACTTCCATGCCGAAGGATTCACCGTCGGCGGCTACGACCGGACTCCCTCCGACCTGACCGATACCCTCATCCGCGAAGGCATCGATATCCACTACGAAGATAATATCGGAAGCGTCAAAGACTGTTTCAAAGATCCGGAAACAACTCTGATCGTCTATACGCCTGCCATCCCCTCCGACCACGGCGAACTCACCTACTTCCGCAACGGAGGCTTCCAAATCGTCAAAAGAGCCCAGTTGCTCGGTATGATAACATGCGCCAAGCGCGGTATCTGTATTGCCGGCACCCACGGAAAAACCACGACTTCCGGAATGGTGGCACATCTGCTGAAACAAAGCCATGTAGACTGCAATGCATTCCTCGGCGGAATCCTGAAACCGTATAACAGCAACCTGATGCTCTCCGATACATCGGACCTGACAGTTATCGAGGCCGATGAATTCGACCGTTCTTTCCATACACTCAGTCCCTATATGGCGGTGATCACATCCTGTGATCCCGATCACCTGGATATCTACGGAACAGAGACCGCCTATCGCGAGAGTTTTGCCCACTTCACCTCTCTGATCCGTCCCGGCGGAACGCTACTGCTGCACACAGGCGTGAAAGTGGAATCCCGTCTTGCGGAGGGGACCACCTTGCTGACTTATTCCGTCAACGGCGACACCGATTTCATCGCCCACAATGTCCGCATCGGTAACGGCTCCATTTTATTCGATTTCAAGGCCATGCCCGGTGCTTGCCCGGCCTATCCGGAGGGCATCGACATGGTAGATATGGAAATCGGCGTTCCGGTTCCCATCAATGTGGATAATGCCACCGCCGCGCTCGCCGTCGGATTGCTCAACAACTGTACGGAAACCGAATTACGCGCCGCGTTAAGGACCTTCGGCGGAGCAAAACGCCGTTTCGACTTCTACGTAAAGACCGATAAGCTGGTGCTCATGGATGACTACGCCCATCACCCCGACGAAATCCGCGCAAGTCTGGGTTCCGTAAAAGCCCTTTTCCCCGGCCGCAAGCTGACCGTCGTCTTCCAGCCGCATCTTTACACCCGCACCCGGGATTTAGCCGATGGCTTCGCCGAGGCGCTCTCTCTGGCCGACAGATGTATTCTTCTACCGATCTATCCGGCACGCGAACAGCCCATCGAAGGAGTTTCTTCAGAAATGTTGCTGAACCGCATGACCGTCGGAGAACGCGAAATCTGCCCGAAAGAGACCCTGATTCCCCGACTCGCGGAATTACAAACTGCGGGCGAAATCGATCTCTTGGTTATGATGGGGGCCGGCGACATAGAACGGCTGGTCATCCCCGTAAAAGAGGCCCTACAGCCACAACATCCTTAAAATCATCATATCGTGTTCAAAACCGCACTCAAAATCATCGGCTCTACGCTATTGATCGGCTATCTGTTCATCGCCGGATTCATCTATGCCGTCAACCGGAATCCCGCCCGTTATCGGGATTACCGTATCGAATTCCGCGATACGGCAGAGACCTCGTTTTTGAGGGAAAACGACATCCGGGCCATGATGAAACAGGCCGGATTTTCTCCCAAAGGCAAGCGAATCGATGCCTTCGACACTCATGTTTTGTCTCAGCATCTGGAACAAAACAAGCTGATCCGCCAGGCGCGCTGCTACCACACACCGGACAGCATCCTGCGTATAGACATCTACCAACGTCATCCCATTATGAGGATCCAGACAGAGCGCGGCCACAATTACTATATAGATCATGACGGGGAACTGATGCCGATGCATGCCAATGCACCAGCTTTGAAGTTACCGCTGGCCACAGGCAACATTCACGAGCAACTGGCCCGCACGCGGCTGTATGAATTTGCCCTCTTTCTTCAGAAGAACCGCTTCTGGCGCAGCAACATCGTGCAGATACATGTCACTCAGAAAGAGGAAGTGGAACTGATTCCGCGTGTCGGAGACCATATCATCAAGTTAGGAACATTCGACAACTATGAAAAGAAGCTCGATAACCTGCTTACTTTTTACAAGAAAGTGCTTAACAAGAAAGGCTGGAACGCTTACCGAAGCATCAGTCTCAAATTCGACGGGCAGGTCATCGGTGAAAAAAACGAATAAACTCAAAACCCTCCGTAAATCCTTATAAAAATGACCAATACACTCACTTGTGCCTTAGAATTCGGCACTTCTTCCATCAATGCGATCGCAGCACACCGCGATGCTGCCGGTCACGTCACCGTCCTCGCCATAGAAAGCGAGCCCTCCAACGGCTGCATCCGGCACGGATGTATCCAGAACACAGAAGAGGCGGCCGCTAAAATCAAGCACCTGATACAAAAGCTCAGCAACCGCCTCAGCGCACAGGAATCTGTCAGCATCGGGAAAGCATACGTCGGCGTAGCGGGCATGTCTATCCACTCCATGCCGAACACAACCTCCATCCATCTTGGAGAAGAGGCCGAAATCACTCAGGAAACCGTCAACATTCTGCGCCAGCAGAGCATGAACATTCCGTTACAAGGCTACGATCTTTTCGATGTCGAAGCCATGTACTATAACATCGACGGACGGGATTGCTGGAACCCTATCGGTGCTCTCGGAACCGAAATCATCGCCTATAATCAGCTCATCATAGGCCGTTCCTACCTCAAACGCAACATCCAGACCACCATGGACAGAGCCGGTATAGAAATCGCCGGGTTCGTCGCATTGCCATTGGCAACCTCGCATATCCTCACCGACATCGAAAAACAGCAGGGCTGTGTATTGGTCAACTTCGGCGCCGCCACGACAACGGTAGCCATCTACAAACAGACCCTGCGCCACCTGGCGGTAATCCCTCTGGGCGGCGATGTGGTGACCATGGACATCATGAGCTGCGGTCTGAGACACAATGAGGCTGAAAATGCCAAAGTGAAATGGAGTTCCGCTTATCCGAATGATCCTAATGATCTCCGCCCGTCGACCATCGTGCAAGAGGCCATCGGAATGGAAATCACCCAGCTGAACACCATCGTGCAATGCCGCTATGAAGAAATCATCGCAAACATCAAACATCAGATCGACCTATCCGGCTTAGGGCCCGAAATCAACGGCGGCAGCATCATCACCGGCGGCGCATCCGTGCAGAAAGGATTAAGCACGCTGTTAAGCCAGCAACTGAACATGGGAGTCAAGACCCGCACCTATACCAACATCATCGCCGGCGGCGCGGAAAAGCGGGTACACTATTCTTCCCTCCTCTGTATGATCAGCTGCGCCACCAAGGACTGCCGCAAGAGCAAACCGCAGCCGGCAAGCCCCAACGTTACCATACCCAAACCTATAACGGCCGCAGAAACCACGGTCGAGACTCCTGCCGACAATGACGGCGTCAGATCTCTCCTTGATGAGATCAAACCCAATAAACCGACGTCCAAAAAAGGGTTCAAAGCAATCATCGGCGACCTTTTCTTCGGAATGGAGGAAAACTAACCGGTAAAAATCACTCAAAAAAACAACAAGACAATGGAAACACCCAACCTCATAGATCCCATACAGGAACCGGCAATGACCTCCCGGCCTGTTCCGGAGATATCCGGCAACACCGATCTCTCCACAATGAAAGAAGATACCGCCGACGGCCGGAAAGATGACCTTGATTTCGATTACAAAACCGTCGAAGCCAATGACGTCATCATCAAAGTCGTAGGCGTAGGCGGCGGCGGCGGCAACGCGGTCAGCCACATGTACCGAGAAGGCATCAAAGATGTTTCATTCCTGATTATCAACACCGACCGTCAGGCCCTCAAAAACTCTCCGATTCCCGACAAGTTGCAAATCGGCCCCGGCCTTGGCGCAGGAGCCAAGCCGGAGGTCGCAAGACAATATGCCCTTGAAAGCGTCGACGAAATCCGCACCGCACTTGCCGACGGCACACAGATGGTTTTCGTCACAGCCGGCATGGGCGGAGGAACCGGCACCGGCGCCGCCCCCATCGTGGCACAGATTGCCCGCGAAATGAACATCCTGACCATAGGCATCGTTACTATTCCCTTCGGTTTTGAAGGTCGGAGAAAGATTAAAATGGCCTTGGAAGGAGTTGAAAAAATCCGGGACTGGGTAGATGCATTGCTGATTGTCAACAACGACCGGCTCTGTAAGATCTATCCGGACCTGGAGTTCAGCAATGCGTTCAGCAAAGCCGATGACACACTGACGATAGCCGCCAGGAGCATCTCGGAAATCATCACCAGCGAAAGCTATGTCAACGTCGACTTCGCGGATGTGAAAACCACGTTACAGAACAGCGGCGTCGCCATCATCAGCACCGGCTACGGAGAAGGTCAGGGACGCGTCACCATGGCCATCAACGATGCCGTCAACTCTCCGTTGCTCATGGGCAACGAAATTCACGGGGCACAACACATCTTGTTCAATATCAGCTTCAGCCATGAAGACCCTATCACCATGCAGGAAATCGCAGAGCTGAATGATTTTATGGATCAATTCCAAGATGAGGATATCGAAGTCATCTGGGGAGCCACTTTCGACGACTCATTGGGCTCAAAAGTAAAAATGATTATCCTGGCCAGCGGCTTTAATATGGAATCCGGGGGAGGAACGGCACGTCCGGCACCGGCAAAACCGGCGCCGCAAACCGCCGAAACTCCGGCTTTTGTACAGAAACCGGCCACTACGGCGCCCATACAATCGGAAACCGTATCACCCGCTCCCGCGGCGCCGCAACCGGCGGTATCTGCGCCCGTGCAGCAAATTTCACCGACGCCTGTAGCTCCAATAAGTCCGGAAACGACGTCCCCCATTGCGGATGTGCAGACTCCAAGCCAGCCCCAGCAACCGGAGCCGGTATTTTTTCAGCAAAATACCGTGACTCCCATAGCTGCCGCGCCGGTTCAGCCGGCACCCACGCCGATAACCCCACAGGTCTCAACGCCCCGACCGGCCGGCACACAACCGGCAAAACCGGATCACGGAGATGAAGGGCTCAAACATATCGTAGATTACTATGGCAACGAACTGGCCGACAAGATCCGCAACAAGTCCGCCCGTGCCGCCTACTATATTCTGGACGACAGAGAGCTGGATAATGAGGTACTGATAACCAAACTCGAGCAAATACCGGCTTATAACCGCCGCCGCGCAGATCTCGCTTCGCTCCATGCCGACAAACAGGAGGATCCCGGCAGCATTGCCGGCCCCAACGGCACGATTCAGTTCCAATAAGCAAAAAGAAAGGAGCATCCATACCGGCTACAACCGGCCATTTCCGACACGATTCCGCCCGAAGGAGATCATTGCAAACTCCTCCGGGCGGAATCGTATCATATTCACGCTACCCGCTGCCGGCTCCACACAGAAACAGGCTACGAAAAACAAAACCGCTTCCTCACGAAAACCGGCCAGCGGGCAACACAGGAAATTACTTCTTTATATAAGCCACGATCCAGGCGCCTACCTCACGGGTACCGTATTTCACACATCCGTCGACCTGGATATCCGGAGTGCGCACGCAGGCATCCAGACTAGCATTGACTGCCTCGCGAATCAGCGCTCCCTCTTCTTTCAAGCCGAAATACTCAAAGAGCATGGCCACCGACAGAATCTGCGCCAGCGGATTGGCAATGTTCAGCCCCTTGGCCTGCGGCCAGCTGCCATGAATCGGCTCGAAGACCGGAGTACTTTCGCCCGTCGAGGCAGACGGCAACAAGCCCATAGAACCACTGATCACCGAGCCCTCGTCGGTCAAAATGTCCCCGAATGTGTTTTCCGTCACCATCACATCGAAGAAAGAGGGCTCCTGAATCATCCGCATGGCGGCATTGTCGACATACATGTAATCGGTCGTCACCTCCGGATAAAGCGGAGCCATCTCCCGGGCGATCTGACGCCACAAACGCGACGACGCAAGCACATTCGCCTTGTCGACCACCGTAAGGTGCCGGCGCCGCTTCATGGCATATTCGAATCCGACCTTCAAAATGCGCTCGATTTCCGGGCGGGTATACATATTCGTATCGTAGGCCTTATCATTATCCTGGTACTTCTCGCCGAAATACATGCCGCCGGTCAGCTCGCGGATGCAGATAAAGTCCGCTTTCTCGATCAATTCCGGCCGCAAGGGCGACTTATGCAACAGGCACCTGAAAGTCTGGACGGGACGGATGTTCGCAAACAGTCCGAGCTTCTTCCTCATCGCCAGCAACCCCTGCTCAGGGCGTACTTTGGCCGTAGGATCATTGTCGAACTTCGGATCACCCACTGCCGAGAACAACACGGCATCCGCCGCCTTGCATATCTCATAAGTGGCATCAGGAAACGGATCGCCGACCTCATCGATAGCATGAGCACCGCAAATACCATATTCATACGAAACCTTATGACCGAACTTCTCACACACGGCGGTCATTACATCCACCCCCACGGCGGATATTTCCGGGCCGATACCGTCACCGGCCAACACTGCTATTTTTAAATCCATATCTATAATTAAATTATTTTGCTATCATTTTACCGTCCGAAGCCCTGACAGCACCCGACGGCAGCCCACACGAACCGTCTCCGGCCGCTCATGCCACCGCCGGCCGGGCTACCTGCCTGCCGATGACGGCCTATGCCTCATATTCCTTCTCGATCAGGTTCAGCAACTTGACCGTCGCCTTGATGGCAGCCTCAGTCTGATCGGCATCGAGGGCATGCGTCCGGTAGCTTCGGGATCTGAAGATCCATTCGATGGAAGTCTGAACCAGGGCATCGGTACGGCCACCGGGTGGAATGGAAACCAGATAATTGGAAAGCCATGGAAACGCCCTTCCAAGATGATTTTTGTAAATGTGACGGACAGCACGTACAAAAGCGTCGAACTGCCCGTCGCCGGCAGCATGTTCTTCATAGACTTTGCCGTTCACCTCCAGCCGGACACAGGCCATAGGCTTCAGTCCATAGGCCGTCGAAACCATGTAACTCAACAACCGGACCTTCTCGTCGGGCGCAGTATGTTTGAGCACGTCATTCACGATATAGGGAAGGTCTTCCTGAGTCACCAGCTCCTTCTTGTCACCCAGTTCGATGATCCGTTCGGTCACCTTTTTCATCGCCTCCTCGCTAAGCTCCACCCCCAGCTCCTCCAGATTCTTGCGGATATTGGCCTTGCCGCTGGCCTTGCCCAGCGCATACTCGCGCTTACGGCCGAAACGCTCGGGCAGCAGATCGTTGCAATAGAGATTGTTCTTGTTGTCGCCGTCGGCATGGACACCGGCCACCTGCGTAAACACGCTGCTGCCCACAATGGGCTTGTTGGGGGGAATGGCGATACCGCTGTAAGACTCCACGGCGTGGCTCACCTCATTGAGTTTCTCCTCGTCGATGTTTGTGCGGGCATTGAAATGATCTTTCAGAATCACCTGGACGCTTGCCAGCGGCGCGTTGCCGGCCCGTTCGCCCAAGCCATTGATCGCGGTATGCAATCCGCGGGCCCCGCTCAGGACGGCGGCCAGCACATTGCTCACCGCCAGATCATAATCATTATGAGCATGGAAATCGAAATGCACGTCGGGATAACGCCTCACCATCTTACGGAAATATTCGATAACCTGCAAAGGATTCAGCACCCCCAGGGTATCGGGCAGCATGAAGCGACGGATGCCCAGCCCCTGCAGCCCGTCCATCAGACTGAAGACATAGCTGGAATCTTCCTTCATGCCGTTGCTCCAGTCCTCGAGATAGACATTCACCCCGATACCGGCCTCCCGGGCCATGCGGATGTTACGACGGATGTCGGCGAGATGCTCCTCAGGCTGTTTTTTCAGCTGCTGCGTACAATGCCGGCAGGAGCCTTTGGTCAGCAGATTGATGACACGGCCTCCGGCCTCCCGGATCCATTGCAGCGACCGGCCGTCATCGACGAAACCCAGCACCTCCACACGGTCGAGATAGCCATGCTTCTCCGCCCAGCGGCAGATGTTGCGCACCGCCTCGAACTCACCCTCCGATACACGCGCCGAGGCAATCTCCACCCGGTCCACCTTCAGTTCGTCGAGCAATAAATGAGCGATCCGCAGCTTCTCATGAGGCAGAAACGACACTCCGCTGGTCTGTTCGCCATCGCGAAGCGTGGTGTCCATGATTTCTATGGTCGGAATATTCTGTTTCATACACTTGTACATCGGATTTCGGAACATCCGGCCGCCACTGCGGCCGGGCCCGGACGGCAAGGCCTATGCTTCATTCTCCCAAGCCTCGATCTTATCGCGGTTACCGACCAGGAAATCAATATCATCCAACCCGTTCATGAGACAATGTTTCTTGTAGCCATTGATCTCAAAATGCTCGCTGTGCCCGGTGGCCCGGTTGGTAATGGTCTGCGCCGGCAGGTTCACCTCGACCTCGGTTTTGGGATCGGCAGCGATGCTGTCGAAGAGCTCCTGCAAAAAGGGCTCGCTGACCACCACGGGCAACACGAAATTATTCAGCTCGTTGTTCTTGTGGATATCCGCGAAAAAGCTGCTCACCACCACCCGGAAACCATAGCCAGCAATGGCCCACGCCGCATGTTCGCGGCTTGAACCGGAACCGAAATTCTTGCCGGCCACCAGGATACTGCCGCCATAAGTCGGGTCGTTCAATACGAAATCGGGATTCAGGGTCCCGTCCGGCCGATAGCGCCAGTCGCGAAACAGGTTATCACCGAAAAACTTCTCCTCCCGAGTCGTCGCTTTCAGGAAGCGGGCGGGGATGATCTGGTCCGTATCCACATTCTCCAGCGGAAGTGGGACACAGGTCGAAGTGACAATATCGAATTTCTGTTTCATTGTTTTCTATTGTTTATAAGTTATTTCATTGTTCCTTTCTCAAACGGAGGGGATCCCATGGTATCAGCAATGGTTACGCCCGACAGGTGTCAGCCACCCAGGCCGTTCGTGCCCCTTGCCGCCACGCGGCAGGCAGCCCCCGGCAACACCGAGGTCCCCGCCGCCGCGCCGCGACCGCCGCCCATGGTCTGCGGGGCGGTCACGCCATCAGATCACGCGGGTCTGTCACCCTTCCCGTGACCGCCGCGGCCGCCGCTACCAGCGGCGAGGCCAGCAGCGTCCGTGCGCCCGGTCCCTGACGCCCCTCGAAGTTACGGTTGGAGGTCGACACGGCATATTTACCGGCCGGAATCTTGTCGTCGTTCATCGCCAGACAGGCCGAACAACCGGGCTGCCTGATGGCGAAGCCCGCCGCCTCCAGGATCCTGTCAAGTCCCTCCTCGCGGATCTGAGCGTCCACCATCCACGACCCGGGCACAAGCCATGCGGTCACCCCGTCGGCCTTGTGCCGGCCTTTCACCACCGAGGCAAAAGCCCGGAAGTCCTCGATACGGCCGTTTGTACAGGCACCGAGGAAAACATAATCGATCGGACGACCCAAGAGCGACTCGCCGGGGGTGAATCCCATATAATCGAGCGCTTTCAGATACGAGGCCCGGCCCGCCTCATCGACGGTGTCGAGCGCCGGAATGGTTTCAGTGATTCCCATACCCATGCCCGGATTGGTGCCGTAGGTGATCATCGGTTCTATCTCCTCGGCACGGAAAGTCAGTTCCTTGTCGAAGACCGCATCGTCGCCGCTCTTCAGTGTTTTCCAATAGGCCAGCGCTTCGTCCCAGGCCTTGCCCTTCGGAGCATATTCGCGCCCCTTGATGTACTCGAAAGTCACCTCATCAGGAGCGATGAAGCCGCCGCGCGCCCCCATTTCGATAGAAAGATTGCAGAGGGTCAGTCGCCCCTCCATCGTCAGCGACCGCACAGCCTCTCCGGCATACTCGACGAAGTAGCCCGTCGCCCCCGAAGTCGTCAGTTTCGACATCAGGAAAAGCGCCATGTCCTTGGCAGTCACTCCGCGGCCGGGCCTGCCCTCGATATTGATCCTCATCGACAGCGGTTTCTGTTGCAGGATGCACTGCGAGGCCATCACCATCTCGACCTCCGACGTCCCGATGCCGAAAGCCACCGCACCCATCGCACCATGCGTCGACGTGTGCGAGTCGCCGCATACGATGGTCATGCCCGGCAGCGAAAGTCCCCGCTCGGGCCCCACCACGTGTATGATACCGTTCTTCGGGTTCATCATCCCGAAGTGCGTCAGGCCGAAATCCTCTGCATTTTTGGCCAGCGTGTCCACCTGTGCCTTGCTCACCGGATCCTCGATCGGCTTGTCCTGGTCATGAGTCGGTGTGTTGTGGTCGGGCATACAGAAGATGCGTTCCGGACGGAAGCATTTCAGCCCGCGCGCCCGCATGCCGGCAAAAGCCTGCGGACTGGTCACCTCGTGGCAATAAAGGCGGTCGATATAAAGCTGTGTAGGGCCGTCGGCCACCTGCTGCACCACGTGGGCATCCCAGATTTTGTCGAATAATGTATTCATATCCTATTTCATTTACAGTAATTACTATCTCGCTACCCGGGCCACCGATTGAAAAAGACCTTTCTCCTCGTCGATGTAGGGGAAAGGTCTTCAATATCACACTTGTCACTGCTGCCGTACGCCCTGCATCATCTCTCTCGCTTATGCAAAAGGATGTCTATAATAATAATAGAGCTTAGCAGCAATGAATGGTTCATATCTTTTTCCAGTTTAATGCCCAATGCGTTTGCAAATATACAGAATGTTTTGAATTAAGCAACATTCCGGTACTTTTTTTTCATAAAACCGACCTCTTACCGACATTTTGGCTATCATAAGACCATTTTCCAGACACCGGAAGGGGCATTCACGACGCAACCGGCACCGACCCGCACGAAGCGAACAATGGCGGCAGAATCGGCAAGAGCAAAAATCCGCTCATTACAATTTCATATTGCATCCGGCTGCGGTGGCCGTAACAAAACCACCGCAACCGGTATCTCGGACCCGATGGCCGCATCCGCGAAACGACGTCCCATATCATCTGCCGGAAAACCGCCATCTGCCGGACCGGCATCTTTTATCCGAACCCGGGTGCAAATATACCCCTGGGGCGGCATCAGGCAATTTTCTTTCACATTTTTGACAAAAAATCGTCTGATTCATATATCCTTCAATCCCACCAGCGACAGATTGCCATCACCAACAGAATCAGCATGAACACCGGCGTGACATAAAAGGCAAAATCCAGAAACAGCCTCGGCGACCGTTCGACATAGCAGCCGAACAACAGCAGGTACCACCCTCCCAGCATCCAGCCCATGGACGAAAAGCCATAACGCAGTTCTGCCCGCTCCCAATAGGTCGGCTCCCTGCGATAAGCATCATTCCGGTACACCATAATCAACCTCGCCAGCAAAAGAATACCCAGAAAAATCATGACGATATTGCCTGAAAATACCACAATATCCCTTTCCAGGATTCCTTGGATAATGGCCACCGGCATCATCGGAAACAGGAAAATTTTGATCAGGTCACGAAACGGTGCGGAATGGACGATTCCGCGTGAAACCGGCTGCCAGTACTCTCGCAGAAAGCGGTTTCTGTTTTCTTTTTTCTCGTTCTTCATCAGAATAATGTTATTACTTCCCTCCGCCCGGAACCTCCGGGACCGAAAGCCCGGCCGCGCGGACAGAGGGGAAAAGATGAAACATACTAAAAACAATAGGAAATGCCGGCGCCCAACTGTTGCGAGTTGATATAGACCTTCTGATTGCCAGCCGCAGCATTGTCGCCATGCTGTATGGTCCTGTCGAACAATCCGCTCTCCTTCCAGGAGAGATGTACGCCCCAATGCTGGGAAATTTTATATATCAATGAAATCTCTCCACCCATATATCCGGCCAAAGAAGTATGGTAATAATGGCCATCGACCTTTTCCTGCGACTGGAGATGGCCGGCACCGGCCTCAGCGGCCATAATCATCCAAACCCGACGGGTAAAGAAAGGCACCACGACACCTCCACGGAGTCCCACGCTATACAAATCGGCGCGATGGCTCCCCGTTCCCAAATTGTGGATGGCCGGCTGCCCATAGTTGAACGCCACGCCGACCAGGCCGATGCTTTGCTCCGACACTCTCCAATCTGCTGTCACCGATCCGTACCATCCGTCAGACGTAGCGCCCTTATAATCTTTATCTACACGGTGCCCAAAGATCTTGCCGCCGCCACGGCTGGAGGTCAGATAACCGCCCGACATACGCACGATGCCATGCAGGGCATTTTTAGAACCACACTGCAACGTGTCGCAGCCGTTTTCAGAAGTCTGGGCATAGCCGCTACAGATACAGGCGGCAGAAATCAGCAGGAAAAACAGTTTCTTCATAATCAATCAATGTTTATTCTGTAACAATATGCCCGAATATGGCCAGCAAAGGTCTCCGGCCATCTCCGGGCACATCTATATATATTTATTCTCCGCTTTTTTCTTTCAAATACATCTTATTCCAATAATCATTGCTGTAAGCGGCTACAGCGAGACCG
>CAZMOE010000005.1:0-118121 GCA_964567855.1 uncultured Prevotellaceae bacterium
TTGATATAGGTGTAGACAGATAAATTGGGCAACCTTTACTTTTTAGAGGAAAGTTGACAATTTAGGTAATTAAATCAAAACGTAATAAAGGCCCACCTCCAAATAAGATAAACTCAATTGGAGCATTAGATTCAACTCTCTTTAGGATGTCTTCTATACATGTTTTTGCAGTTTCTACAATCATCTCAAGGTTGCCGTCATGCTTCTGATAGCAATATACACATCGAAGATTGCAACGATGTGTTAGGCACAAAGGAATCGTATAGTATTTATTTTTCACCTTAAATAACGGGAGAGATAAACCTTTATCCCTCCCGTTTTATTTTTAGAAATTGCCGTTGCAATTAGTTGTTCCATCGCCACCGCAACGAATATCTATTGATGTATAATTAGAGTCATGTTCTGGAATCTGCTCTTGGATTTCAAGCAATTTTTTCAAACTTTCCATTGTTAGAATGAAATAAGCGTTGTCCTACTCTTTGATGGATTTTCGGTTTCTCCAATTTGTTTATTGAGCCACTTGACCCAATGATGTAAATATAGCGACAAATTTTGAGTTAAACAAAAATATATACGGAAACTTTCAAAAATTACGATAAATTCCTGAAAGACTCACCAAAATACAACACAAAGTACACACTACAATCATTGATTTAATTATCGGCTAATAACTCATCTGGGGGTAATAGCATAAAGAATGGAAAACTACTATGTGGTGAACGATCAATGTGATTTTCGTTATACCAATTTTCGTATTCACGTACTAAAAGTTTACAGAAAATTTCCATATCCTCATAAGATATAGACTCTATGTCATTCGATGACGTGGAGGCTTGAAACCTTGATGCGATCTGTTCAAGTTTAGTGGGGAAATCGTCCGATTCAAACTCTTGCATTAAAACATTGTCACAATCGGCCTGATTGTTGACATAAGCATCTAAAAAAGGTCTCCACTTGTTATAAAAAATTTTGAGTTCGTCGGACATAGGGTTCAAATGTATAATTTCTTCGAGGACATAATCAAGCCGTAATTCTCGTTTGTAATATGGATTTTGTTCAAATTCAATCATTAGATTATTGAACAAATCAATAATGCCATCGACTTGTATATTCCGGTCTGATGCGTCGTATAGCTCAGATAGTAACCCTATCCGAACAGATGAATCAGCTAATATTTCATCTGCCTCCTTCTTTCGGCCAACCATATAATATGGTTTCACCAAAATCAAACGAATATCAATGTAATTTATCGTCTCTGCGGGATTAGATAAATCATTAGGCTTTGTTAAATTAAGAGCATCATTGGCATAAGAAATAGCTCCAGGGATATCCCCCATATCGAAGAGAATCCTGGCGATTTTATTTTTTATATAAAATCCATCGGGATAATATTTCTCCTGTACTTTCAATATGCCGAGCCTGAAAGCAACAGGATTGGGCAAGCCACGATTAACCAACTTATCCATTATAGAATTACCTTCGGGAAAATATAAGAATTCCTCAAAAGCCTCATAAAGTGAATAGTATGTAAATGGCAAAGTTATACCCTTTTTCTTAGTCCATGAGAGAATACCGCATACTGATAGGGGCAATGACACACCCAACATTTCTTGTTTTGTCTCGTTATAGTGCCGAGTAACGAGTAAAAATGTGTCAATATATAATTGAAAGAGACGTGGGTCAGTAACATTCTTCAATTCCTCTAAGATTCCATCCCACAAGCCTTTAGCATACTTTTCTAATATTGGCTCATCCATATATTCTATGGAATATAAAAGATACAGATACTTTAATGTAAGTGCCTCCAACCGCTGAGCACTCGTTTCCTTTGATAGACTATCAAGATGTCTTAGGCAACTACTCCTATAGATTTTAACTTTATTATCTTCTTCGGGAGTGATTCCTATGAGATGTAGGTATATATTTGCAGAAACCGCAATAACATCGTGACTTTGCACAAGGTTCCTAAGTGAAAAAAGCCATTTTTTAGCTTGGGATGAAAACTCAAATACATCTTGAATCTGTTGATGAGTCAACTTATACACTAATAAACAAATATCTTTATCTTGGTGGCAGTAGTGGGTAGAAGTTGCGTATCGGTATAATTTGTTTAATTGTCCTTCTGCATCAGATGGACGGACAACAGTAGAAATTTCAGCTTTTACATATTGAACAGAGAAGATATCATTGTCCAATTCATATCCGTCAGTCAAAGCTGATAAGTCAGAAAGCAGCCTATTACAAGCATCTTGATATTCTTCGGAGTCCACAATTCGTGGCAACGATATAACGAATTTATCATTACGAAGCAATTCAAGCAATGCATTCCAGCTGTTAGATGAATCTTCCCATTGGTATAGTTCCCCTTCTTCTACTTCTGTTATTGCAAACTTGATATTATTATAACGTATGTATGTTATGAAATCCGATACTTGACGGAATATGTCTCCACTTGTATTCTTTAGTAACAAGATGCATTTATACCAATGGTACACAGTTCTGTCGTTGGTGTCAACAAACTTAAAGTTTTTTAATTGCTGATTGACTGAATTAAATGCTTTCTTTATCTTATTTCGCTTATCTATTTTAGTAACGGATTCGGCCGCGTTAATCTGAACTAAACGCCGTGAGAGAATATCAGTAGCCTTTTTGATTATTGTTTGTTGCGGGTTGCTTTGGTGAGGAGAAAGAGCTTCCTCTAATATTTCTTTTGCGATGGTATATCTGTCAAGCTTATATTCCACCTCATTATGGGAGGAATCAGCTTTATAAGTGACAGCAATTGGCTCGACATCTTTAATCAGATGACAGTCAAACAAGAGTTCGCGTCGGATTTTCTTAAATATATCATAGTAAGCCTCGCTTAAGGTTATATATCTTTCATGTTCATTGCTTAGATCAACACCCTTATATCGCAACTGTTCATGTAGAGCTTCGAATATCGTGATAATATCGACAGGTCTGTCGTAAGTTTTACTTAGCCTATCAATGACGATTCGCGCATATCCAAAATCATTCTTATAGTTTCGCGCGAGTTTGCAAGGCATTGACAACGAATATCGTATTTCGCTTGTTTCTGTGTCTTTTTTTTCTACAAGCGGTGCGTGATTGTAAATATAGAATTTCTGAAAATGGCTGAATACTGCTTGCTTATCGACTGCAATCTTTTTTTTCTTGAGACCTTTTCAATTATCGCCTCAATATCAGATATGAAAAGACCTGAGCCATTTTTATAATAGCATTGTTCAAGACTTGTTTCTAATGCGGTAAAATAAGTTGCGTATTTAGAAGGGATAAACCAAGAAGGTATATCACTCGAAATTTGTTTTTCCATATCTATGTCAATGAATAGTTTATACTATGTTGGACTATTTGAAAATTTTAATTTAACGTGAGATACAGTGTTAAAAACCAAATTTTTCTCATATAATCTACTCCAGTTCTGGATAAGAAAGTAGTCTAAAAATTTGGTAACCACAAGTTTTTTGCACCTTTATATTTGAAGTTCAAACAAAAGAATCCATTATGATTACCGCTGACAAAATTACAGAAATATTCTGTGCTACGGATGAATTTAGCAAGAAATTTGATAAGGAAGTTGCCCAAAAGCCTCTTCTGAGTTCCACCGGCAAGGTTCGTCGCCGTCGTACTGCCTCGCTCTCCGACAGTGAGATTATCACCATCCTGCTGATATTCCACTTCGGCACATTCGACAATTTCAAGCACTACTACCAGCATTTCATACCGGTGCATCTAAAGTCGGACATCCCTAAGTCCGTTTCCTATAATCGCTTCGTAGAACTAGAGAGCCGCGTGTTCTTCAAGATGATGTTCTTTCTGCAGTTCCGAGCCTTCGGCCGGTGTATGGGTATCACCTACGCTGACTTCACGATGATTCCCGTGTGCAACAATCTCAGGCGTTATGCCAACAAGATGTTCAAGGGCGTCGCCGGAGACGGCAAAGGGAAGATGGGATGGTGCCATGGCTTCAAGCTGCATCTGCTATGCAACGATCGTGGAGAAATCATTACCTTCAGTCTTACACCGTCTAATATCAGTGACAAGGACAGGAGGGTATGGGCCGTGCTGGGCAAGAAGATTTACGGGAAACTCTTTGCCGACAGGGGATACATCTCACAGCCGCTGTTCGACACACTTTTTGCCGACGGCGTACATCTGGTCACGGACATCAAAGCCAACATGAGGAACAGGCTCATGCCGCTCTGGGATAAGATCATGCTGCGTAAGCACTACATCATTGAGTGCATCAACGAGATGCTCAAGACAACAGGAAAACTGGTACACACAAGGCACCGCTCCTTGAACAACTTCATCATGAATCTCATTGCTGCATTGGGCGCCTATGGCTTCTATGATAACAAGTCGCAGGCCATTCAAGGATTCCGCATTGAGGGCAACAGGCAGTTGGCTTTATTCTAATGCTTATCCCGAACTGGCGTATTATTTAAAATTTTCCTCCAAATTACTAAAATTGTGACGGAGAGCATGCCGAAGAAGACGAGAAACATGGCGTCAGTCTTGTTTTTTATACTGCCGGTGCAGAAACATTGCAATTTTTATCTAAATTTGCACTCCAACTCCTAAGACAGACTTGTCTTAAGCCCACTCAGTGAAACACTACCAAATGAGAATTATTCTTATGATGATTATGACGGTTTTATTTGGGGGCTCTGTATGTGCAGAAGATGTAAAGGTTCTAATTCCAACTTTGACAGACTCAAATTATACATTGTACCGATCCTCTACAGGTATGTTTATCAGTCTTGACACCAGATATACTACCATAGATGCTATCGAACCAACACCCCCCAAGAAAAGCAAGGTCCTCAATTCAGAGCCACTTACATCGGATGCAAAGGCCGTTTGTTCAGAATTATATCCGACAGATATTTCTTGGAAAATGGTCTTATTTGACAAGATTATTGGCGATATGAGACTTCTTAACTGAGTGCGAAGAATGGCGTGTTAACAAAGATAGTCAAAAGGAATAGTTAAGAACATTTATGATACTCTTATGGACAATAAAACTTCAAAAGCAGATTACATCTTAATGAGAAGAATCGTTTTATATACAATTTCCATTGTAGGAATTTCACTGAATTTGTTCGCACAGACAATTCCCCAATTTACAGTCAGGCAAAATCTTGAAGATTTCAATTATGCTCTTGATGAATTGGAAAAGAGTTATGCAGGGTTTGAAACATATGTAAACGAGACGACCCGTCAGCAATATGATTTTATTGTTGCACGACTCAGAAAACAGATTGAAACAGAAAATAGGTTGGGGTATGATGCAGCATTGTTCCTGTATTCCTGTTTTGATGATGCACACCTCGGTATTGACTTGGGGAGTCTTAGCCTGTCAGAACAATATATGAGTGAACGTAAGAAATTTAATCCTTACGAAACTATTCAACCATATATGCCCGAGCCAGTGGCTTTGAAAGTTACGGATAAAACTTTTTTAGTCCGATTGCCGGAATTTGTTGAGGAAATAGTCTCTTTTAATTGGGTAGAAAATGCTATACACGAGTTTAACTCATCCGGGAGTGAAAATTTGATTTTGGACATAAGAGGTAACGGAGGCGGCGATGAGCGACTGTGGCATCCGTTTTTGCCTCTGATATTCAGCCATACGGGAGCCGTTAAAAATATTGAGTTCAGAATGTCAGACAATAATATCAAGTATCTGAAATTGATGGCTCTTCAATTTCCTGAAGCACAAATGCTACTTGATAGATATAATGAAACTAACGCTTCTTATGTTCCACTGACAGATAGCGAGGATATTATTATAGATATCCCTGATTACGATGGCATAAAACCGCGACGAGTTGCCATCATTATAGATGCCAATAATGCGTCTGCCGCGGAATTCTTACTTTTACAGGCTAAAGCCGTTTCAGATAAGACGCAGCTATACGGCAAGGAGAATACTCGTGGATGTTTTGATTGTTCAAACGTGAGGGAAACCACTTTTTTACCAAATAGTAAATGTCCTCTTTCAATTCCTATTTCCCGTACGTGCAAACTGGCAGATTTCGGAATTGATAAGACCGGTATAGCACCCGATGTCATTGTGCCGATAGACTATCCAAGGTCACTTACGAATAATATTGATGAATGGACTCTTTGGATTGCCAATGAATTAGAGAAATGATCTAATTGCCTCTTCGCCAAAACTACACACTTTATCTTGCATGGTATTTCCCGGGACCAGTGTTTCCGGAATCATCCCGGAAACCGCAATGACGTAGTCTGGGCTGACAGGAAATTGCGGACGATTGGTTCAGGAACTTAAACGTAATCTCGGGGATAGGCATGTGTGTGACAGATTGATTGGCATATTCGAATCCATCCTTTCACAGAAACATAACAGCCGGAGAAAGATTTATTTCATTCATGAACCTGATGTATAGTGCATCGGCAAGGGTAAAGAGCATAGGAAGTATGAATTAGGCAATATGGTATCGGTAATTTGTTCCGCTACAGGTATGATCCTCGGCGCAATGTATTTTCGTAATGATTATGACGGTCATACCATAATACCGGCACTTAACCAGAGGAATGTCTGATATGAAGAGAAAACAGGCTTCTGGCAGGAGACAGAGGATATCGGGGCGAGCAGGAAATCATCGGAATGAAGATTCTGATTCCGAATACACCAAAGAAAATAGGCAGCTGCGGTTGGAAAATTATGAATGATAGGTTTTACTCCAGTCGGTTTTTAAAATTTTCGGGCAATTCCGGCATGGCTCCGTTCTGCGTACATACATAGGCCGATACATCTACTGCCAACCGGTGCGCCGTGGATACATTTTTTCCTTTCAGGATAGCTGCCACGAATGTCGCCGTGAAGGAGTCGCCTGCCCCTACGGTATCTGCAACGGTCACTTCGGGCGTTTTCATGAATGATGTCGTTTCTGTAGTGAACACATAGCTGCCGTTTACTCCGCAGGTTAATATCAGCATTTTCAGACCGTATTCGTTCAGTATGTTTCGGCATTTTTCTTGCAGATCTGTACCCGCATAACCGAACATCCGTCCGACGGTCACCAATTCTTCGTCATTAATCTTCAATATATTGCATTTTTGCATCGATAGGTGCAGAATTTTCTTCGTATAGAAGTTTTGGCGTAAGTTTACGTCAAAAATTTTGTATCGCTTATCTCCGTCGGGCATCGTGTCGAGGAAGCGGTTGATCGTCTCTCTCGATACCTCGTCGCGTTGTGCCAGCGAGCCGAAGCATACGGCCTGTGTTTGCCCGGCTAGCTCTTCCAGTGCTGGGGTGAAAGGGATGTTGTCCCAGGCGACGCCCTCCTTGATATTGTATATAGGCACTCCGCTCGGATCCAGTTCCACCTGTACGGTACCGGTCGGGTAGGGAACTTTCTCGATCAGGTAATTCAGATGTTTACCCTTAAAGTTGTCCAGGATTTCGTTACCGAGGTTATCGTCTCCGACGGCGCTTACGACACGGCTGTCGAACCCGAATTGGGAAACATGATAGGCAAAATTGGCCGGCGCGCCGCCGATTTTCTTTCCTTCGGGCAGCACGTCCCAAAGTGCTTCGCCCATTCCAACAATAATATTGTCCATGGTTATTTCTTTAGTTTCAAGGTGTATATCAATAGATAAATGGCGCCGGCCCCCATTACGGCGATTGCGCCGCCTTGTCCGATCGCATCACTGGCAAGCCCCATGGCCAGCGGAAATATCGTGCCGCCGAACAGCCCCATGATCATCAGTCCCGACACCTCGTTCTTTTTGTCCGGAAGGGCTAACAGCGCCTGCGAGAAGATGATGGGAAATATATTGGAGTTTCCGAATCCGATCAAGGCGATGCAAATATACGCAATAATTTCCGAATGAGAGACCAACAAGCCTGTCAGAGCAACTATCATCATCGCCGCGCTGACCGCAAAGAAACTTTTAGCGGAAAATTTTTGCAGGATAAAGGTTCCGAGAAGGCATCCGATCGTTCTGAATATAAAGTAAAGGCTGGTAGCGAAGCCGGCGGCCGTTAATGTCATGCCTAAACGCTCTATCAGGATCTTGGGGGCGGTCGTGTTAGTGCCGACATCGATGCCTACATGGCACATGATGCCAATGAACGCCAGCAGAATCATCGGCTTGCCTAACAGAGCCAGGCAATTTCGGAAGCCGGACGCCTCATCCGGTCTTTCTTCCGCTATCGGCGTCGAGCCCAGCCATGCTGCGGCAAGGAGAGCTACAAGCATATAGACGGGAAACAGAACTCTCCAGCCTAATCCGAATGACGGGATGGCCGAAGTGGCTCCCCACATGGCAAGATAAGGCGCCAGAAAAGAGGCAATGGCTTTGACGAACTGTCCGAAGGTCAGCGTGCTGGCCAGACGTTCTCCGGCGACGATATTGCTCAGCAACGGATTCAGCGATGTCTGCATCAGTGCATTGCCGATGCCGAGCAGGGAAAATGAGACCAGCATAATACCGTAACTATCTCCGAAAATTGGAACCAACAGCGATACAAAGGTTACGATCAGGCTTAACAGTACCGTTTTTCGACGTCCCACCTTGTTCATAAGAATGCCCGTGGGCACCGCAAATATCAGGAACCAGAAGAAAACCAGCGACGGGAATATGTTGGCCTGGGAATCTGTCAGCATCAGGTCGGCCTTGACATAATTGGAGGCGATGCCGACCAGATCCACAAATCCCATGGCAAAGAAACACAGCATCACCGGAATCAGTTTCGCATACGGTATTTTATTGTTTTTCATAAATCGGTGTTTGGGTCTATTGGGTATTATAGTTGTTTTCTCTTATAAAGTAAGTCATTGTATTCTAATGTCAGAAAAATGCAGCGGTGAAAAGGTTCACTGACGCTGCTTTATTTGAAGTAGTCTTATGATATGAAAAAACAAAGCCGGCTAACGATATGCCGTTAGTCAGCCCCATTTTGTCGGAAGTATCCGGGCTGGGAATCGAACCCAGATCAAAAGTTTAGGAAACTTCTATTCTATCCGTTGAACTACCCAGACGCTTGCCCGTCCACATGCCGCGGCAGGGAAAAGCGACGCAAAGATAAACGAAAGCTTTGTAAATTCCAAACGGAGAGTTATAAAAAATTGACGAAACTGCGGTGGCGGATTGTTGTATAATACTTATCTTTGCGACGGAAATCGTTTTGCAGAGGGCGCTTATACAGTTCGCAGGGCCTCGGCTTTCCTTTCTGCAAAATGAAAACATGTTATCGGAAATTTCTCGTAAAGTGATGAAATATAGTTCTCAAGAGACCGGTGTCGGATTGACGCCGGAAGAGGTAGAGGCCAGTCGTTCGGTTCACGGATACAACCGGTTGACTCCGCCAGCCAAGGAATCGCTGTGGAAAGCGTTTTTTGAAAAGTTCAAAGATCCTCTGATTATTGTTCTTCTGGTAGTGATGATGCTTTCCGCTGGGATTGCAGGGGTAGAATATTTCCGGTTGGGAGCTTCGGCCAGCGTATTTCTGGAGCCGCTGGGGGTGCTGGTGGCATTGTTGCTGGCGACTGGTGTCGGCTTCATTTTTGAAGTGCGGGCCGCAAAGGCTTTCGATATTCTCAATCAGGTGAATGACGATACGCCGGTGAAGGTAATACGCCGGATAGAGGGTCGGTCGCAGATTACCGAGGTGCCCCGTTATGAAATTGTTGTGGGAGACATTGTAAGTCTGGAGGCAGGAGAAGAAATTCCGGCTGATGGACGTCTGCTGGAATCCGTATCTTTAAGCGTCAACGAGTCGACACTTACCGGGGAGCCTCTCACTCATAAGTCTGCCGATCCGGAGGTCATTCGGGAGAAGACAGGCGAAACGTATGCCGCCGACCGGTTGATGAAGGGGTCTACCATTATCGAAGGACACGGGCTTATGGTTGTTACGGAGGTTGGCGACGCTACCGAGTATGGGCATGTGTATGAGGCCACGCAGATCGATGATGGTATCAAGACGCCGCTCAATGCCCAGCTGGATCAGCTGGGCCGAGTGCTTTCGTGGGCGGCTTTCATTGTGGCGGGATTGATTTTTGTCGGACGGATGCTTTATCTTTTCCTGGATGGAGACGGTTCCAACAATGATGAATTTCTGGAAGTGATGCGTTATGTTCTCGGCTCGGTCATGATTGCTGTCACCTTGGTGGTGGTGAGCGTTCCCGAGGGACTGCCGCTCAGCATTACGCTCAGTCTGGCGCTCAGCATGAAAAAAATGCTGAAGCAGAACAACCTTGTCCGCAAACTTCACGCCTGTGAGACGATGGGGGCGGCAACGGTGATCTGTACCGACAAGACCGGAACGTTGACTCAGAATCGGATGCAGGTCGCTGAAATGAGGAATTTCCTGGCCGAGGCCGCAACCGATGCCTCCGGTAAAGAACAGGCCGCTGCTTTCTTGGCCGAGGCCATTGCAGTCAATAGCACGGCATGGATAGAGAATGATCGTGGCCATCACCGTGTGTTGGGAAATCCCACCGAAGGTGCTCTGTTGCTTTGGCTGGCCTCTGCGGGAATCGATTATCTTCCTTTGCGCAGCCGGATTCCGATTGTTTCCCAGGAGCCGTTTACAACCGAGACCAAGCGGATGACTACAACCTCCATGAGTGCGGTGTTCGGTCGCCGCGTCATATATGTGAAGGGAGCACCGGAACTATTGTTGCAGCGGTGTACGCGGATTGCAGGCGCCCAGAGCCGTTCAGATATAGAATCGCTCCTTTTCCGCTATCAGGAGCAAGCCATGCGTACGCTCGGCTTTGCCTATGCCGTTGACGATAATCTGGAAGAGTGGACCTTTTTTGCCTTGGCCGCCATTACGGATCCCGTGCGGACCGAAGTGCCGGAAGCGATTCGTACTTGTCGGAATGCCGGTATCGATGTCGTTATTGTGACGGGTGATACGGCAGGTACGGCTCTTGAAATCGGCCGGCAGATCGGTTTGGCCGGTGCTGTTGACGCTCCGGGTCAGAAGGAATCCGCTGTCGGAAGACCGGTTGTGCTGAGCGGGCCGGAGTTCGGAGATATGAGTGACGAAGAGGCGATGAAAATATTGCCGGATGTAGGGAATCCTGGCAGCGGGTTGAAAATCCTTTCCCGTGCGCGGCCGCTGGATAAGCAGAGGCTTGTCAGACTTTTGCAGCGGAAACATCATGTCGTCGCAGTGACGGGTGACGGAACCAATGATGCCCCGGCACTTACTGCCGCTCATGTCGGTCTTTCGATGGGGGATGGAACCGCAGTGGCGAAAGAGGCCTCCGATATCACGATTATCGATAATTCTTTCAGCAGTATCACCAAAGCCGTGTTATGGGGGCGTTCGCTTTATAACAATATCGGCCGTTTCATTCTGTTTCAGATGACGGTTAATGTCGCTGCCTGTTTTATCGTGCTGGTAGGGGCTTTCCTGGGTAAGGAATCACCACTCTCGGTAACGCAGATGCTGTGGGTGAACCTTATCATGGATACATTTGCCGCCATGGCGCTTTCTTCTTTACCTGCCGACGGTAGCGTGATGAACGACAGGCCGCGCCGTCCCCGTGCGCACATCATCGATCGCTTTATGTTGGGCCATATATTGGGTTGGGGAAGCTTTATTTCTGCCATATTGCTGTGGTGTTGGCTTTCGGGACTGTCGCATCATTACTTTTTTACGATCTTCGTGATGTTGCAGTTCTGGAATTTATTCAATGCCCGCTACTATCGTACCGGACGCAGTCTCATTGGCGATTTGTTCGGTTCCGCAGAGGGGCGTCGGCGCATGAAAGAAAACTGGAGCTGGAGTTTTATGGGAATTGCCGGTCTCATATTGGCCGGTCAGCTGCTGATTGTAAATTTGGGAGGGGAGATGTTCAATATCGAGACACGCCTGACACCGTGTGAATGGCTTTGCATCATCGGTGCCACCTCTTTGATCCTATGGATAGGCGATGCTTTCCGTTGGTTCGCCTCTTTGCGCAGGCACAAAGCGTCGCCGTTATGACGAGGACCGATTCTCAGGCAATCAGACTGATTACCCCCTGAGTCAGATACATCCATCCGACATAACGCAGGAATCTGCCGACAAACATCAGCCCCCCGACTTTCCAGAACGGTGTCCGGCTGATGCCGAAGGCCACCACCAAGGCATTGCCCAAGAACGGAAAGAAAGAGACGGCGGCCAGCCATACTCCTTTACCGTGCAGAAAGCGCTGGGCCTGCTCTATCTTGTTGCGTTTGATGCGCAGATATTTTTCAATCCACTCCATCTTGCCGAATCGGCCGATAAAATAATTTGTACATGCCCCGCACCAATTCCCTAAGAAGATGATTAAAATGCACGGCCACGTCGGCCATCCCAATGCCATGACGGTGCTGAGCGCGGCTTCCGAACTGAGCGGGAGGATACTGCCTGCGATGAATCCGATGACGAACAATCCGGGGTATCCCCATGCTAACAAATCTTCCATGTAGCTGATAGTTTTCTGTAACTTGCTGCAAAAGTAAGGAAAAATGTGGCTGCAAAACTCTTGAAGCTCTTCTTTTTTCAGCAAATATCAAAAAAATGGTTATCTTTGTCGCCAATTTTGTAACCCAGGCATACGATGCAGGAAGATTTCGACATTCGCGATTACAAGCCTGCCACAGAGCAGGAAAAGGAGCTTGAAAAAGCATTGCGCCCACTTGCGTTCGACGACTTTGCAGGACAGGAAAAAGTCATTGAAAACCTGCGTGTTTTTGTGACGGCCGCCAAAATGCGCGGCGAGGCTTTGGATCATACCTTATTCCATGGTCCTCCCGGTCTTGGCAAAACGACTTTGTCCAATATCATCGCCAACGAACTCGGGGTGGGATTTAAAGTGACATCGGGCCCGGTGCTTGACAAGCCGGGAGACCTGGCCGGTCTGTTGACTTCGTTGGAAAAGAACGATGTACTGTTTATCGATGAGATACATCGTCTAAGTCCGGTTGTGGAAGAATATCTTTATTCGGCCATGGAGGATTATCGCATCGATATCATGATCGACAAGGGTCCTGCCGCCCGCAGCATCCAGATCGATCTGAATCCTTTCACTCTTATCGGTGCCACCACACGCAGCGGATTGCTTACGGCCCCGCTCCGTGCCCGTTTCGGCATCAATGCTCACCTTGAATATTATGATACAGAGGTTTTGGCCGGTATTGTGGCCCGTTCTTCTCATATTCTGGGCATGCGTTGTTCGGAAGAGGCCGCTATCGAGATCGCTTTAAGGAGCCGGGGAACACCGCGAATCTGTAATGCCCTGTTGCGTCGTGTGCGCGATTTTGCTATGGTCAAGGGTTCGGGTAGTATCGATATTAAAATCGCCCGTTTTGCCCTCGAGGCGTTGGGCGTCGATACGTTCGGACTGGACGAAATAGACAATAAACTTCTTACCACGATCATAGACAAGTTCGGCGGTGGCCCTGTCGGTCTTTCCACTATTGCCACGGCGCTGGGAGAGGATACCGGCACCATCGAAGATGTTTATGAGCCTTATTTGATTAAAGAGGGCTTTATCAAAAGGACCCCGCGCGGACGGGAGGTCACCCAATTGGCCTATCGTCATCTGGGACGCGATATGTTCGGGGCAAAAGGCAGCAAGGTATCTGACGAAGGGAGTCTTTTCTGAGATGTGCTGCCGATAGTTTGCCTTTTATGTTTTTCGTAGTCGTGTTTCAAACTTATCGTTGACAACAAAATGGGATTTGTAAAGTCTTTAATGAAAGATACGGCGCTTTATGGAATCAGTTCCATCGTCGGCCGCTTTCTGAATTATTTACTCGTTCCGCTGTATACGGCTGTAATGCCGGCAGTTTCCGGTCAATACGGAGTGGTGACCAATTTCTATGGCTATACTGCCCTTATTCTGGTTCTGTTGACCTTCGGAATGGAGACTACTTTTTTCCGGTTTGCCAACAAAGAGGGTGAACAGCCCATGCGGGTCTATTCCACGGCATTGTTTACCGTGGGCGGACTTTCTCTGTTGTTTGCCGTTGCCGGATTTTGCTGCCTTCAACCGCTTGCCGGCTGTCTCGGTTATAGCGCGCATCCGGAATATCTTGCCATGTTGCTGCCGGTTGTGGCGATGGATGCTTTTTCATGTATTCCGTTCACCTATCTGCGGTACCGGCAACGACCAGTAAAGTTCCTGATACTCAAACTGGCGAATATATTTATCAATATCGCTCTTAATTTATTTGTCTTCCTCTTATGTCCGGTTATCTATAAGGAGCATCCCGGGTGGATCGCCTGGTTTTACGACGGCGATCATTTGGCGGGATATGTCTTTGCCATAAATTTGATTTGCACTTTTATCACGTTATTATTGTTATTGCCGGAATTGATCGGCTTCCGTTGGGTTTTCGATGCTGCGCTTTTCCGGAGAATGTTCAGATATTCCTTTCCGATCCTTGTTTTGGGTGTGGCGGGCATACTCAATCAGACTGCGGACAAGATCCTGTATCCGTTTTTGATCCCCGGTCTGGAGGGTGAGGTGCAATTGGGCATTTATGGCGCTGCCGCCAAGATAGCCATGATTATGGCCATGTTTACCCAGGCTTTCCGATATGCTTATGAGCCGCTTATTTTCGGACGGAGCAAGGATAAGGGCGATGTGGTGCGTGCCAATGCGGTCGGGATGAAGTATTTTGTCATCTTCACGCTGTTGGGTTTTCTGGTGGTGATGGCTTATCTGGACCTGTTCAAGGTGCTGCTGATCCGGAATGTGGATTATTGGGAAGGGTTGACCGTCGTCCCGATCGTGATGGCGGCCGAGATCATGATGGGCATTTATTTCAATCTTTCTTTTTGGTATAAACTGATAGACAAGACCTATTGGGGCGCGGTTTTTTCGTTGTCCGGCTGTGTCGTGCTGGTATCGGTGAATGTGTTTTTCGTACCTCTCTACGGCTACGTCGCCTGCGCATGGGCCGGTTTCGCCGGTTATGCGGTCTGCATGCTTTTGTCGTATTTCGTGGGGCAGCGGAAATATCCTATTCCCTATGACCTGCGGGGCATGGGGCGTTACCTGCTGCTTGCGGTCGTGCTCTTTGTCATCATGTGGCTGGTGCCGGTCGGTGAGTTGTGGTTGCGGATCGTAATACATACGTTCCTCCTGGCAGTATATGTATTTTATATGGTGAAAACGGATTTTCCGCTGGCTGCATTGCTGAACCGTATTCCCGGGTTCCGTAAAAAGTAGTGTCGCTATCGTTTGTCGGGTCGTAGTAAATATAAAACATAAAATAATCACATAATTTAAAATCCAATGCATTGATATGGAAACAACCAACTTACCCAAATTCTTCCGTTTGCTTATTGAAGGCTATCGCAGACTGAAGCATTTTTTAGATCTTAACAGAGATAAGATAGAGAATACCGAGGCCACTGGTGCTATTCTCAGCGGTATCGATTTTAAAGGTACTAACCTGTGGGTCTTGATCTGTGCCGTGTTTATCGCATCCCTCGGATTGAATATGAATTCGACGGCTGTCATTATCGGAGCCATGTTGATTTCTCCGTTAATGGGTCCTATTATGGGTATCGGACTTTCTCTGGGTGTCAATGACGGCCTGTTGTTGAGACGTTGTGCCAAAAATCTCTGTGTGGCTACTTTTTTCGCCCTGTTGACGTCATGCCTGTATTTTTTGATATCTCCCATCAGCGATGCCCGTTCAGAACTCTTGGCGCGTACTCAGCCGACGATCTATGATGTGCTGATCGCTTTCTTCGGTGGTTTTGCCGGCATTATCGCAACGGGCAGCCGTGTCAAAGGAAATGTCATCCCGGGTGTGGCCATCGCCACGGCCCTCATGCCGCCCCTTTGTACCAGTGGTTACGGTCTGGCCACGTTGCAGTGGAACTTCTTCTTCGGAGCATTTTACCTTTTCCTCATCAACTGCGTCTATATAGGTTTCGCTACCTGGTTAGGCGTACGGGTCTTGAAGCTCCCCAAGCATGTGACCCTTACTCCGAAGAAGCAACAATTGATGGCCCGCTGGGTGGTTGCTTTCCTCATTTTGGTGGCTGTGCCCAGTGTGATTACAACTTGGCGTATCGTGGAACAGAATATCCTTGAGCGTAAAGTGCAGACCTTTGTCAACCGGGAATTTGGCTCCTTGGCGGAGACTCAGTTGCTGAACTACAGTTATATTGAGAACGACTCCTTGAAGATGATCGAAGTATCGCTGATCGGAACCGTTCTTCCGAATGATCAGATCGTTTCCATTTCCGAGCGAATGTCTCTTTACAACCTGAACAATACCCAGTTGAAGGTCGTACAGGGCGGCGCTTCCGGTGTCGATGAAAAACAACTCTCATCTACCATCATGCAGGGTGTTGTCAAGATTACCCAGGAGCAGCTTGATTATCAGCGTACCCTTTCCGATAGTCTACGCAATATTGTGGAGGCCTATCGTATGCGTGATGGTGAGGCCGACGAGTTACTTCCCGTACTTAAGGTGCTTTTCCCGAAAGTTTCCCATATCGCTATCTCGCATACGATGGTGGCGTCGGTGAAAACAAAGACCTCCAATCCTGCAACCGTTGTCGTCGCCTATGTTTCTTCGTCGCTTTTACCGGAAGAGCGCTCACGTCTTTACGATTGGCTGGTGGCCCGTAAAGAAACCAAGGCATTGCAGCTGTTTGTCGAGCAGGAAGAGAAACTGGGCACTCTGCTTCCTGCGGCTGCCAGTGACAGTGTGGCTTTCGCCGCAGTCCCGATGTAATGACAGGTGATGGCGGAACGGGCTTTCCGTATTATGACAGAACAACTTAGAAAGACAGATTATGGAAAAATGGCTTGAAAACATTTTAGGTGATGAAAGTTCTCAGATAGCACTTCCCATGCGGTTGCTCGTTATTGCCGGAATCGTCATTGCAGCTTATCTGATTGATTTTTTCTGCGCCCGGTGTTTGGTTCCCATGGTTAAGAAGCTGACCAAGAAAACGCATGCGCAATGGGATAATATCCTGTTGAGTGAGAAAGTGGTCCGGGGATTCTGCAATATCCTGCCTCCTCTGGTGCTGACGTTTGCTTTACCGTTGCTTTTGTCCGGGAAACTGGAAGATCTGCTGCTGCGTTGCTGTGCGGTTTACATCATCATTATTATCATAAGATTTTTATGTATTCTGATTTCAGCGATCTATGATTATTTTTGTATCAAGAACGGTGCAAAGGTACATTCGCTGAAAGGTATTGCCCAGACGGTCAAAATCATATTCTGTGTGATCGGTGTTATTTTGTCGATCAGCGCTCTCATCGACAAGTCGCCGGTATTTTTGATTTCCGGTTTGGGTGCCATGGCCGCTGTCCTGATGCTGGTTTTTCAGGATTCCATCAAGGGGCTTGTGGCCGGCGTACAGCTTTCGGCCAATGACATGATGCGGCCCGGCGATTGGATCACTTTGCCGAAATGCAATGCCGACGGTGTCGTGATCGACGTTACCCTGAATACGGTAAAAGTGCGTAACTGGGACAATACCATCATCACGATTCCGCCTTATATGCTGGTGAACGATTCTTTCCAGAACTGGCGGGGCATGAGCGAGAGTGGTGGCCGTCGTATCACCCGCTCGCTGAACATCGATATGCACAGCATCCGTTTCTGCACGCAGGAAGAGATCCGGAAATATGTGGAACAGGGCTTGCTGCCGCCGAATGCGGAAGAAGGGGTGGCCACCAACTTACAGGCCTACCGTTCTTTTCTTCTGAGATATCTAAGACATCATCCGGAAGTCAATTCCGAACTTTCGGTGATGGTCAGGCAGCTTGCTCCCGCTGCCGAGGGCCTGCCGTTGCAGATCTATTGCTTCTCCCGCTCCAAGGTCTGGGCAGAATATGAAGACCTGCAGTCCCGGCTGATAGAATTTTTGGCAGCCTCTTTGCCCGATTTCGGTCTGTATGTCTACCAGCGTACCAGCGCTTACGACAGCGTGTTGACCGGTGGTGCCTGGCGCTGGCAGGATACCGCCAAATAGCCTCTTCGGACTGCTTCCCGGATTATTTTAACCGCCTCCCGGTAACTGGGAGGCGGTTTTTTTCGTGCCGTAAGCACCGCATATATTATGAGTAGTAATATCTTTCTTTCGGATACTCGTTTTTATTGTCTTTTTGCTTGTTGAATTTTGCAAAATATGGCATAAAGTATGCTTTTTGGCGCTTTCTGTTTGCTTTTTTGTAAAAATATGGGTCTATGTGGTCGTTCCTAACGATTACTTTTTTATATTTGCTGTGTCAAGAGGGCCGGCCGCCGTTTATTTTTTATATGATAGGGTGTGGTTACAGCATCGTTTATCGTGGAGGACGACAGTCCGACTGTCTTATCTTATTTATGGATTGAATAGGAGTGTAATAGTTTTATAATTAGTTAGGTTATGTATAAAAATCCGGCAAAACAGGGATTGTATGATCCTGCCTATGAACATGATGCCTGCGGTGTGGGTCTGCTGGCCAACATCAACGGCAGCAAAAGCCATGAAATCGTAGAGCGGGGGTTGCAAGTTTTGGAGAATATGGAGCATCGTGGCGCGGAAGGCGCCGATGAACGGACCGGAGACGGTGCGGGTATCATGGTGCAGATTCCACATGAATTTATATTGCTGCAAGGCATTCCGGTGCCCGAAAAGGGCCGCTATGGGGTGGGGATGATCTTCTTGCCGAAAGAACAAAAGGAGCAGGAGGTCTGTCAGGAGATCTTGCAGGCGGAAATTTCTGCTGCCGGATTGAAATTGATTGCCACGCGTGACGTTCCTGTCAACAGCGATGTCCTGGGTGTCCTTTCCGCTGCATCCGAGCCGGCCGTCAGGCAGTATTTCATTACGTCGGATCACCTGTTGCCGCAGGAGGAGCTGGAGCGTAATCTGTATCTGGTGCGCCGTCGGGTGGAGAATCGGGTCGCCGCATCCGATATGGGGGCCAAAGACGATTTTTATGTGTGCTCCCTTTCGACGCGTATCGTCGTATATAAAGGTATGTTGATATCAAGACAACTGCGGCAGTATTATCCGGATCTTTTGAGCCCTTGGTTCACTTCCGGTCTGGCTCTCGTGCATTCGCGATTCTCCACCAATACGTCGCCGCGCTGGCCGCTGGCCCAACCTTTCCGCTATTTAGGCCATAATGGCGAGATCAATACTATCCGCGGCAACCGCAGCTGGATGTCGGCGCGGGAAACGGTGCTCGATCCGGGCAAATTAGGAGGTATGCAGGAGGTTACGCCTATCGTTCAGCCCGGCATGTCCGATTCCGCCTCTTTCGACAATGTCCTGGAGTTCTTCGTACAGGCCGGAATGAGCCTGCCGCATGCCCTGGCCATGATGGTACCGGAGAGTTTCAACAGCAAGAATCCTATCAGCCAGGAACTGAAGGATTTCTATGAGTATCATTCCATCATGATGGAGCCGTGGGATGGCCCGGCGGCCCTTCTGTTCAGCGACGGACGCTATGCCGGCGGTATGCTGGATCGCAACGGGCTACGTCCATGCCGCTATCTCATTACGAAAGACGGTATGCTGATGATGGCTTCCGAAACCGGCGTGCTGATGTTCGACGGCAATGAAATTGCAGAGAAGGGACGTCTTCAGCCCGGTAAGATCCTGCTTGTGGATATGGAGACCGGCAAGATATCCTATGACTCCGAGGTCAAGGCGGCCCTTGCCGGCGAGCATCCTTACGGCGAATGGCTGAACCGGAACCGCATCTGGCTCGATAAACTCTCTTCCGGCCGTAAGGCCGTCGAGAAAGTCGAGGATTATATGACTCTCATGTCTGCTTTCGGCTATAGCCAGGAAGATGTTTCCCGTCTTATCGTCCCGATGGCGCAAAACGGGCAGGAACCTACCTGGTCCATGGGCAATGATACCCCCTTGGCGGCATTTTCCAATCAGCCCCAGCGGCTGTTTGCCTATTTCCGTCAGCAGTTTGCCCAGGTCACCAATCCGCCGATCGACCCTATCAGAGAGAAACTCGTCATGTCGCTCGACGGATATGTCGGCTCTATCGACAGTAACCTTCTCGAACCCAATCCGGAGCTGTGCAAGATGGTGCGCCTCTCCAACCCGATTCTGACAAACACCCAATTCGATCTGCTTTGCAATATCGCCTATAAAGGTTTCAAGGCCGTTAAGGCTCCGATGCTTTTCGCCGTGAAAGAGGGCGTCGAAGGGATGAAAGCCGCCGTGCAACGCTTGTGCGAAACCGCAGAAAATGCAGTCGACAGCGGTGCCGACTATATTATTCTGACCGACCGCGGCGTGAATGCCGAAATGGCCCCGGTGCCGTCGCTTTTGGCGACCTCTGCCGTCCATTCCTATCTAATAGGCAAGCACAAACGTTGTCAGATCGGTCTTATCATCGAGAGCGCGGAACCCCGTGAGGTCATGCACTTCGCTTTGCTCATGGGCTTCGGCGCCAGCGCGATCAATCCTTATCTCGCCTTTGCTACGATCGAGGAGCAAATTGCTCAGGGAGAGCTTGCCCTGGATTATAAAACCGCTTGCGCCAACTATATTCAGGCCATCTGCAAGGGCTTGTTGAAAATCATGTCCAAGATGGGTATTTCCACACTTATGTCTTACAAGGGTGCCCGTATTTTCGAGGTGGCCGGCATTGACCAGAGTGTCATGGACGAGTATTTCGGCGGTGCCGATTCCAAAATAACCGGCATCGGGTTACAGGAGATCTGCGAGGAGGTCCTGAAACCGCATCAGACGGCCTATGCGGCATTTGCCGACCATACGATATTGCCTAATTTCGGCAATTATGCCTACCGGCGTGACGGAGAGAAGCATGCCTGGAACCCGGAGACGATTTCAACGTTGCAGATTGCTACCCGACTGGGCAGTTATAAGAAATATAAAGAATATGCGGCCTTGGTCAATGAGCGGGAGGAGCCGATGTTCATCCGTGACTTCATGACCTTCAAGAAGGCCGAAGTTCCTGTTCCGCTGGAAGAGGTGGAGCCGGTCGAAAGCATCATGCGTCGGTTTGTGACGGGTGCCATGTCGTTCGGCGCTATTTCTCAGGAGGCGCACGAGGCGCTGGCCATTGCCATGAATACCATCGGCGGCCGCAGCAATACGGGTGAAGGCGGTGAAGACAGTGCCCGCTTTTATATTGCCGAGGGTGAACCCAATACCCGTTCCGCCATCAAGCAGGTGGCAAGCGGCCGTTTCGGCGTTACCACCGAATACCTTGTCAATGCGGACGAGATCCAGATTAAGATAGCCCAGGGCGCGAAGCCAGGGGAGGGCGGCCAGTTGCCGGGTTTCAAGGTCAACGATATCATTGCCAAGACCCGCCATTCGATGCCCGGTATCACGTTGATTTCTCCGCCGCCTCATCATGATATTTATTCTATCGAAGATCTGGCGCAGCTGATTTTCGATCTGAAGAATGTCAACCCCAAAGCCGATATTTCCGTCAAGCTTGTTTCCGAGTCCGGTATCGGCACGATTGCCGCCGGTGTAGCCAAGGCCAAGGCTGACCGGATCATTATTTCCGGTGCGGATGGCGGTACGGGCGCTTCGCCGGCCTCTTCGACCAAGCATGCGGGTATGAGTCCCGAAATCGGTCTGGCGGAGACCCAGCAGACGTTGATCATCAACCGTTTGCGCGGTCAGGTGAAACTACAGACCGACGGTCAGATGAAAACCGGCCGCGATGCGATGATGATGGCCATGCTCGGAGCCGAAGAATATGCATTTGCGACCACAGCATTGATCGTGTTGGGGTGTGTCATGATGCGTAAATGCCACATGAATACCTGTCCGGTGGGCGTCGCCACGCAGGATCCCCGTTTGCGGGCCCGTTTCAAGGGGCGCGCGGAATATCTGATCACCTATTTCCGCTTTGTAGCCCAGGAAATGCGTGAATATCTTGCCGAAATGGGACTGCATACGATGGACGAGGCCATCGGTCGTACCGATCTGATAGAAACCCGTACTTTCGACACCAACAGCAAGACCCGCAAGATAGATGTCAGCCGTTTGCTGTATCGGCCGGAAGAGGCCCAGGAGACTCCTGTCCGGAACGTCAAGCCGCAGCATCACAACATCGATGCTGTCAAGGATGTCAATATTATCAAGGTTGCCACACCGGCCATTACGGCCAGCATGCCCATCCAGTTGAGCTATGGCATTTGCAATACCGACCGTGCCGTCGGGACAATGCTCTCCGGAGAGATTGCCCGTCGTTATGGCAGCAAAGGTTTGCCCGCCGATACGATTACGGTTTCCTTCAAAGGTTCGGCCGGACAGTCTTTCGGCGCGTTCCTTGTCAACGGCCTGCATTTTAAATTGCAGGGCGATGCCAACGATTATTTAGGCAAGGGACTTTCCGGCGGCAAAATCTCGGTCATACCGCCCAGCGGCACCTCGTTTGCGGCCGATGAGAATATCATCTGCGGTAATACGCTTCTGTATGGTGCCACCAGCGGTGAGGTATATATCAACGGGCGTGTCGGCGAACGTTTTGCCGTGCGTAATTCCGGCGCCACGGCTGTGGTAGAGGGTGCCGGTGACCATTGTTGCGAATATATGACCGGAGGTGTCGTTGCCGTATTGGGACCGGTCGGCCGCAATTTCGCGGCGGGTATGTCGGCCGGTGTCGCTTATGTGCTCGACGAGCAGCATGACTTCGATTATTTCTGTAATATGGAGATGGTGGAGCTGACGCTGGTGGAGGACCGCTATGATGTGCGCGAACTGCAGTCTTTGATAGAGAACCATTACCGGCATACCGGTTCGCCCAAGGCCCGCCGCCTGCTTGACAACTGGGCGGAGGCAGTCGGAAATTTCATCAAGGTGACACCGATTGAATACAAGAAGGTGCTTTATGAGCAGCGGTTACGTGAACTGGAGGCCCGGCAGGGCAGCGTGACGCATCAGGAGTAATCCGGGTGCAGGCTGTATTTATGTTCCATTAATTTGTAATTAAAAATAGAAAAGATATGGGAAATCCAAGAGCATTTTTAACCGTCGATCGCAAGGAAGCCGGCTACCGGCCCAAGGAGGAGCGTGTCCGCGACTATGGAGAGGTTGAGCAGACTTTGTGCATCGAAGACCGCAAGATACAGGCTTCCCGCTGCATGGACTGCGGCGTTCCGTTCTGCCATTGGGCCTGTCCGCTTGGAAACCGGATGCCTGAATATCAGGATCTGGTGGCCAAAGGAAAATGGGAGGAGGCCTACCGGGTGCTGAACATGACCCATCCGTTTCCGGAGTTTACCGGCCGCGTCTGTCCTGCCCTTTGCGAAAAATCGTGTGTGCAGGCCATAGAACATCAGGCGGTCACCATCCGGGAAAATGAGGCAGCGACGGCGGAACGGGCCTATAACGAGGGTTTTGTACAGCCTCGTGTGCCGCAGTTCAGACGTGGCAAGAAAGTGGCTGTCGTGGGCGGCGGTCCTGCCGGTCTCGGCGCGGCCGACCGATTGAACCAATTGGGCTACGATGTCACTGTCTTTGAAAAACATGAGGCTGTCGGCGGTCTGCTCCGTTTCGGTATTCCGGATTTCAAACTCAATAAGGCAGTCATCGATCGCCGTCTGCATATTCTGGAGGCCGAAGGCATCGTCTTTAAGACTGGCGTGACGGTAGGAACCGATATTACGGCACAGGAATTGCTGGATGGCTATGATGCGGTTTGTCTTTGTGCCGGGGCCGAGACTCCGCGCGACCTGTGCGTGGAAGGACGTGAACTGGAGGGCGTCTATTTCGCTTTGCAGTTGCTTCAGCAGCAGAACAGAATCAATGCCGGCGTGGAGGTGGATGCCTCGGAGCGCATTTCGGCCAGAGGAAAGAATGTGCTGGTCATTGGTGGCGGTGATACCGGTTCCGACTGTGTCGGGACGGCCAACCGCCAGGGTGCCCGTAGTGTGACCCAGATCGAGGTCATGCCCAAGCCCTGCGAAGGCGATAACCCGGCCACGCCATGGCCGATGTACCCGATGGTGCTCAAGACCACCTCTTCGCATCAGGAGGGATGCGTGCGCGAGTGGAACCTTAACACGTTGCGCTTTGTCGCCGACGGGCAAGGACGCCTGGCCGGGGCCGAGGTAGAAGAGGTCGAATGGCAGCCTGCTGCCGACGGCGGCAGGCCGGTGATGCGGGGCACGGGCAAGAAAAAGGTCATCGAGTGCGAGCTGGTTCTTTTGGCCATGGGCTTCGTTCATCCCGATGCTGCTTTGGTCGACATGTTCGGCCTGGAGAAAGATGCCCGCGGTAATATCCGGACCGATGCCTGCGGTCGCACCTCTCATCCGAAAATTTTTGCTGCCGGCGACTGCCGTACCGGTGCCAGCCTCGTCGTGAGAGCCATTGCCAGCGGGCGTGTCGCTGCTGCCGGCATTGACGCAGCGCTTAGATAGAAGAAAACTTCTGTTTCACCGGAGTATCCGATAGGCCAAGACCATTATTATTGCCGTCGAATTTTTGCAGGAGGCGATGATAATGGTCTTTCTCATGTTTCCGGCAGAGCGGATGGGGGTGGGAACGGAAGGTATGGGGCCTCTTTCCGTTTGTGAACCTTTTTATATTGTGTCTGTCATGGTCACGGCGGGGCGGGAAGCGGATACGATGAAATGAGACCTGCTTGTTTTTGTGATGGAGTGGCCGAGGGATTTCATATTGGTTGTCCGATGATAAAACCGGCGGCACCTGCATTAGTAGGTGCCGCCGGTTTTATTGTAGGGCCTCTCAGTTTTCGCCGTATTCATCCCATGCCTTGATGGCGATATCGTCAATCGGCATCGTGCAGAAAGCATGGATAAATGCTGCCGCAAGGCGGTCGTTGGTGATGAGCGGCACATTGAAGTCGATGGCGGCACGACGGATCTTGTACCCGTTGTCGAGTTCGCCGCTGGTGAGGTTTTTGGGGATATTGATCACCAGGTCGATCTTGCGGTCACGTATCATGTCGAGGGCCTGCGGCTGCATCTCCTCGCTGGGCCAATAGACATGTTGGCATGGAACATTGTTCTCGACGAGGAAACGGTAGGAGCCGCCGGTGGCGTAAAGCGTGTAGCCGCGCTCGGCGAGCATCTTGGCAGGACGTAGCAACGTAAGTTTTTGTTTCGGGTTTCCTGAGGAGATGAGTATATTTTTGGCCGGGATACGGAGACCTACCGACAGCATGGCCTTCAAGATCGCGCAGGAAGTGTCGTCGCCCAGGCATCCGACCTCTCCGGTCGATGACATGTCCACGCCCAGCACCGGATCGGCTTTCTGGAGGCGGGAGAAAGAGAACTGCGAGGCCTTGATGCCCACATAGTCGAGATCGAATTCTGACTTATGGGGAACTTCATAGGGCGCGCGGAGCATGATTTTTGCGGCCAGCTCGATGAGGTTCATTTTTAGGACTTTGCTGACGAATGGGAACGAACGCGAGGCACGCAGGTTACACTCGATAACCTTAATGTCATTCTCTCTGGCCAGGAACTGGATGTTGAAAGGACCGGAGATATGCAGTTCGCGGGCAATCTGTTTGGCAACCTTCTTGATGCGTCGCACAGTCTCGCAATAGAGTTTCTGTGGAGGGAACTGGATGGTAGCGTCGCCCGAATGCACGCCGGCGAATTCGATGTGTTCGGAGATGGCGTAGGCTACGATTTCTCCTTGGTCGGCCACAGCGTCCATTTCGACCTCTTTGGCACCTTCGATGAATTGCGAGATCACCACCGGATGTTTTTGCGAAACATTGGCGGCCAGCTGCAGGAAGCGGACCAACTCCTGCTGGTTGGAGCAGACGTTCATCGCGGCACCGCTGAGCACGTAAGAGGGGCGGACAAGTACCGGGAACCCTACTTCTGCGATAAACTTGTCGACGTCGGCCATCGTTGACAACTCTTTCCAGGCCGGCTGTTCGACTCCGATGCGGTCGCACATGGAAGAAAACTTCTGGCGGTCTTCGGCATTGTCGATATATTGGGCCTGAGTACCGAGAATAGGCACGTGTTGCTCGTCGAGGCGCATGGCAAGGTTATTCGGAATCTGGCCGCCTACTGACAGGATGACGCCGTGCGGGCTCTCCAGATCGATGATGTCCATAACGCGCTCGAAAGTCAGTTCGTCGAAATAGAGGCGGTCGCACATGTCATAGTCGGTCGAGACGGTTTCCGGGTTATAGTTGATCATGACCGAACGGTAGCCTTCGCGGCGCACGGTGGTCAGGGCATTGACCGAACACCAGTCGAATTCGACCGATGAACCGATACGATAGGCACCGGAGCCGAGTACGATGACCGATTTTCCGTCATGTTGGAACTCGATGTCCTGATATTCTCCGTTGTAGGTGAGATAGAGGTAATTGGTCTGGGCCGGGTATTCGGCCGCGAGTGTGTCTATCTGTTTGACGACGGGCAGAATGCCGAGCCGCTTACGCAAATTGCGGATGGCCATGGCCGCTTTTTCGTTGTCCATGCTGTTTTCCAGACCTAAGGCGCGGGCGATCTGGAAGTCGGAGAAACCTTGTTTCTTGGCTTTGCGGAGCAGCGTCGAGAATGCGGGAGTTGTAACGTCGGCAAGAGGCGATTCTTCACAATGTTCCAGTTCTTCTGCCGTTTGGATGATGCCATGCAGTTTCTGAAGGAACCATTTGTCGATTTTGGTGAGATCGTGAATCTGGTCGATGGTATAACCTGCGCGGAATGCTTTTGAAATGACGAAGATACGTTTGTCTGTCGGGGCACGGAGCGCTTTGTCGATGTCGGCGATGACAAGTTCTTTGTTTTCGACGAATCCGTGCATGCCCTGGCCGATCATACGCAGACCTTTTTGGATCGCCTCCTCGAAAGTGCGGCCGATGGCCATCACTTCACCTACCGATTTCATGGAAGAACCGAGTTCGCGGTCGACGCCCTGGAATTTTCCAAGGTCCCAACGGGGAAGTTTGCAGACGATATAGTCCAGCGCCGGCTCGAAGAAGGCGGATGTGGTCTTGGTGACCGAATTTTTCAACTCGAAAAGACCGTAACCCAGACCGAGCTTGGCTGCTACGAACGCCAGCGGATAACCCGTGGCCTTGCTGGCCAAGGCCGACGAGCGGCTGAGGCGAGCGTTGACCTCGATGACGCGATAGTCTTCGCTGTTGGGGTCGTAGGCGTATTGCACATTGCATTCGCCCACGATGCCGATATGGCGGATAATCTTGATGGAAAGGGCGCGCAACTTGTGATAGTCGCGGTTGGAGAGGGTCTGCGACGGGGCGACGACGATGCTTTCGCCCGTATGGATGCCGAGCGGATCGAAATTTTCCATGTTGCAGACCGTGATGCAGTTGTCGTAGCGGTCGCGGACGACTTCATATTCCACTTCTTTCCATCCCTTCAAAGATTTCTCGACAAGGATTTGCGGCGAGAAGGAGAGCGCTTTGTTACCGATGGTTTCGAGTTCCGCTTCATTGTCGCAGAATCCGGACCCGAGGCCGCCCAATGCATATGCCGCGCGTATGATGACAGGATAGCCGAGATCGTTGGCCGCAGCCTTGGCTTCGTCGAGTGAGTTGCAGGCGTGGCTTTTGATGGTGTTGACATTGATTTCGTCGAGTTTTTCGATGAAAAGCTCGCGGTCTTCAGTGTCCATGATGGCCTGTACGGGAGTTCCCAGTACCTGCACATTATATTTTTCGAGAACGCCGCTTTGGAATAGTTCTACACCGCAGTTCAGCGCAGTTTGTCCGCCGAAGGAAAGGAGTATGCCGTCAGGACGTTCTTTCTGGATGACCTTTTCAACAAAGAATGGGGTGACCGGTAGAAAATAGATTTTGTCGGCGACGCCTTCTGATGTTTGCACCGTGGCAATATTGGGGTTGATCAGTACGGAGAAGATGCCTTCTTCGCGCAGGGCTTTCAAAGCCTGGGAACCGGAATAGTCAAACTCGCCGGCCTCACCGATTTTCAGTGCGCCGGAACCGAGCAAAAGAACTTTTTTTATGTTATTGTTGATCATACTGTTTCTCTCTGTTTCAAAGCAGGTTAAAAAACTCTTCAAAGATGAACTCCGTGTCTGTCGGGCCGGAGGAGGCTTCCGGATGGAACTGGGCCGAGAACCACGGATGGCTTTCGTGACGGATTCCTTCGTTGGTGCCGTCGTTCATATTGATGAACAGAGGTTGCCAACCGGCAGGAATTGTGGCATTGTCTACGGCAAAACCATGATTTTGCGAGGTGATGAAACACTGGTTCGTGCCGACGCGTTGTACGGGCTGGTTGTGGCCGCGATGGCCGTATTTCAGTTTCTTGACCTGGGCGCCGGCTGCAAGCGAAAGGAGCTGATTGCCCATACAGATCCCGTAGATGGGTTTGCCGGTCTCCATGAAACGGCGGATGTGTTCGACCGTGATGCCGCAGAGGTTGGGGTCGCCCGGACCGTTGCTGATGAAAAGTCCGTCGTAGTCGGTCTCATCGGCATTGAAGTCGTGGTCCCAGGGCACGCGGGTGATCTCAACATCATATTTCAGGAGACAGCGCAGAATATTGTGTTTCACTCCGCAGTCTACCAGACAAATTTTTTTCTTGCCGTTGCCATAGCGTATCACCTCCTTGCAACTGACTATGGCAACCTGGTTTACTAAGTTCGGATCCTCGAACTCGATTTCATCGGGAGTATTGAAGACGATTTTTCCTTTCATCGAACCTTTTTCTCTCAGAACTTTGGTCAGTTCACGGGTATCGATGCCGTATACACCGACAACTCCTTCCTCTTTAAGCCAATCGCCAAGAGAGCGGACCGCATTCCAGTGGCTGTATTCAAAGGAATAGTCGCTGATAACCAATGCACGCACATGGATCCTCTCCGACTCATAAAAAGAAGAAAGCCCGTTGGCCTCAAATGAAGCTAACGGGACGCCATAATTACCTACAAGAGGAAAAGTAACGGTCAATATTTGACCGGAATAGGAAGGATCGGTCAGACTTTCGGGATATCCCATCATGGCTGTATTGAAAACAACTTCGCCATTGACCGGCTTTTCAAAACCAAAACTAAAGCCTTGAAAGACGTGTCCATCGTCTAAAATCAGGGAAACTGCTTTTTCGTTTTGCATATTATATGATAAATTTCGCTTATATACTTCTTCATTGACACCCCTGGCCGTTGCAATGTAAAGGGCTATATTGGGTGCAAAGATAGCGCAGTTCCGATAAAATCGGGCGTCTATTCAATAAAATATTTTTCGCTTGATGAAAAGAGTTTCTCTATCGGGGTGTTCTGTAAGGTAAACTTTTCAGTTGAAGTTCTATGTTTTATTGTATTTCGCTTAGAGGTTTATTATATTAATTCGATTTGTCATATATGCAATATCTTAATATGAAAATTAGATATATTTGTGGCGAAATAAATCACAATAACTGTTATTTTGTCATTATTATTATTCATTGAGCTATTATAATTTGATAAATAAGGATGTACGGAATACTGTTTATGGATGATTGGAAAATTGTGTAGCACAAGGAGACAGACATTGACAATTATATTTTAGTAACAAATAATCAATTATGAAAAAGGTAATTATTTCGGCATTAGTGGCATTTGTTTTTATGCCGGTTGTGGTGAATGCTCAGACTTCGTTGAATGAAAATATTGCAAATGCGGTAGTCGTTCGGGATCCGGCACGACAATCTTCAACAGAGATAGATGCAGTTGTTTATAATCCGGCGGGAACGGCTTTTCTTGATGATGGTTTTCATTTTTCTTTGAATGGTATCGGTGTGTTTCAGACTTTGGAAGGGATGAGCGGGAACGGGAATGACCATCTTAAAAATATAATGCCATCTTTTCAGGCCGCCTACAAAAGAAATAATTGGACATTTTCATTCTCTTGGGCGAATGAAGGCGGTTATGGACAATGGAAGAATAGGAACGGATCTGGCTTTTTAAATCATATTATGAAAGAAAGTGAAGTTTTTGATTCTGATTTAGCGGAAATAAATACTCTCTTTTCTGAAACTATCCAATTGTTATCAACAGCGGCAATCGGGACGGAAATATTGAATGGTGGAGTAAATCCTTTTCCATTGTTAAATGTGAGCGCGGATGATATGTATAAACCTGTATCCAAAAATCTGCGTTCTAAATTGTATAATTTTACAAACCGTTTGGGGGCGTCTTACTTGCTGAATGAAAAATGGTCCGCCTATTTGGGGGTAAAATTGAATTATGTGGTGTATCATACAAAGTTAGATGGAGATCTGTGTATGTATCGTCCTTCAACAGGAGAATCATGGACATGTCCTGAATATTTTGAAAGTATAGCCCAGGCAATAGAATGTGGCAGGGAAAATTTATCGGAAGATCTCAAGGAAATATGGGAGGATTGGCCGCTTGATGGTTACCGGGCTTTGGGAAGGTTTGAACCAAATGTACTTATTCGCTTTAAAAAGGAGAACGGGTTGGGTGTCGCTCCTGTGATTGGATTAGATTATCATTTCAATAAAGTGAATATCGGGGCAAAATATGAATTTAAATCTGTTGTTCATACCAATAAGAATTTTGAAGATTTTGATTTACCTGCAAATCTCTCTTTGGGCGTCGACTGGCAGATAGATAAACATTGGAATGTTGCTGCTGGAGGGACTTTATATTTTAATCATTTGAATGATAATTTCGGTAAAAATGGATCCGGAAAATCTAAATCATATACAGGGGATGTTTCTACGAGCCTATCTTATTCTCCATGTAAGAGATGGTTGTTTAGCGTGGGCGAGACTTATAGTCGATCTAATGAATTGATGAATACCGGCATAGCTGAAGATGCTATATCTTCAATTTATTCTCGATTAAAGACATCTTTGGGTGTCCAATATGATATTGTATCTAATTTACAGGTTAATGTTGGACTTAGTTGTATAACTGCAAAGTATAAACGCGAATGTTTAACGAGAGGTTTTTTTAATGGATTTGAATATCCGACATATTTTGCTAAGTCTGAGATAAAACCACAGGTGGCAGTGGCTGTCGGTTTGAATTATAGTTTTTAAGAATGCCGATTTCTTGAATTTTTAAATCATCTCTATAACAATAGATCGCCCCTTGTGTCATTAATGACACAAGGGGCGATTGGGTTTTAAATGATAGATACTCTTCTGAATCTATTATTTCTTGAAGTAGCGGTTGAAGAGGCCTTCGAAGCCTTTGCCGTGACGAGCTTCGTCCTTGGCCATTTCATGAACGGTGTCATGAATAGCGTCCAGATTCTGGGCCTTGGCATTTTTGGCGATGCGGAACTTGTCTGCACAGGCACCGGCTTCGGCATTCATACGCTTTTCGAGGTTGGTTTTGGTGTCCCAAACAACATCGCCGAGCAATTCAGCGAATTTGGCAGCGTGTTCTGCTTCTTCCCAGGCATAGCGCTTGAAGGCTTCGGCGATTTCCGGATAGCCTTCGCGATCAGCCTGACGGCTCATGGCCAGATACATGCCGACTTCTGTGCATTCACCGTTGAAATGAGCGTTCAGATCTTTGAGCATTTCTTCGTCAAGACCCTTGGCTACGCCGATTTCGTGAACGGTTTCAAACTGAAGACCTTTTGTTTCTTCCAATTCTTTGAATTTAGAGGCCGGAACTTTGCACTGAGGACACTGCTCAGGAGCTGTAGCACCTTCATGAACGTAACCGCAGACGGTACAAATCCATTTTTTTTGCATAATCGTAATGTTTAAAAGTTTATAATTAGTATATTCATATTCGTTTGTCCGGAAGGACTCACGAATGAGTGACTCTGTCTTTTAATTCTGCCAGCTTGCCGGAATTCCAGCGGTCGGTGGTACCTACCAGATAGCCGGTGATACGTTGCAGTTTGTCTAAGTTCCTGCTACCGCACTCAGGACAGATTTCTTCGTTTTCGATGGCATCTTCATGCCCGCAGTCCAGGCAACGGTTTCTGTTGTGATTGACCGATCCGTAACCGATATTGAGCTGATCCATCAAATCTACGACCTTATAGATGGCCTCTGGGTTATGAGTCGCGTCTCCGTCGAGCTCTACATAGAAGATATGGCCTCCTCGGGTCAGGTCGTGGTATGGAGCTTCGATTTCAGCTTTGTGACGGATACTGCATTTGTAGTAAACAGGAACATGGTTGGAGTTGGTGTAATAATCCTTGTCCGTTACGCCGGGAATGATACCGAATCTACGTTTGTCGAATTTCGTAAAGCGGCCGGAGAGTCCTTCGGCCGGAGTGGCCAGTACGGAATAATTGTGCTGGTAGCGATCGGAAAATTCGTCAGCTTTCTTTTTCATGAAGCTGACAATCTTCAGGCCGAGCCGCTGGCTGCTGTCACTTTCTCCGTGGTGCTTGCCTGTCAGTGCGATAAGGCATTCTGCCAGACCGATGAAACCGATACCGAGTGTGCCCTGATTGATAACCGGTGCGATCGTGTCGGTTGGTTTCAGTTTGTCCGCACCATTCCATAGGCAGCTCATTACCAGCGGGAATTGCTTGGCCAAAGCTGTTTTCTGGAATTCAAAACGCTGATGTAATTGTTTGGCGACAAGTTCGCACATCTCATTCAGGCGCAGCATGAAGACTTCGACACGCTTCTCGGGATTCGGTTCCGACATACATTCGATGGCAAGGCCGACAATATTGATCGTAGTGAAAGATAAGTTGCCTCTTCCGATGGAGGTTTTGGTTCCGAAGCGATTTTCAAATACTCGAGTACGACATCCCATTGTTGCTACCTCATATTTATAACGTTCGGGATCCTCTGCATTCCAATCTTCATGATAGTTGAAGGTTGCATCCAGGTTGAGAAAGTTCGGGAAGAAGCGACGGGCCGAAACCTTGCAGGCTAACTGGTAAAGGTCGTAATTCGGATCCTCAGGCAGGTAGTTGACGCCACGTTTTTTCTTCCAGATCTGGATAGGGAAGATGGCGGTAGAATGATTGCCGACCCCTTCATAGGTGGAATGCAGGAGTTCGCGCATTACGCAACGGCCTTCGGCGGAGGTATCGGTACCGTAGTTGACCGAAGAGAAGACGACCTGGTTACCTCCGCGGCTGTGAATCGTATTCATGTTGTGGATGAATGCCTCCATGGCCTGATGTACGCGTGACACCGTGCGGTTGATAGCATGTTGTTTGGCGCGATCCTTTCCCTCGAGATTTCCGAGCGAGGCTTTCAGATAGTCTTTGATCGGCGTATTGTAAAGATCGGCATAATCCGCACCATCCAGTTCTTCAAGAACTCGCACCTCTTCTTTATAGGTCATGCGGACATAAGGCGCGAAATAGAAATCGAGTGCAGGGATGGCCTGACCGCCGTGCATTTCATTCTGTGCCGTTTCCAACGAGATGCAGGCCTGTACGCTGGCGGTTTCAATGCGTTTAGCCGGACGGCTTTCTGCATGAGCTGCTTTGAGACCGTGTTGCAAGATGGTATTCAGCGGATGCTGTACGCAGGTGAGCGATTTGGTTGGATAATAATCCTTATCATGGATATGGATATACCCTTTCTTGACAGCATCTTTTACATCTTCATTCAACAGATAATCATCAACGAACGGTTTTGTGCTTTCGCTGGCGAATTTCATCATCATGCCGGCCGGAGTGTCGGCGTTCATGTTGGCATTTTCGCGTGTGATATCGTTATTTTTTGCACCGATGATACTTTCAAATATTTCGCGGGTCTTGGCCTTACGGGCGATGTTGCGCGCGTTGCGATAGGAGATATAGATACGGGCCACCTCTTTACGGTCGGACTTCATCAGTTCTACTTCTACGGCATCCTGTATGGCCTCCACACTCATCAGAGCGTCCCCGCTCTTGGCGATTGTGTCGGCAATGGTCGCAGCCAATACGGCGTCGATTCCTTTTTCCGAGGCATCCATGGCCTTACGGATAGCATCTTCAATCTTGTTGAAGTTAAAATCTACCGTACGCCCGTCGCGCTTAATTACTTTTTGAATCATCGGTTATGTGTGTTAATATGGTTATGTTTTTTTACGTGGATGCAAAAATAGATGCTTTTTAGTGAATAACCAAACCGATTTTGTCTATCTTTGTATTGACAAAATCAATAATCATGACTTTTCAGCAGTTGGAATATATAGTGGCCGTCGAAAAATACCGGCATTTTGTGAATGCCGCCACCGCTTGTGGGGTTACCCAGTCTACGCTCAGCTCGATGATACAGAAGTTGGAGCAGGAAATCGATGTGGTTATTTTCGATCGTTCCAAGCATCCCATCGAACCGACGGCGTTAGGTCGTCAGATCATCGCGCAGGCACGTCTTATCCTGCATACTTCGTCCCAGCTTCGCGAATTGGTGCTTAGCGAGAAGGAGCAGGAGCGGGGTACGGTATATATAGGAATGTCTTCTTCGGTGGCACCATCTCTTTATCCGTCGTTCAATCGTCTTGTCACTGCCGAGCATACCGGTATTCATGCTTGCGTCTATGAAAGTGAGACGGAAGCCTTGTTAGGGAAGTTGCAACGGGCGGAAATCGATATGGTCATAGCAAGTCCCAATGATACAGCGATTCCGGATCTGATGGAAATAGAATTATATGTCGAACGCTTCTTCTTGTATGTATCTTCGGCCCATCCGCTTTATCAAAGAGAGTGGGTGCGTCCGGAAGATCTGATGGACGGAGATTTCTGGCTGCTCAAATCTTTCCATGGCGGTTACCCGCAGCTTGGGGAGCTTCTCCGGCATGACACGCGCCATCACACGGATTTTGAAATGGGAAGTCTTTCCACCCTGATCAGTCTTATCGATGAGAACGGTGGCTATACGGTTTTGCCGCAGCTGTTTGTCAACCGTCTGACAGCGGAGCAGAAGAAAAATATCCGCCCGATCAATAGCGGGAAGTTCTTCCGTACGGTGTCGCTGTTTATCCGCAATGACTATGTACGTGAGCGGATGCTGAATATTATTGCGGACATTGTGAAAAGAATCGTTCCCGAAGATATGATTAACCAACGGTTGAAGAAGTTTAAGATCACATTATAATTCGGATGAATGTCGAGAGGATTCGTCTTGCCTGTATGAACGGTATGGCTATCATAAAGTTTTCCCGAAGTATTTTCTATGGAACTGAAAGATACTTCGGGGGTATTTTTATAGGTGAAAGATTTTAATAATAGTTTGATAATGCCCTTATTTGGTAAAGAGCATTTTTTGAATCGTTCGAATATCCTTCTCCATTTGAGTTCCCGTAATCGAATTTTAAGTCGAACTCTATACTTTGATCTGGGGATGTCGCTTCGAATTCAGCAGAGAGTGTTTTTCGTCCTTGATATTCTTTGGTTTCCGGGGACTTTTTGATTTTTATATTGAATCCTAAATTCTGGAAGATTGAAAGCCATTCATTGTAGGAAAATTGAAAAGAAAATCCGAATTGATTTGTCCAAAGTGAGGGCATACTTTCATATCTGTTAATGGAAAGCCAGTCGAAGATCCCATCGTTTTTGGAAAAATCCCACCAGGAATGACCATTGATATCACATGTAAAATCGCCGTCTCCTTTGTCTTTTACTTCCCGGCCTAACCGCCGAGCATCGTCGAGGGTACTTGTACCAAGTGTAAGACCATCTACAGGAAAGAAGGCGTTGACATTGCGTGATGAGTTGTTTGCGAGATTGTTGGTTGTTCCGATATTGAGGCTGGTGGACTTTTGGACTTTGTCACATTCTTCAATAACATCATCACTTACATTACTGATTTGTGATCTAAGTTTGTAGAATGCGTATTTAAAAGCTTCTGCATCATTTATGTACATTTCTGCCTGGATTCTGAAACTTCCGTTCAGGCAGATAAGCTTGACTCCTTTGTATAGGTTTAATTCAGCGGAAGCCATCTTTACGGTTTCTTTGGAATATTTGGTCGGATATTCAAAAGAGCGGAACATCGTAACATACATAGGTGTGTTATCTGTTTTGCTGACAGATACATAGTAGGTTTTTCCTTCATATTTAAATTTTACATCTCCATCAGAGTCTATTTCAGGGACAAATCCTTCTTCTTTAAGGAATTCAGAGATTTGTGTGCGCAGTTGCAGTTGACTGGCGTTATATTCATCCGCATAAGAGGCAGTTATGTAGCAAAATGCGATAATGATAAATAAAAGTATCTTTCTCATAATGATTTTGTTTAATGGATTATTTGCGGTATTTGAAGATTTCGCGGTCTTTGTTATCTTTGAGGATAACGATTAAACGCACTTCAGACGGTAAGACGCTTTTGAGTTGTTGCACGAATATGTCTGTAGCATTTTGGTAGAAAGACATATCCTGCTCCGAAGTTTTGTATTTCGATTCCGGAATACGAAATACCATCTCGGTCGAAGTTTTATTGAGAATGGTCCAGGATTGCAGTGTCAAATGTTTTGCATCTTCCCCCAAGTCCAAGGGTAAGTTTTTCGCAACTTCCCTTACTTCTTTTTGCCAAGAGGAAGGTTCTGTATTGGAAATGTTCTCCCAATTTTCGCCATTCCATTGTTGCCTGATGATCCGATTCCCATTTTTATCGTAACCCGATCTTTGAGAGGGATTGGAAGATGCATCATCGTATGCATAGTTCCATTTGTGGATGCCGTTTTCGGCATTTGTAGGGGATTGATTTTTCCCGAAATATGTTTCGGCGACTTTTCTGCCATATTCATCATAGGCATATGTTGCCATGAAAACATTGTAGGCCAATGTAGGTTGTTCTTGGGTGTCGTACACGCTGTAGGATTGTATATTGTTTCTTTCATCGTATACATACTTAATGAGGTGATATTTTGAGGAAGGATTGATCATCGGTTTGTCATATTGATCGTAGTAACGGGTTTCCAATTCCTTTCCTCTTTGATTTTTTACCATTCTTATTACAGCCCATCCGGTTGCAGGGTTAATGATGAGATTTCCGTAACCGTCGCCGGCCGCGATATAGTTTATATTTCCCCATTCATCATATTGCACGAATCCTTCGGGAACATATTGACTGATAGGGGTGGGGTTGCCATCGGTTCCATAATAAGACTGGCGTATGATACGTCCTGTAGCATCGTACTCGTTTCTGGCAATGGCATATTTATCCGTTTTTCTGCAAACCAACTTCCCTTTTGCATCGAATGTGGTAGTTTCTATGCAGTTGCCGCGGTCGTCATATTTCCATTGATAGATGGCCGCATTGTCGTTATTGATCGGGGTGAGATTTCCGGTCAGATCGTAATATCGGACTTCAGTATCTTGACCGCGGTCATTACACGTGTATTCGGCTTGATAGTATTTTTGTTGGCAAAGGGCCGGCTTCCCTTCTGCGTTGACGCAAGAGATTTTAATCAGGTTGTCATGTTCGTCGTAGGTGTATCGGTTGTTGACCCAATAGCGGGGCAATTTCCCTTGCGCATCTGACCAATAGTTGGCGAGAACGTTCCCCCGTTCGTCATATTCCGATTTCTTTATAGCCCAGCCTTCGGAAGTATTGCAGAGTTCCCCTTGGGCGTTGACGTAACGGATTTCGAGTTGATTTCCTCTGTCATCGTATGTGGCGAACCAGCCAACGTAAGCTTCATTGACGAGATTGGTTTTTTGGCGATGAGTGTCAAAAAACTCGCGATGGGTCTCGTTACCTGTGTCATCATAATCTGATTTCCATCCAGCGATCAGTTCACTGTTTAGAACCAGGCAGTCTTCTGTTCCATTAAAAAACTCGACCAATTCAGAGTTTCCTTGCAAGGAGTATTTGGTATGTACGCAAGGGATTTCACCATTGACAGCAGGGATTGGGTTCCCTTGGGCATCGAAATCTTTACGGTAGATTTGCCTGCCTTGGGCATCGTATCGGTATGAGATGCTTGCGGTACCCCACGAAGTCGCGGTCAATATGTCTTCAGCATTATAAAAGGAGACATTAATCATGTTTCCTACTTCATCGTAAGTGCTACGTTGGATAGCGAAACCTTCATTCGTCATGAAAGGATCACCGACGCTGTCGAGGTAGACGATAGTTAAGGGATACCCGTAGACGTCGTTGGTACTCTTTTGTCCGTAATATCCTTCGTTGCATGCAATCGGTTGTTTGTCTTTTCCGAAAAAGGATATTTCTGTTCTAAACCCGTTGGCATCATATTGGTAACGGGCACCGGTGATACCTTCGGAAGAAGAATAAGTCGGTTGATTGTCAATGCCAAAGTAGAATTGTTCGATGATAACTCCATTGGAGATGGTTTGCTCGGAGCCGGCGACATTGCAATCTCCCCGTAAGGAGAGGTTTCCATTTAGATCTTCATAAGATTGTTTGATAGTGTTACCCCATTTATCTACATAATTGCGACATACAGGAATGTTAAGATCTTTTTCCCCTGCCGGACCATAAGAGGGAGAGAGATAGGTGAACCGTATGGGGTCATCGGCCTCATTATATTCTCGTGTGCGTATGGCCATTCCGCTTTTGGTTGCTTTGGGCTGTCCGTCATAACCGGTAAAAATCTCTTCTTTTACGCGTCCTTTTTCATCCAAGACATATTTCCGGCCGTAAAGTCCGTCGGCGTCGCAAACGCGGGCGTTTTGGAAGCTCGCATATTTAAGTTCCGTAACGTGGCCTGCGTCATCATAGGTAAGTAGGTAACGCGAAACTTTTCCGTGTGCATCACCTTCGTCCATATTGGAGGTAAATGTCGTGACGGTTTGAGCACTTAGGTTCTTTTCGGTCCCATACTCATCGTCGTAGCGGAAAACCACGACGTTCAGGTCCTTATTGATATAGTCTTTGACCATTAAAACCTTGCCATGAGGGTCTAAAATTTTTATGTAATCAAGACTGCCGCTCTCGTTATAATAAAATTTACTGTCGGTAGGCCTTTCTATATCATCTGTAGTTGAATGTTTGATAATGCTACCCTTACTATTGATGTAAGACATGCGCAAAAGTTTGCGGCGGCAATATTCAAGACGATAGGAGGCGGTTCGGTGTGCGACTTCATCGTCAGACAGTTCATGGATGCCCACCGGCACGCCCCATTCTTCGACATAGTCTTTGTAATAATATATCTTTGTCCGGGTATAATCCCACCAATAGATGCCAAGACCGATAACGAGAATAAATGCGGCGGCAATAGAGATCTTTATCCCTTTGGGAACTTTGGGCGGATAGATAGCTATGTGAAGGGCTTTTTTAAATTCCTCGCAGCTTTGGTAACGTTCTTCCTCTTTTTTAGCTACAGCTTTGTCTACGACCTTTTGTACTTTTTCAGAGACGTATTTATAATATGTGCGTAGTCTTGGCAGCGGTTCTTCGACCACTTTTTTGTTTATGTCTAACTCGGTCAATGTCGTGGTGTCATAAGGGGCGTTGCCCGTCAGCATCTGATGCAGGAGTACGCCGAGGGAATAGATATCGGAAGGGGTACCGAGATGCTTGCCCTGCACTTGTTCCGGGCTCATATAGGATGGAGTACCCATGATAAGGTTTTCCTCATCCTCTTCTTTCCCTTGTTTGATGATTTTAGCGATGCCGAAATCCAGGATTTTGGGAATTCCTTCGTGAGTGATGATAATGTTGGAGGGTTTGATGTCGCGATGTAAGATGTGGTGCTTATGGGCATATCCTACAGCATCCAAAATCGGTTCGAACAGGGGGCAGATGCGGTCTTCAACAATAAGGCCGGAGACGGTTTCTATGTATTTGTCCAAACTGATACCGTCGGCATATTCCATGATGAGATAAATATTGCCGGTTTCATCGATGTGATAGTTGATGAAATGCACGATATTCGGATGATTGAGTTCCGCCAGATGTTCTGCTTCTTCTTGCAAATGCCGACGGGTAAAGTCATTGACCATGTCGGCATTGATAACCTTGATAGCGACTTTCTGCTGTTTGATGAATTTGTGTTCTGCTAAATAGACGCTACCCATACCACCTTTGCCGATATATGAAGTGATGGTATAGTTGAGTATTTCTTTTCCGATCATAATTTTGTGCTTTGTGTTTTATAGATTAATGAGAACAGAGACCATATTAATGGCAAATCCTACCCATGCCCAGGTGGCAATTTGAGAGGCTCGGCGGGGTGTTTCTTCTTTCATGGTGAAATACATAATCCAACCGACCAATGGTATTAAAAATGCCAATATATTGAGACCTATCGATGGCTCATCTTTTTTTGCTGGCGTGAGAGGTACGTATGCCGGCGCCGCAGGTTGCACGGCGTGAGAAGAAGATTCACACTTTGTCTCTGCTTCGAATGGCCGGGCACTTTTAAGGGGTAACATGGCGTAGATTTGCGCCCAAGGTAGCGGGATATGATTTGCCAGCATGATGGGGGCACCGGGAGCTATCTCGATGCTGCGATTGTTGATATATTCGCCGTTTAACGTTGAGCCGTTTTTGCTTATATCTTTGTATATATAGCGTCCTCCGCTGATGCTGATCTCCGCATGAACTCGGCTGATGTTGTTGTCTGTGACGACGATGTCGCAAGAATTAGAGCGACCGATGGTAATGGATTTCATGAAAATTGTAGGATAAAATTAAGTATCATGTTTATGGCAAAACCGATCCAGGCTATTTTAGCGGCTGTGTGTGCCGCTTGGGGCCTTTGTTCTTTCCAGACGCCCCAAAGCACCCATCCGACGATCGGCACAAAAAAGGACAAGATTCCCAATCCGATGCCGAGACCTGCTCGTGTCGGAGGCTGTGGGGGAGGCGGAGGTGGTAGAGTAACGGTTTGGGGCAAACGTTCTTTGAGCATTTGGATTACTGATTCCCATTCAAGCCGAATTTCCGGGCGACCTGCGAGACAAACTTCCGGCAAGGCATATTCCTGTTGCTCCGGGATAGCATAAGGAAATGACTCGGATCCGTTGTGTAGATAGCGTCCGTCGACACCCGTGCCGTTAGTACTGTGGTCTTCAATCTCAATGATGGCGCCGGTAGGACTTGTTTTCAGGTATTTATAGTGGATTTTGAGATGGTTAGAGCTTACATATTCATTGTTGATGACGATGTCACAATCACCTCTTCCGACTGTCACTACGGCCCCGCTGACTTTTGTCTCGAGTCTTTCCGGTTCTGAAATCATTTCGTCAATGAGGGCCTGTTTGAATTTTGCTGCCGTTTGGAACCGGTTTAACATATTCTTATCGGTGGCCTTGAAGATGATGTTTTGGATTTCATCGGAAAGTTCGGGACGCAGGTCCTTGGCTCTTGGGAAATCATGATTCAAGATCTCCATCTTGGTTGCAAAGTCATTACTTTGTTTTGTGATGGCATGTTTTCCGGTGAGCATGTAGTGGAGCAGACAACCTAAGGAATAGATATCTGTCCGGTGGTCGATGCTTAATCCTTTTACTTGTTCCGGACTCATATAACCGTCGGTACCTACACACATGCCGATGGTCTGTCCGGTCGTGGTGTTCATGTCTTTGGCGATGCCAAAATCGATGACACAAATGTTGCCATCCGGTCGGATCATGATATTGGACGGTTTTATGTCGCGGTGGATTTTGTTGACGTTGTGTATATATATGAATGCGTCCAAGATTTTTCCCATCAGCTGTTTCGCCTCTTTTTCAGAATACGGCCCGTGATCTTCTACTTGCTTTTGTATGGTTTTTCCCTCCACGTATTCCATGGGTAGATAGAGGTTTCCTTTCTCGTCTGAAAAGGTCTCGCCGATAATCTTTACCACCGAGGGATGGTTCATGCTTTTGAGGGATTTCGCTTCCGTGTCAAAGAATGCCCGGAAATTTGGAATACTTACGTATTCGCATTTCAACATCTTGATGGCTACGGAATGACCATTGGGAGCCTTCCCTCTGTAAACGGCACCCATACCGCCCTGTCCGATTTCTTCTTCGAGAATGTAATTGTGCATATTTTACTGATTTAGCATTGTTTGTACTGAAGACTTTATTCCGGATTCAGACCTGAACGGTAGAAGGTGCGGATTCTTCTTTAGGGGATGTTGCAGAAGAATCAGCAGGAGCGGACTCCCCGTCGTTTTTTATTTCGTGGCTGCTGTCTCCTTCCGTCGATTTATCACTCGGAAGGGTAGTTCCTGGATTGTTTTGGGAAATGCTATCTTTTGCACTATCTATTACTTCGGTTATCTTAGGCTTAGACTGGCCGGAATCACTTGTTTCGTGTGTTTGTTTGTCGGGAAATTGAAAGAAGAAAGTGAAGATAGTATCAGAACCATTTATAGAAAAAACGGCAGAATCATTTTCAGGATAATCGTTTTTTTTCTTTAAAATGATTGTAGTTGTAGTACTATTCTTAGATTTGATTTCAATTTTGGGAGAGACCTTTATGATGGAGTCCTGAGCCATTTCAGATATAGATCTCTTCCATAAAGACTTGCCGGCCGGATTCTTGATTTCGATTTGGGAAGAATAGCCTGGTGTGATGGAAACTAATATTCCATTTTTATTAGCCTTTATGGAACCCAAATTTACCGGTGTGACGGGACGTTTGATGATCTCCTTATTTGCTTCATTTTTCGAATTGAAAGGGGAAACTTTGAAATGAAAAGTGCGTCTATGGCGGCCGTCTTGCAGAGTGAATGAACATTCTTCTTCTTTTTCAAGATTGACACCATCTTTTATTTGCAAGGAAATACGATCTTCTTCCTTTTCGGTGATGGAAAGCATGTCGACATCATACAGAACGGAATCCTGATTGGCTTTAAAGCCGGCCTCATGCCAAATGAAATCGCCTGAAGAATTTTGTATGAGAGTCTCGTCTTCTCTAAAGATAATGGTACATATTTTTTTGTTTTGAGGAATGTTTATTATTCCGAAATCTTCAGTGATGGATTGAGGAGAGAGAGATTCCCAAAGGAAATAACCTCCACCACCGAGCAATAACAGCGCTAAAGCAAGGAGGCTAAACTGTAAAATGTTTTTTTTGCGCTTGTCATCGTTCTTGGAATGTCCTCTTTTTCCGGTGGTGGTAATCGAAAATTCTACCAATTCGCAGGTGATGTTGTCTAATCCTCCGTTTTCGCGGGCCTGTTCAATCAGAGTATCGGCACGATGCTGCATATTCGTGCCGATTTTACCGGCAATTTTAGCAATGGTCGTATTCGGCACCATGTTGCTGAGCCCATCGGAGCAAAGGAGGAAAACATCGCCGGCCTGGGGGAGGATGGCCTCCTCCCTGATGGTTGCCGGTTGCATGTTGGGAATGCCTAAGGCGTTTGTGATTTCGTTTTTACGGGGATGGTGTTCCGCCTCGGCTTCACTGATCTGTCCTGCGTCGACCAAAGTCTGTACAAAAGAATGATCTTTGGTCAATTGTTTGATAGTGGATTCTCGGATCAGGTAAATGCGGCTGTCTCCCACATGGCCGATGTACACTTTGCCGTTACGCACCAATAGAAGCACGCACGTTGAACCCATTCCTGTCAGTTCGGGGTGCATTTGGGCGTGGAGCAGAATGTTTCTATTGGCTGTAAATATAGCTTCGGTGATGGCTTCATTAGGGTCCGCATGGTAATTGTCTCGTAAGTAGGCCAATATCGAGTCGACGGCGATATGTGAGGCTGTAGCACCTCCGACATGTCCCCCCATACCGTCGCAAACTACGGCCACACGGCCGTTAGGAGTATCGTCGAACCCTAAGAAATCTTCATTGGCGGCGCGTTTACAGCCAACATCTGTCGCTCCGACGATTTGGCAATATTGGCTATAGTCCTCTAAGTTGGTTTTCATATAGCGAGGTTATAATTGGGGGATGGCAAGGAAGATGAATTTTGAGGCTCCGATGACTATGATATCATTGGTATGAATTTTGGTCTTTTCACTGACGAACGAGCCATTGATGTACACACCATTGGAGGAATTCAAATCATCGGCCCAAAAGATATTATCGCCGTTTCTGTATAAAATAAGCAGGTGTTCGGATGAAATGTGCGAATCGTTTGTGATTGGAATGTCGCAGGTATTGTTTCTTCCGATGATATTTCGTCCTTCGTATATTTTATACACTTCTCCTAAGGGAGATTGGTCGTACGAGATGAGTAATCCGACTAATTTACGTCCTCCATCGTTAGGTCCAACGGTGGTGCCGTTGAGAGTGCGGATAACGGTTCTTCCTCCTCCGACGTTTGCACCGGGGGTGGATATGGGCTTGGTGGGTATTTCTCCTGTACTGCTTTCAAAGGGGTTGTTGACTTTTGTTCTTTCTGAGTTTACTTGAGTGCTTGTCGCATTGGTAGGACAAAAGGGGCATTGATCGCCATAGATGCTTGAATCGTACTGGTGCCCGTTGGGACATTTTTTAGTTGCCATAAATGTTGTGGTTTAAATGATGAATGTATGATGTTTTTATTTGAAAAAGTCTGATGCTTTTTGCGGTTGGATAGCATGGTTATAACCTTGGGATATGCCGAGGAATCCGGAGACAATAACTCCGGCAAAACGGCCGTGACAATCGAAAACAGGCGAGCCGCTGGCTCCTTGATGTATCGTGATATTATGCCCGTAAATGTATTCTCCTCGTTCTTGGGTGATTTCTCCGCTTTGGTTATTTGCTTCAAGTCCGATTTGGGTGCTGCCCAATGTAAAAGATTTCGGGAAACCGATGGTGTAGATTTTATCGCCGACTTCCATATCTTCTGCATGGGCAATGTCTTTAAGGTTTACTATATGTTTTACATTGCTCGGGGTCTCTTTCGTGTTAGTTTGGATGATTGCGATATCGACTTCTTCGTTGGAGCTGGTTTTGACAATAGAACAGCGGGTAAGATCATCTGTGCTGGAAACATGAGAATCATTTCGGCCGATACCTATCCATAGGATTTCATAATTTACTTCGACGGCATTTGCCATGGCATAATATTGATTTCTTTCCGATTTCTGTTGGCATTCATTTCCCAAGGTTATCAGTAAAGACTGGATGGCTTTTTTGATTGTTTCCGGATCTTTTCGAGCCTCTTTCCCCATTGGAGCAATAACATGTTTGTTGGTCATGATTTCTCCATGGGGTGAAATGAAAAAGCCAGTGCCGCTTGCTCCGACAACTCCGGGCGCTGCATCTCCGTCTTTGTCGATGTGGCAATAGTTGAGTTTTGAAAGTTGAGGTATGAGATCTCCGATCGGACGGTCTTTGATTGTAACACTATAACCGGATTGTTGATAAATGAGTACCACGGAGTTTTTATACATTGCATAAATTTCGGCAGGAGTAAGTTCCTTGTTGACGTTGAACAACCATAAGAATATTCCTGTCACGACAATGGCAACGCCGGCAATGGCACTCCATGTTTTTACCTGAGGGCGCGGACGGGGAGATACCGGCGGATATATGCTTTCCCATTGGAGCGGATACTTTTGTGCCAACATGACGATGTCTCCTTTTTTGAGCGGGGCCTCTCCATGGATCCGTTGACCGTTTACATAGGTGCCGTTAGTGGAATTACGATCGATGATGCTGATTTCGCCATTGCGTTTGCGGCAGAGAATGGCATGATGGGCCGAAACGTCGGCGATATTTTTACAGATAATGTTGTCTGTTGCCCTTCCTATGGTTTTGGAATCTATTGTATCTGGCGTAATGCCGCTTCCTGCATTATTGTTACCGTGAACTATAGTCTTGTTGGGGGTTGATAAAGCCTGTTTCCAATCTATCACTTTGTTTCCAAGCTTTACTGTTTGTCCGGGAAGCAGTTTGGCTTCAAGAATGCGTTTCCCATCTACGAATGTTCCATTCGTAGAGTTGAGATCTTTGATAGTTATTGAGCTTGAATCATCGATGATCAGGAGTGCATGACTTCGTGAAACGGAGTCATCGGCTACAACAAAATCATTGGAGGAACTTTTGCCGATTTTGATGGTTTTCATAGTGTTTGCGGGTGGACCGACTGTTTTGTTAAGGCTGCTTGAAACCCGTTGAATGAGTTTTGTTTCACAGGAGCCGTTGATAGCCTATAGTTCCCCCGATTCGGCAAAATAAAATCAAGAATACCTTATTAAAAAGAAAAAGCGTGGGAAACTCTTCTTGCTTACCCCGCTTTTTCAGGCCTTTGCACTTGCCCACTTATCCGGATAAGCAACGCCGTTAGCCCACGCTGATGTATAGTATTATCCCCTCACTATCTACGGACATTAATCATGCCCATAGATAGATATTGGGATGTGAATACGTCACATCTCGCCGACATTTCGTTGCTGTTTTTCTTTGGGGATAAGTTTTCAAATGTGCAAAGTTTGAAAAAGACCAAAGCAAACGTCGAAAACGTCTTTCTTTTAAATAAAGACCACCACCCCTGTACACTTTCCAATGAAAATTGGTATCCAACAAGTTTCCCCTTGGGGCTAACAGGCGTTAAATGGTTGGGCAAATATATGGATTTTATCATTATATCATCTTGCTTTATGTGAAATTTTGTAATATTAAGTGCCTTTTTTGTTCCATTTTCCTGTTGAAAGCGTTAATTCCTTTCTTTATTAAAGGAATTAATCTGTTCAGTAGAGATTAATGAAAGTTTTAATGATAAAAACAAAGCAGAAAGAAGAAAAGATGGTCTGTGGTACTTTTTTTACAGAATGGTATTCGAAATATGAACGGCAAAACACCATGATAGAGTAGTTCCCTTTTGTAAGGAGAGCTCCATCATGGTGTTTTATATCGGATGATTTATAAAGGGTTCCTTTTCCTTTGTTTTCTTGACGTTTGTTCAACTGAAAAGAAGGAGATTGTTTTATCCCATCAGAACCAGAATCTGGGCGGAAAGCACCCGCAGGAACATGGAAAGGGGATAAACGGTCGAGTAGGCGACACTGGCCTGGTCGTTACCGCAAATGCCGTTGCTGTAGGCCAGCGCCGGCGGATCGGTCATGGCTCCGGAGATCATGCCGGCAATCGTGAAGTAGCTTAACCGGTAGAAAAGGCGGGCGGCAATGCCGATCAGGAGGCAGGGGACGATGGTAATGATGAATCCGTACAATACCCACCAGTAGCCGCCGGCACAAATGGTATCGACAAAACCTACACCGGCGCCAAGACCTACGGCGGCCATGAACATACAGATTCCAATCTGACGCATCAGCATGTTGGCGGACGAAGTGGTGTATGTAATCAGTTTCATCTGGGGTCCGAATTTGGAAATAAGGATAGAGACGATGAGCGGGCCGCCGGCCAGTCCCAGTTTAACGGGTACGGGCATTCCGGGGAAGAAGATCGGCAGGGAGCCGAGCAGAACCCCGAGAGCGATGCCGAGGAATGTGGCTATCAGATTCGGCTCGTCGAGCTTTTTGACAGAGTCACCCATCATGGCCTGTATTTTTTCCACACTTTGTCTCTTGCCTACCACCACCACACGGTCTCCAAGTTGCAGGAGCAGATGAGAGTGCGCCATGAGATCGACTCCCGCGCGTTTTACACGGGTAATGGTTACATTGAAGGTCTGTCTGAGGGCCAGATCGCCGAGCCGTTTGCCGTTCAGGGAGGGATTGGTAATTACCACCCGTTCGCAGACAAGGTCGTTGCTTTCCAAGGCGTTCCATTTTTCCATATCCATACCTTCTACTTCGCGGCCGAGCAATATTTTCAGAGCCTCTGCGGAGGTCGGGTCGGTGACGAGGAATAGTTGGTCGCCTTTCTGTAACTTGGTCTGGTCATTGACCAATTCGATGTCATTGGTTTCCCGGTGCAGGATACGGGAAACGACACAGCGGCGTCCGGAAATGCGCTGGATTTCGGAAATGCTTTTCCCGCAGACTGCATCGTTGCAGATTTCAAGGGTCACGGCTTTCAGTACGGCCGCCTGCCTCCGGTTGTTGGCCTGATAAATACTCTGTTCTTTATCGAAATTGATTTTGAAGATGGCTTTGATGGCGACGATACAGAGGATGATGCCGACTACGCCCAAAGGATAGGCAACGGCATAGCCTTGGGCAAAAAGCGGATTGCTTTCGCCGTTGTGCATGTCGGTATATGTCTGTTGGGCGGCACCCAATCCAGGGGTATTGGTTACAGCACCATAGAGTACGCCGATCATGCTGAACAGATTTTCACCTGTAATAAGATGGATGGCGTAGCAGGTAATCCCGCCCAAGAGAATCAGTCCCGTGGCAAGCATATTGAGCGTGAAGCCGCCTTTGCGGAACGAAGAGAAGAAGCCCGGCCCGACTTGTATACCGATGGAATAGATGAATAAGATCAATCCGAATTCCTTGACGAAATGACTCGTAGTCGCGTCAAGTACCAAGCCGAAATGGCTGGCTACAATACCCGTAAACAGGATCCAGGTAACACCTAAAGAAACACCGCAAATTTTGATGCGGCTGAAAAAAAGACCGACTGCAATGGTCAATGCCACCAAAAGGACGGAGTGCGCCACTCCCGGCTGGGCGAACAGATTAGTAATCCATTCCATAAATACACAACTTTATATTTAAATACCTTAATGAATTGCAACTTTGTTTTTGCAGCATGCAATGTGTCGGGATGCGGGTTCCCGTTTGCTGCTGCAAATGTATAAATATTCAATGTCTTGTGTTGTCGCTTTTAGTCGATTTACGCCTATTTTGCCGACATTCTTTACATTTTTAGGGAGAGTTGCAATCTCTGTCTGTCTAAGTCGACATTTAATACGCGCACGGTGACGTGCTGGTGTAGAGAAACAATTTCTGCTGGCGATTTGACGAACCGATCGGCCATTTGCGAAATATGGACTAATCCTTTCGTATGTACGCCCACGTCCACAAAGCAACCGAAGTCGGTGATGTTGGTAACGATGCCCGGCAGGACCATTCCTTCGCGCAGATCCCGTAATTCTTTGACCGATGGGTCGAAACTGAACGATTCCAAGGGCTGCCTGGGGTCGCGGCCGGGTTTGTCTAATTCCTGCATGATGTCCAATAATGTCGGTAGGCCGACTTCAGTGGTAATATAGCGTTTCAAATCGATTTGTTCGCGCAATGATTTGTCGGCCAGTAGGTCCGTGATATTGCAATGATAGTCCCGGGCCATCTGCTCTACCAGCGCATATCGTTCAGGATGCACGGCCGAATTGTCGAGAGGGTTTCTGCCTCCTGTGATGCGCAGAAATCCTGCCGCCTGTTCGAATGCTTTTTCTCCCATACGCGGCACTTTAAGCAGATCGCGGCGGGAAGTAAATGCTCCATGCTCGGCGCGGTATGTTACGATGTTCTGGGCCAGAAGCGGGCCGAGTCCTGAAATGTAGGTCAGCAAATGTCTGCTTGCCGTATTGACATTGACACCGACGAGATTGACACAATGTTCTACTGTCTGGTCGAGCTGTTTTTTCAGCAGGTTCTGGTTGACATCGTACTGATATTGTCCTACACCGATCGATTTCGGATCGATTTTGACCAGTTCGGCCAGCGGATCCATAAGGCGTCTGCCTATCGAGACGGCGCCGCGTACGGTGACGTCTTCGTCGGGAAACTCTTCGCGGGCCGCTTTGGAGGCCGAGTAAATGCTTGCTCCGTCTTCGCTGACGACAAATACATCAATTTTATCGAGATGCAGATCCCGGATGAAACTTTCCGTTTCGCGCCCCGCCGTACCATTGCCGATGGAGATGGCCTCTATTTTGAACTGTCGTGCGAGACTTTTGATTCTGGCGGTCGCGGCTGCGCTGTCGTTTTGAGGCGGATGGGGAAAAATGGCTTCATGATGGAGCAGATTGCCTTCTGCATCCAGGCAGACGACTTTACAGCCGGTGCGGAACCCGGGATCGATGGCCAGTACTCTTTTCTGTCCGAGCGGGGCCGAAAGCAGCAGCTGTCGCAGGTTGGCCGCGAAAATGGCGATGGCCTCCTCGTCGGCCTTTTCTTTAGAGGCTGTGGCAAATTCGGTTTCTATCGAAGGTTTCAGCAGTCGTTTGTAACCGTCGGCCACAGCTTTCCCAACGAGGATGGCCGACGGAGTACCGTTGCGCACGAAAAGTCTGTGTAACCGTTCTCCGCATCGTTCGTCATCTGCGCTGATAGAGACTTTGAGGAATCCTTCTGCCTCGCCGCGGCGGATAGCCAGCAACCGGTGGGACGGGCAACGTTTCAGCGGCTGGCTGAAATCGAAGTAATCGCGATATTTCTGGGCCTCACTCTCTTTACCCTTGATGACCTTGGCCGAAATCACGGCGTCATGGCTGAAATTGTTACGTACGGCATTTCTGGCACGTTCGTCTTCCGAAACCATTTCGGCGATGATGTCACAGGCCCCGGCGATGGCCTCTTCCACGTTGTTGACTCCTTTTCTTTGGTCCACGAAACGGGCGGCTTTGTCCTCTGCGGACTGCGCTGTCTGCATCAGCAGGAAGGTAGCCAGTCCTTCAAGGCCTTTCTGTCGTGCGATTTCGGCCCGCGTGCGCCGTTTAGGCTTATAAGGCATGTAGAGATCTTCCAGTTCGGTTGCGTTCCAGCAATCCTCGATCCGTTTTCGGAGTTCTGGGGTCAGTTTCCCTTGTTCGGCGATGGTGTTGATGACGGTTGTCTTTCTTTTTTCTATCTCCGACAGCTTTTCGAGGACGTTGTGTATGGCAGCGATTTGCACCTCATCCATGGCGCCGGTCAACTCTTTCCGGTAACGGCTGATGAAAGGAATGGTGCATCCGTCGGCCAGCAATTTCAGCACGTTGGCGGTCTGCGTTTCCGGAAGATGCAGTTCTGTAGCTATCAGATGAGGAAAAAGGGAATTCATATTCTTTAATGAATGTTGCTGGGTTAAAAATTTGCCGGCCTGTCGTTGGGACGGCAGGCCGGACGGTTTATTTTTCTTGCAGGAATCGTATCAATTCGGCTACCGCTTTGCCGCGGTGGCTGATGGCGTTTTTCTCCTCAAGCGGCATTTCGGCAAAGGTGACATCGTAATGGTCAGGTTTGAAAACCGGATCATAGCCGAAACCTTGCGAGCCGCTGCGTTCGGTAGCAATTTTTCCATTGCAGATGCCTTCAAACGTGAATTTATCACCATCCGTAAGCAGTACGATAACGGTGCGGAAACGTGCCGTGCGGTCGCTCACCGATTTCATATTGTGCAGCAGTTTGGTGATGTTGGCGTCCGAATCGTGTCCGTCAGTAGCATAGCGTGCGGAGCGGACTCCCGGCTCCATGCCGAGGGCGCGAACCTCAAGACCGGAATCGTCGGCAAAGCAATCGTAGCCGTAATGCACTTTGATAAATTCTGCTTTCTGGAAAGCATTGCCTTCAAAAGTTTCGGAAGTTTCCGGAATATCGTCCTGACAACCGATGTCTGACAGCGAGAGAATTTCGTATCTGGAAGCGATTTCGGTGCCACCGGCGGCCAGAAGGGCTTTTACTTCCTCTATTTTATGGGCGTTGTTGGTGGCAAAAACGAGTTTCTTTTTCATTCTAACGAACTTAAACAGCCGGAAAATTATTTTTGTATCATTTTTTGCGACGGCGAAGATAGATAATATTTCGCATCTCCCCAAACCGACTCCTCTTTTTTTAATTGCCGCGATAAAAATTTGTCTATTCTGCAGATAGGGGCTATCTTCGCGGGGTGATGAAAACTACAAATGATTGGAAATCCCTGCTCGCCGGTCGGTTTGACCGCGAGTTACAGGAAGAGCGGGAGGCGCAGGCCCAAAGCCCGGTGCCGGCAGAAGAGTCGGGGGACGGGATGCTTTCCGTGCAGCGCCGTCCGCTGCGTATAGAACTGGACAAGCATGGCCGCAAGGGCAAGCCGGTCACGCTGATTACTGAATTTCAGGGCGACGAGAAGGAACTGGTCCGGCTGACCAAATTGCTGCAGAGCCGCATCGGCGCCGGAGGTTCTCATTGTTTTAACAGCGAGGAGCCGTTTGACGGGCAGATTCTGATTCAGGGCGACTGCCGTCAGAAAGCGGCCTCCCTACTTCAGAAAGAGGGCTATAAGATTCGTCTCATCGGTTGCTGACAGGCCCGATAAAAGCATTTTCCTCATGTTATACGTCTATCGTGCTTCTGCCGGTTCCGGCAAAACTCATTTACTGACCGGATTCTATCTGAAACTTCTTTTCCGTAAGGATTTGGCCGTTCCGGAGATAGGGCGTCCTGCTCTTTTCAAAGAGATTCTGGCTGTCACTTTCACCAATAAGGCTACGGCCGAGATGAAGAGCCGCATCATCGAGGAGTTGGAGCTGTTGAGCCGCCGGCCGTCGGACTCCGATTACTATCCTGAACTGAATCCCGGAGAGGCGGAGCCTGAAGAGGTGATCAGGAAGCGGGCCGCAACCATTATGAACCGCTTGCTCAATGATTATACGGATTTCAACATCAGTACGATCGACAGCTTCTTTCAACGTATTGTCCGCTCGTTTGCCCGTGAGCTGAATTTGCAGGGTAATTATGAAATCGAGCTCGACGCTTCCAGGATATTGGAGGCGGCTGTCAATTCTTTTGTCAACAAACTGGACAGAGATACCGATAAAGAGCTTTTCGACTGGATGCTGAGCTTCTCCCGCGAACGTATCAGCGAAGGAAGCAGCTGGGATTTCAAGCGCGAGTTACTTGCCATGGCCCAGGTGTTGGTTTCGGAAGAGTATCGTCGTTACAGCGATCGTATCTGTGCTTTTACGGAAGATAAAAAGGCCCTCAAAGAATATACCGGTGTCGTGAAAAGGAAGATTCATGACTTTCGTGCCGCTTTAAAAAAACAGGGAGAAGAGGGGCTGGCATTGTTGGGGCGCTACGGCCTTGCGCCGGACGATTTCTCGCGCGGCAGCGGCAGTGCCGTGGCTATTTTGAGCGTTTGGGCTCAGGGTATCGTCAAGGAGCCGACCGCCACATTATATAAATGGGCCGAAAATGCCGACGGCTGGTTTGCGAAAACCAGCAAACTGCATGGCAAACTTCCTCAAGAGGCCACCGATGCCATTCTCGGCATGCTGCAGAATGCGGTCGCTCTTTTTGGTGACGACTATCGCGATTTTCTTTCCGCTCAGGCGATTCTGCAAAATATCTACCAGTTGGGTATTCTTGCCGACATCGACCGCGAAATGCGCGAATATTGTGCCGAACAGGGGCTCATGCTTCTGTCCGGTACCACCGAATTGCTGAATCGTCTGGTCGATGCGGACAGTTCCCCGTTCATTTATGAAAAAATAGGGACACGGATCCGGCATTTCATGATTGACGAGTTTCAGGATACTTCCGGGATGCAATGGGAGAATTTTAAGCCTTTGCTCAGCAATGCGCTGGCCGAGGGAAGCCACAATCTGATTGTGGGCGATGTCAAGCAGAGCATCTATCGCTGGCGGGGATCCGACTGGGGATTGCTTCATTCCGGCCTTGATAACTATGAAACGGCTTTGCGTCGCGACGATAACACGACGTTGCGCACCAATTGGCGTTCCGCGTCTGAAATCATCCGCTTTAACAACGACTTTTTCCGTCTTGCCTCCGGGAAACTGGAAGGAGCGATCAACGCAGAATGTGAGAGCCCGGGACATGACATTACCCGGATATATTCCGATGTCGCGCAGCAGGTTCCTTCACGTCGCCGGCAGCAAGGCGAGGGGCTGGTTCATGTCGAGTTTGTGGAGGGCGAGACGGTAACACAGCAGAGGGAGGCCGCCATGGAACGCCTGCCGGAATTGATCATCGAATTGGAGAAAAATGGTTATGAGCCACGGGATATTGCTATATTGGGACGCCGCAAAGACATCTGTGCGCAGTCGGTCGAGACATTGTTGCGCTATAAGGAAGAGCATCCGGAGTCTCCCTACTGTATGGATATTATTTCCAACGAAGCCCTGCTGCTTTCCTCACGCCCGGTGATCCAGACTTTGGTGGGCTTGTTACAACACATCAATAACCCGGAGTCGGAAATCATCCGGGCCATGGCGGCGGCAAACTATTTCCAGCTTTCCGGCTGTACGATGAGCGAGGCTTTGCAACGGTATTTTGAAAATCCGGAGATTCATCCGCGCCTCAGGGAGATTGCATCCCGTCCTATTTATGAGATGGTGGAGGAGCTGATCGCTATCCTTCCGTCGGCGGCTGTCGCGGGGATATCGGATAACCGGAGCGGGGATGCGGTCGTGAATGATGACGTGCCGTTTCTGGAGGCATTCCGTGATCTGGTGCTGGAATTCATTCACGGACGGACTCCGAACCTTCCTGCGTTTCTGGAATGGTGGGAAGAGTATGGGATCGGGAAATCCATTGCCACGCCGGCCGATCAGAATGCCATCCGGGTCATGACTATTCATCAGGCAAAGGGACTGGGCATGCCGGCCGTGATTATTCCGTTCGCCTCATGGCCTATGGATATCAAAGCGAGGGCTTCCGATTTGCTATGGTGCGAGCCTAAGGAGGGGGGATTCGCCCGTGACAATCTGGTGCTGCCCATCAGATTGTCGAAGGAGCTTCCCCGGACGATTTTCCATCGGGAATATGAGGAAGAGAGGCTTCGCACGATGATTGATAACCTTAATACGGCCTATGTAGCCTTTACCCGTCCCAAAGAGGCACTGATTATGCTGGCGCCGACGCCTGCTAAAAAGGCGGAAACTACCTTAGAGCGTCTTATTGCCGATTACGCCGGGCAGGATACGGGCATTTTTACCAATGGTCTCTGGGCCCGGTCCGGCGATTCGCTTCGTAACAAGGTAGCCTCTTCTTCCGGCGTGTCGTCAAGTGACGATCATGGTCGTAAGGGTGCTTCCCGCATTTCGGGAAGCGGTTCCGATTCTGTTCGAGGTGAATTCCGTTTGCCGCGCCTCAGTCTCAAACAAAGTCGTCTGAAGAAAGAGGATGAGAAGATCCGCCGCGGCAATTGCATTCATACCGCTCTTTCTGCCGTTACGACTGTCCGGGATGTGGACTGGCGTATCGATGTGCTTTATAACCAGGGCCTGCTGGATGAAACTCTGATCGGGCGCGGGGAGATGAAAAAAATGCTTTATGACCTGGTTCGCCTGCCCGAGGCGGCCGATTGGTTCGGGGAGGAAAATACGGTCCTGAATGAACAGACGATTCTCTGCGACAATGACGATGTAAAACGCCCGGACCGCATCGTGATGCGCCCCGACGGGACGGTTATCGTGATCGATTATAAGACCGGACAGGAGCGGAGCGGTTATCGGGCACAGGTACGGACCTACATGAAATTGTTGTCGGCAATGGGATTCGGTTCCGTAAGAGGATATCTCTGGTATATAGATACCGGCAAGATCGAGGCCGTGTGAGTCTCCAGGCCGTCCGGGCGTCTGCGCAGGAAATCGGCCGGATCAGTCGATTTTCTTGATCAGCAGTTCTTGCAGGCGGTTGGTCGAAAGGTTCCTGTAGAGTTTTGAACGATAGGCAAGTGTGATGCCCCCGGTCTCTTCGGAGACCACGACCACTTTTGCATCGGAAACCTCAGCTAGGCCGAGAGCCGAGCGATGGCGCAGGCCGCAAGCTTTGGGAATGTGGGGATCATGTGAAACAGGCAGGATACATGATGCTGCCACGATGCGGTCTCCGGCCACGATCATGGCACCGTCGTGTAGCGGGCTGTTCTTGAAAAATATATTTTCTATGAGGCGGGTTGACACGATGGCGTCGATATGGTCGCCGGTGGAGCTGAAACGGCTGAGGTCGTCGAGTTGTCGGATGACGATAAGGGCTCCCAGCTTCTGCTCGGACATGTTTTTACAGGCCAGCACTATGCGGTCTATCGTCTGGTGGGCATCTTCTTCTTTGATTTGTGCCTTATTGAAGAAGCGAAGGATGGAATGCCATTGGCGACGGGATCCGACCCGGATAAGCATCTGCCGGATTTCTTCCTGAAAGATGATGACGAGGGCTACGGCACCCACACTGAAAACCTGGTCCATGATAGAGCCTAACAGGCGCATTCTGAATACTTGAGAAACTAAAATCCAGAATAATATCAGTGAAATAATGCCTGTGAAAATCGTGATGGTGCCGCTTTGTTTCATCATCTTGTAAAGATAGAAAAGCAAAATGGCCACTACCAGAATGTCGATAAAATCTTTAATGCCAAAGTCCCACACGGTTGTCGATATTTTTGATGGTTATTGTTATTTTCATTTTTACGAAAGTGAAAAAGGGGGCGAGGATATGATTTTCGCGTCGGTTTAAATGCTGTATTTTTTTACCGCTTTCCATATTTTTACCGCTTCTACGGCCTCACGGACGTCGTGGACCCTCAAGATGTCAGCCCCCGATTGGAGAGCTAAGGTGTTGAGCACCGTCGTACCGTTGAGGGCTTGTCCTGCATCCGTGTCAAGCAGCCGGTAGATCATGCTTTTCCGCGAAATGCCTACCAAAAGTGGTAACCCGGCCATTTTTAGTGCCGGCAATCCGGCAAAAAGCCGGTAGTTTTGCTCCAATGTTTTCGCAAAACCGAAGCCAGGATCTAAAATGATCTGTCGGACTCCGGCCTGTCGTAGCCGGGCAACTTGTCCGATGAAGAATGCCTGTATCTCGTTGATAAGATTCTCGTATCCGGTCATGTTTTGCATGGTGCGTGGTGTGCCGCGCATGTGCATTAATATATAGGGTACTTGCAGCGCGGCTGCGGTCTCGAACATCCGGCAGTCCAGTGTTCCGCCGCTGACGTCGTTGATGATCTCTGCCCCATATTCCCGGACACAACGCTCGGCGACTTCAGCCCGGAACGTGTCTATGGAAACCGGTATTCCCCGGGCCTCTTCCTTGATGATGGGCAGGGCCTGGGCCAGGCGTTCCATTTCTTCTTCGACCGAAATTTCTGTCGCGTCGGGGCGGGTGGAATAGGCCCCGACATCGATAATGTCTCCACCTTCGGCGGCGATCTGTCTGACCCGTGCGGCAATGGCTTTTTCATTGCGGCAACGGCTATGGGCATAAAAGGAATCCGGCGTCACGTTGAGGATACCCATTACGATCGGCATTTTGCTGTCTGACAGCATGCTTTTTTTGTCCATATTGATCTGTTTATCGGCTTTGAATTGCAAAGAAACGGCAAAAATGAAATAAAAGCAAGCATTTTTATATGCTTTTTCCGCGTTTATGCTACATTATATGGAAAACTCTTTATCTTTACAGCGTAAAATATGCTATGTCTCATTTCCGGGAGCACGACGGGCAGGTTTACGTGCATAAACAATTTTTAAATGTATCAGGTTATGATCGAAACGTTCAAGGCAAAAGATACCATGTCGCAGGTTTATTGGATTGCCGTTCTTTTGACCAATATCGTTTTTGAGGTTCAGAAGATCTGGATCTGTCGAAGTTTTTGACGGGAATGTCGTGGCGGTCGAATTGATTTGATTGGCTTTTCGTTTTGTAACTCTCATTTGAATTACTTATTTCATTAACCCTTAAAAATAAAAATTATGGCTTTGAATTTTATTCTTCCTATTGGCTGGATCGTTGTTGCGATCGTGCTTTTTTCGGCATTGATTAAATGTTTCCGCTGTTGTCCTTCCGACAAGATTTTGGTTATTTACGGAAAATCCGGTAGTAAAGGTTCTGTGAAATGTGTTTATGGCGGCTGTACATTTGTTTGGCCTATTATTCAGGATTATTCCTATCTTAGTTTGACTCCGATCTCTATCGAGGCTAATCTGACCAATGTGCTCAATCGTCAGAACATCCGTGTCGATGTGTCATGTCTATTCATAGTCGGTATCTCTACGGAAGCGGACTCTATGAACAACGCTGCAGAGCATTTGTTGGGACTTCCCGCTTCGGACATCCAGAAAATGGCGCGGGATATTCTTCTCGCTCAGCTTCGTCCCGTTATCGCCTCTATGAGTATCGAAGAATTGGACTCCGGTCGCGATAAATTCCAGGAGAATATCATGAAGAACGCAGAGATAGAGCTGAAAAAGATCGGTTTGAAGCTCATCAATATGAACGTTACCGATATCAAGGACAGATCTGGTATTCTTTCTCGGTAAAGGGTTCTTTGGCGGCGGGGCAGGTGGAACTGGTTCCGACATCGATGATGCCTCCTCCTTCGGCGGCGATCGGTCTGGCTCGTGCGACAATGGCTTTTTCATTGCGGCAATGGCTATGGGCGTAAAGGACATCCGTAGTTGTATCGAGGAGGCCCATTACAAGTGGCGTCTTATCGTTTGATAACAGGCTTTTGGGGACTATATTGATCTGTTTATCGTCTTTAAGACGCAGAGAAATGGCGAAAATGAAATAAAAACAAGCATTTTTTTATGCTTTTTGAACTTTTATGTTACAATGTGTGATAAAATTCTTTATCTTTACAGCGTAAAACAGGCCATGCTGCAATTCCCTGGAGCAGACAAGCCGGTTTTATTATAAAGAACTTTTTTAAATGTATTTTGTTATGATCGAAGCATTCAAGGCAATGGATACTATGTTGCAGGTCTATTGGATTGCGGCTCTCTTAGCGAGTGTAGTTTTTGTGGTCCAGGCCATAGGTACTTTTATCGGTTTTGACGCCGATACCGATTTCGATGGCGGCGATATGGATTTTGATACCGATGGTTTTAATTTGGTTTCAGTCAAGACGATTGTTTGTTTCATTCTTGGTTTCGGATGGACCGGTGTTTTGTATTACGACTCGGTCGAAAGCCTTTGGCTTCTTAACCTGATGGCTTGCGGCGTCGGCCTGGTGTTTATGTTTATCATTGCGCTTTTGCTGCGTCAGATGATGAAATTGACACAGGACAACTCATTCCGAATCATTACAACGGTTGGTAAGACCGCCGAAGTTTATCTGCGTATTCCGGCCGCTAAAGGCGATACCGGTAAGATCACTGTCAGCGTAGACGGATCTGTCCATGAACTGGAGGCTATTACCAATGGCGATGCCGACATTCCGACCGGAAGCAGGGTCCGTATTGTCGAGACCGTGGATGAAAATACAGTAGTCGTCGAATTGATTTGATTGGCTTTTCGTTTTGTAACTCTCATTTGAATTACTTATTTCATTAACCCTTAAAAAATAAAAATTATGGATTTGAATTTCATTCTTCCTATTGGCGGGATTGTTGTTGCGATCGTGCTTTTTTCAGCATTGATTAAACGTTTCCGCCGTTGTCCTTCCGACAAGATTTTGGTCATTTACGGAAAGGCAGGAAAAGGTTCTGCGAAGTGTATTCACGGTGGCGGTTCTTTTGTATGGCCTATTATTCAGGATTATTCCTATCTTAGTTTGACTCCGATTTCCATCGAGGCCAATTTGACCAGTGCGCTCAGTCGCCAGAATATCCGTGTCGATGTGCCTTGCCGTTTCACGGTTGGTATTTCGACCGAAGCCGACTCCATGAATAATGCCGCCGAGCGTTTGCTGGGTCTTTCGGCTACGGATATCCAGGAAATGGCGCGGGATATTCTGTTCGGTCAGCTTCGTCTCGTTATCGCCTCTATGAGTATCGAGGAATTGAACTCAGATCGTGACAAATTCCAGGAGAATATCAAGAAAAACGTCGAGATCGAGTTGAAAAAAATCGGCTTGAAGCTCATCAACGTGAATGTAACCGATATTAAGGATGAGTCCGGATATATCGAGGCGCTTGGTCGCGAGGCTGCCGCCAAGGCGATCAACGAAGCCAAGGTGAGCGTGGCAGAACAGGATAAAATTGGTGAGATCGGTAAGGCCGAAGCTTTGAAAGAGGCCCGTATCCGTACCTCGGAGGCTAATGCCAAGGCTATCCAGGGTGAAAATGCGGCTAAAGTGGAAATTGCCAATTCCGATTCTTTGCGCCGTGAAAAGGAGGCCGAGGCTCAACGTCGTGCCATCGCCGCGGAAAAGGTTCAGCAAGCCAAGGCATTGGAAGAGGCCTATGCGGCAGAAAAAGAAGCTGAGTTGGCCCGTGCCGAGCGTGAACGTTCAACACAACAGGCCAACGTGATTGTGCCTCAGGAAATCGAGAAACGCAGAAAGATTATCGAAGCCGAAGCTGAAGCCGAGAAGAAACGTGTAAATGCAAAAGGTGAGGCCGATGCTATTTTCGCTAAGATGGAGGCAGAAGCAAAGGGTCTCTATGAAATTCTGACTAAGCAGGCTGACGGTTACGACCGGATGATCCAGGCCGCAGGCGGAGATGCTACCAAGGCCTATACGCTGCTTTTGCTTGAGAAGTTGCCGGATCTTGTGAAGACTCAGGTTGAAGCCATTAAGGGCATTAACATCGATAAGGTTACTGTTTGGGACAGCGGTAGCAGTGCGGACGGCAAAGGTTCAACGGCTAATTTTTTAAGCGGTCTGATGAAGTCTGTTCCTCCGTTGAATGAGCTTTTCGAGCAGGCCGGCATGAACCTTCCGGAATATCTCGGTAAGAAAGAGGAAGTCGTAGAGGCCGAAGAGGTGCCTACAGCAACCGGTTATAGTAAGAAATAAAGTATTTATTGACTGAAAAGAGAAGGCGGGATATTTTGTCCCGCCTTTTTGTATCTGACCGGTCGTTTTTTTATGGACGGATTCTAATTTCAGGAAATAGCTGCCATTTCTGCCGGATTTTTATTCTCTGGGTCGGGTACGGATGCCGTTTCTTTTCTATAATGTGTTTGCAATAATGAAGAATGAGCATCTTTTTGGCCGGTATGATGGGGCAGTTCGTGGAAAAAACTTATCTTTGCGCTCATATTGAACTCAATAAATGAAATTACTATGGCAAAACGTGTATTGATTAAGACCAGCAAGGGAAACATTATCGTCCGTTTATATGACGAGACGCCTTTGCATCGCGATAATTTTTTGAAATTGGCGGCCGAAGGATATTATGACGGAACGTTATTTCATCGCGTGATTAAGGATTTTATGGTACAGGGGGGAGATCCTGACAGCAAGGGCGCTCCGGCCGGCAAACAGTTGGGAACTGGCGGCCCGGATTATACCGTTGCCGCTGAATTTGTCTATCCACAGCTTTTTCATAAAAAGGGAGCGTTGGCCGCTGCACGTCAGGGGGATGAAATGAATCCGGAAAAGCGTTCCAGTGGATCGCAGTTCTATATCGTCACCGGTCAGGTTTATAAAGAGGGGCAATTGGTCCAAATGGAGAAACAGATGGAGATGCAGCAGTTGCAATCTGTTTTCAACGGTCTCGTGGCAGAGCATCGTGATGAGATTCTGACTTTGCGCAAGAATCGCGATCAGGCAGGATTACAGGCTTTGCAGGAAAAATTGGAGAAAGAAACCTATGCTCGTGGCGAGAAGATGGGCACACCCAAGATGACGCCAGAACAGCGTGAGGCTTATACGACTATCGGTGGAGCTCCGTTCCTTGATAATCAGTATACTGTTTTCGGCGAGGTTGAAGAGGGACTTGAGGTGGTCGATGCCATTCAGCAGGTTGCAACTGCGCCGGGTGATCGTCCCAAAGAGGATGTTTCCATGTCTATGGAGGTATTGCCTGACTGAAAAGAGATCGTTTACTGTTGATTCCGGCCCATTTTCATATAAACCATGGCGTCGGATTTTCGGGCCGTCTTTCCGGTTATCATGAAAGAGGGCCCGGCTGGAAATCAGATAGGAAAGCGATGGATGTTCCGGATCCGGGACATCCATCGCTTGTTCGGTAAGAGGGTCCTGTTGTTATAAGAAAAATTAAAAAAACGTCCGGATACCGGTTTTATATCGGCAAAAAAGCTACTTTTGCAATTTAAAATGGAAAAGGTGAAAGTATTGTGAAAAGGTTTGGGTTCATAGTATGGCTTGCCGGTGCCATAGCATCCCTCGCAGGGAATGCGGATGCACAGATTTCCGGTACTGTGAAAGATGCTGTCGGGCAACTGCTTTGCGGAGCTAATGTCTATTGGGCGGAGACGGCCATGGGAATGGCAACTGATGAGAACGGAGTTTTTGATTTTGGCCGTTCGAAGAATAGTGATCGTCTGGTGGCAAGTTTTATCGGTTTCAAAAACGATACTGTTGTCGTAGCGCCCGGCCGGACCAGGGTGGATTTCATATTGACAGAAAGCACCGATATGGATATCGATATCTGTGTCGTAGAACGGCGGCGCGGTCTGCTGAAACCCCGTTTCGCAGTCGAGAACAGCGATATGATTTCTGCGGTCGAACTGACGCGTGCAGCCTGTTGTAACCTCGGAGAAAGCTTTACGACCAATCCGTCTGTGGATGTAAGTTACAGCGATGCCGCGACCGGAGCACGTCAAATCCGTTTGCTGGGACTCTCCGGTACGTATGTACAGATGCTTACCGAAAATGTTCCCAATTATCGGGGGGCTTCTTCTCCGTATGGGTTAGGTTATGTGCCGGGGCCGTGGATGCAAAGCATTCAGGTATCCAAGGGCGCCTCTTCCGTCAAAAACGGTTATGAGAGTATAACCGGCCAGATCAATATAGAATTTAAAAAGCCGCAGGCAGATCCTGCGCTTCATGTCAATTTATTTACGGCCACCAGTGGTAAATATGAGGCTAATGCCGATGGGAATATACATCTTACCCGACGTTTAAGTACTGCTATTCTGGCGCATTACGAAGATGCCTCTATGGAACATGACCGCAACAAGGACGGATTCATGGATATGCCTAAACTCAGGCAATACAATTTGCAGAACCGATGGGCCTGGATGGGGGATCGCTATATCTTTCAGGCGGTAGTGAAAGGTCTGAAAGAGGAGCGCGTTAGCGGGCAGACGGATCATGGTGGCGCGATGAGTCATGAGGTTTCTGGAAATCGGCCGGCGCACTTTTACCGTATAGGAATAGAAACCGACCGCTATGAAACCTTTGTCAAGAATGCCTATATCTTTAACAAGGAACGGAATGCGAATATCGCCTTGATATTGGCTGGATCGCTTCACAAAATGAGGGCCGACTATGGAGAGGAAACCTATGATGTCGATCAGAAAAACGGTTATGCCTCGCTGATGTTTGAATCCGATTTCGGCGAGCATCACTCCATTTCCATCGGTGCAAGTATGAATTATGACGACTATGACGAAACGCTTCCTATGAACCGTTTTTTTGCGGCGGAATCGCCTTCTGCTTTTAGAGGCAAGAGTTCGGAGACGGTGCCGGGAGCTTATGTCCAATATACTTATCGCTGGCAGGAGCGCTGGACCTTAATGGGCGGCTTTCGAGTGGATCACAGCGATGTGTATGGAACATTCTACACTCCGCGTGCTCATCTGAAATTTGCACCTAATGATATTTTCAGTCTGCGGGCTTCTGCCGGCAAGGGATATCGCACTTCTCATCCTTTGGCAGAGAATAATTTTCTTTTGGCTTCTGCCCGCCGGATATCTATGGATGCCGGGACCTTTCTGGAAGAGGCCTGGAACTATGGGGCAAGCGTCGCTTTCAATATCCCTCTTTTCGATAAGCCCCTGGCATTGAATGCAGAGTATTATTATACGGATTTTCTGCATCAAATGGTCGTTGACCTGGACACCGATGCCCATGCAATCGCCTTTACTGATCTGCAGGGCGATTCTTACAGTCATACGGTGCAGCTTGAGGCCACTTATCCGGTTTTTAGAGGCTTTACTCTTACCGGGGCCTATCGTTTGACGGATGCCCGGACGACGTATGGTGAAAAATTATTGCGCCGGCCGCTGACGGGCCGCTATAAAGGTCTGCTGACAGCCTCTTATCAGACTCCTTTGGAGTTGTGGCAGTTCGATGTTACCTTGCAATTCAATGGCGGAGGCCGGATGCCCGCTCCTTATGAACATCCCGACGGGATGTTGTCCTGGAATCATCGTTATCAGGCTTTTGAACAGCTCGGTGCACAGGTGACGCGTACATTCCGTCATTGGTCCGTCTACATCGGAGGAGAAAATCTCACAGACTTCCGGCAGAAACATCCCATAGTGGGCACCTCCGATCCATGGGGAAAGGATTTCGACGCCACGATGGTGTGGGGCAATGTAGAAGGCATTATGGGCTATATCGGAGTAAGGTTCAATTGGGAGAAAAGAAATTGAAAAACGATAATTATAAATATGTGAAACAAGAATGAAAAGGAACAAAAGATTTATGGCGTTGGCCCTTATGTTGTGTGTGTTCACGCTTTCCTGGGGCAAAGACATCCGGACGGTGGTATTGAAAACTACACCTGAAATGCATTGTGCCAATTGCGAGAAGAAAATTAAAGAAAATATCCGGTTTGTGAAAGGTGTCAAGGATATCATCACCAGCTTGAAAGATAAGACGGTGACTGTCAAATATGATGCCGACAAAACTACGGTGGAGGATATTGTGAAGGGATTCGGAGAGATAGGCTATAAGGCTAAGGTTGCGATACCTGTGTCAAATGTTGAAGGTACAGATAAAGTGTCGGTGTCGAAAACGGTTCTGCCCGCAAATGCGAGCGGGGAATGGGTTGTGCCAAGAAATGAACCGGCGAAGGCGGTGTCGGAAAGAAGTAAAGCTGCAGCGGCTTCCACGGCTGACGTGAGATGAATGCTTTTTCGATAATGGCTGCAGTCCTCCAGCTGCGCATTTTTCTCTTTTTTATTTTGTTTGTTACCGAAATCTTTCCGTAAGAGATATAAAAGAGGCATTCCGGCAATTGCCGGAATGCCGGGATCTGTTATTCGTTTCGTATTGGAGGTGTAATACGGCCCGGAAACATCATATAGCCGGGTGTCTCACAACTTTATTCCGAGGCTTACATTAAGCATTCGTCCGGTGAGGTAATTGGGGACGGCGTACTGGCGATTATCAACTGCCGTAACCCAGTAGTAGGAATTGGTATTGTTGATGCCGAGCAGATTGAAAATATCCACGCCGAGGGAAATCTCCTGCACATGTTTCCATTTGCCGCCTGTCATGAAGCGGGCGTTGTCGGCATTCCAGATCCTGGATGCTCCCAGGTCTACGCGACGGTAAGCCGGCGTGCGGAACGTTCCGGAGGCGCGGCCGCCGATAGGAGAGTAGAAAGGTAGGCCGTCGTTGAAAATGCCGCGCAGGAAGACCTTGTAATTTTCGTTTCCGGGCCAGTAGTCGCTGAAGAATACGCCGACGGAATAGCGCTGTTCGGTGGGGCGTGGGGTTTTCAGACCGTCGAAGTCTTCTTTCGATCTCATGAAAGAGAGACTGAGCCACGAGTCGGTTCCGGGCACGAATTCCCCGAACAGCTTAAAGTCAACACCGGTGGCAAATGCCTTGCCGGCGTTTTCGCCGAGATAACGGATCTGCACGTTGTCGACTTTGTAAGGGATGTAATTGCCGATATTTTTATAATAGGCCTCTGCGGTAAACTTGAATGGACGGTCATAGGCTTTGAATGTGTAGTCGGAACCTAGAATCAGCTGTATGGAACGTTGCGATTTGATTTTGTCATTCATGTGCACCATGGTATTCCCGTTTTCGTCGATATAGTTGAGCCTGTATTCTTTATAAAATGGCGCTTGGTAGTAGAGCCCGCCGGAAAGACGCATGGAAAGACCCGGATTTTGTTCCGGGGTATAGGTGAGCATGAACCGCGGGCTGATCAAAGTCTCGCTGTTGAAACTCCAGTGCGATAGTCTGAGTCCGGCAATCAGCCGCATCCGGCCGCCCAGTCCGTTCCAGCCGTAGCTCTCTTGTAAGTAGGCCGACATTCTGGTCGTTGTGTTTTCGTAAAAAGAATGCAGGTTGTAGATCATTTCGACCGTAGTGCCTGTATGGGGCAAGGTATAACCGGAAGAATCTCTTCTTTCCCATTCGGCAATTCGGTCGTCGATGGTCTCGCGTTGCAGGCTGATTCCGTATCCGAGTCGGTGATGTCCGATTTGCGACGACCCCTTGAATGCCAATGCCATGACTTTTGCGTTCAGGTAGTTGCGGGCGTGCTCATGATAGGCGCCCACACCCAGCGAGTTTTGGCCGCCTTCGGTCGCTTCGTCAAGCCAATATTCGCCTGCGATGTCGTAGGAAACTTTTTCATCAGTGGCAAATGCCGATGCCATCAGTTCCAGCTCTGTTTGCCGTAACCCTTTAAACCGTAATGTCAGTGCTCCGAAATAGGTGTCGAAGTGATCTTTTTCCTGGCCGTCGAAGTACACTTTGAAATGATGGGGTGCATCCATGGTTCCGAACGACGTCTCCCGCGTGCGCGGTGTAAAGTTGTAGGTGTTCCGGGCTATATTGCCGAGGAATGACATCTCCCAGTTTCCGGAGGACGAGAGCGTCAGATAGGTCTGGTAGTCGAAGAAGCGCGGATCGTATTCTCCATCGGTATCCAGACTCGACAATATGGAGGTATTGCGTTTATATCGGAGCCCGTGCAGTTGCGTGAATTTTTCTGAGGCTTGCCCTAACGAGGCCGACGCCCCCATCAGGCTGGCCGATGCGGAGGCTTCGAATTTCTTCGGTTTCTTATAGGTGATATCCAGTACCGATGACATTTTGTCGCCGTATTCCGCTGCGAATCCTCCCGTCGAAAAATCGATGTTGCCCACCATATCGGGATTGATGAAGCTGAGTCCCTCCTGTTGCCCGGAACTGATCAACTGAGGGCGGTACACTTCGATACCGTTTACATAAACAAGATTCTCGTCAAACGAGCCGCCGCGGACGCTGTATTGAGACGAGAGTTCATTGTTCATATTGACGCCGGCCATAGTGCCGAGCATATCCTCGATGGCGTTTCCTGAGGCTGACGGTACGTTTTTTATATCTTTGGCCTCGATACGTTCCAGCGTGTTGGTGCGTTGTCGGGCGGCGGTTACCTCGACATCGCCGATAACGGCGCTGTTGCTTCTCATCGTCACGTTGAGTTGCAGACGGCGGCGCCCGTTTTCGTTCGGCGGCACGTTGCTGGTGTTGACGATCCGCTCTTCACGCTTGTAGCCTAAGCTGGTGAAGATGACGCGCAGCGTATCGCTTACCGGTACGTTTAAGTCGTATTCGCCTTTGAAGTTTGTCAGGGTGCCGATGCTTCCGCGCGACAGCCGGACATGGACGATCTCCATCGGCTGTCCGTCCGTATCGGTTACGATTCCGTGTAGCCGTACGTTGTGATTGTCTGCCCCTTTCATGCTGCTGCTCATGAGGCTGAAGAACAGAAACAGGAGTATGGCCGGACGCGGGAGATATGCTGTTCGGTCGTTCCGGCGGGAACGGAAAGGCCGGACAGCATATATGAGGTCTTTCTTTTTATCCGTAAAGAGCTGAAGATATCGACTGAGTATGTTCATGCAAAAATTTTCTGATGGAAAATGGTCTCTGATAAATAAAACGTGGAAATTTTACTTTTATTATGGATGATGGTGTTATTCCCTGTCCGGCCGCAACGGGCATCGGTACCGTAGTCTACGGCTCCAGTGTCGCCGTATCATTTGATCACTACCTGTTTGATGATTTCGGCCTCCAGCTTTTCATTGAGGAGATGCATGATGGCGGTGCGGCGCATGAATAACTCGTTGCGGAGAGAGGGGGAACGCAGAACGATAAAGAGCAGACCGTTCTGGAGATGTATGCGGTCGGTTTCTGCGGCAACGGCATCGCCGAGGGTTTCCTGCCAGATGGCTGCCAGGCGGTCTTCAAAGATGCGGTTCTCGAGTTGCGAGGCTTTTAGAAACTGGTTCAGTATCTCCCCGATGGTTTGTTCGTTGCGGCGTTGCATGGCGGTATCTTTTTGTTTCGTGGGTTGTGGCTGTCGGGATTCGGTCGTTATTCCTGCGAGGAAAGGAGACTGTATCTGCCCTCATGTACGCTGAACAGTTTATAACTGTCGGTCAGCGCACCGATGATCTGGTCCAGATATTCGCGATTGGTGTCGGTAATGAAAATCTGGCCGAAGCGGTTCGAAGCTACGAGCTTGACGATCTGTTCCACGCGGTCGCTGTCCAGACGGTCGAATATGTCGTCGAGCAACAGGATGGGGGTCGTATGGCCCATACGGCGCAGAAAATCGAACTGCGCCAATTTGAGAGTGACCAGGAACGTCTTGTTCTGTCCTTGCGAGCCGAGCTGTTTCATCGGGAAGTCTCCCAACGACATGATGAGGTCGTCTTTATGGGCGCCGCGTGTCGTATACTGGACTGCGATGTCGCGGTTGCGTACCTCATCGAGAAGCGGAAGCAGAGAGCCGCCGGCAAAATGCGACTGGTAGGTCAGCCTTACTTGTTCGCGGCCCAAGGAGATCTTGTCATAGAACTCTTGAAAAACGGGGATGAAGTCGTCGATGAACTGTTTGCGGGCCTGGTAGATCTGCTGACCGTAAAAATCCATCTGTTCCTCCCAGATCCTGTACAGCGAACGGTCGTTTACGGGCGGATCCTGTTTTAACAGACAATTGCGCTGGGTGAGTGCCTCATTATAACAGATGAGTGCATTCAGATAGGGCTTGTTGAATTGTGAAATTACCTGATCCATGAACTTTCTGCGCTCTTCGCTCCCTCCTTGCAGCAGGACACTGTCGGCCGGGGTGAGCATAACCAACGGCAGCAGCCCTATGTGTTCCGAGAGACGCTGGTATTCTTTCCCGTCGCGACGGAATTGTTTTTTTGTACGGCGTTTCAGGGCGCAGTGAATCTCTTCCGGTTGCCCGTTCAACTCGTATTGTCCTTTGAGCATGAAGAAGTCTTTACCGTGGCGGATGTTCAGACTGTCCGGTTGCCCGCCGGTGCAGCTTTTGCAGAATGAAAGATAATAGATGGCGTCGAGCAGGTTGGTTTTCCCCATGCCGTTTTTCCCTACGAAGCAATTCACGTTGTGGGAGAAGTCCAGTTCTGCCTCTTCTATGTTCTTATAATCAAGGATCGAAAGGTGTTCGAGTATCATCTTGTCGTTTTTTGCACGGCGAAGATAACAAACCACTATGGAAAAGCCAAATTTCTCGTGCGAATTTCCCCTGAGTGAGATGCTTTAAGTCGTTTTCTTGACAGAAAAAAGGTCGAAAAAGCAGGAAAATCGGGTTAAGATGAAATTTTTGCCGCTAATTTGTTGCTTATTGATGGAAAAGTCGTAATTTTGCACCGCAATTCGGGAATGGAACGCTTTCCCGTCGATTTGAAAACTAAATAACATATTTAATATGGCACAGAAATCAAATAAAAATATCGATAAGACGGTAGAAGAAATGGATGCAGCTCTTTCTAAAACCGAAGTTTTTATTGATGAAAATAAGAAGAATCTTCTTTGGGGGGCTATCGCTATCGTGGCTGTAGTCGCCATCGTTTCTTTATGGAATTGGTATAGTAATCGTAAGGATACGGACGCCCAGAATGAGATTTATACCGCACAATTCCTTTTCGACGAGGGAAAATATGAGGAGGCTTTGATCGCATTCGAGGATGTAATCGATAATTATGGCTCCACCCGCACCGGTAATTTGGCCAAAGCCTATGCCGGACTTTGCAACAAGGAGCTGAAAAACTATGAGGCCGCCATCGGTTATTTGAAAGCCTATTCCGGCAGTGATATGATGATTGCTCCGGCCATCGAATCGGCTCTGGGTGATTGTTATGTCGAAACCGGCGATTATGCAAAAGGTGCAAAATGTTTTGAAAAGGCTGCTTCTGCCGCCGACAACGAGGCTTTTTCACCTCTCTATTTGAAAAAGGCCGGTCTCGCTTATGAGAAGAACGGCGACAAAGCCGCTGCTGCCAAGGTTTATATGACCATCAAGGAATCCTGGTTGCAGACTCCTATCGGTCAGGAGGTCGATAAGTATATCTATCGCGTACAACATTGATGCTGAATTAAAGATTCTATTTCCGATGAATTCAAGTGACCCTGCCCATCCTGCGAAATCTGCTTTATTGGAAATTCCGTCCGGATCCAGTGCAAGTGTAGGTGTTGTCGTTGCCGAATGGAATAAAGAAATAACAGAGGCATTGCTGAACGGCGCAATTTCTACGTTGAAACAATATGGCGTTGCCGACGAAGATATTTTTGTCGCCCGTGTGCCGAGAGCAGCAGAGCTTACTTTCGGAGCAAGACAGATGGCAATCATCAAAGAACCGAGCGCAGTGATTGTTTTGGCCGCTATTGTTAAGGATGACACGTTGGACTTCGATTATATTTGCAGTAGTGTGACGCAGGGGATTACAGAATTGAATCTTCATAACGATATACCCTTTATATCCGGGGTCTTGATGACAGAGAATCTGATGCAAGCGAAAGAACGGGCCGGTGGCTCGTTGGGAAATAAAGGCATTGAGTGTGCGGAATCAGCCTTGAAGATGGTCGGTATGGTCGCTTCTTTGGTAAATAGTTGACGAGCGTTTTGTTGATATATCAACGGTTTTTGCGATAGTAGCTCAGTTGGTAGAGCACTAGCTTCCCAAGCTGGGGGTCGCGGGTTCGAGCCCCGTCTATCGCTCTAATATGCAGATTGTTGGCAATCAATTGAAAAATGATTGCCAACAATCTGTGTTAATTGGGGTATTTCGGTTTGATTTAAATTAAAAAATCATGCCTTCGATGGCAAATGCTGTCCAGTTGTGGGAAAAAACTTTACAGAAACTTTACAAAACGGGAGTGGAATCGCTCTCTACAGGAAGGGTAGCGGTTGGAATACTGTCCGAATGGTCGGCGATGCGAATAATGGTGACGGCAGTAGACCGGTTGCCACTTGAGTGCGACATGCCGGCTTGAGCATCGAACGGAACTTTCTTTCCCAGGGGTGGAGTGCTGTTTGCATAAACTATGCAGGACGGGTACGGGAACTTGGTGGCGGAAGATGTCCGGTTTGATAATCCTTTCTCGCCGTAGGGACTCTTTGTTTGCGGGAATGCCGGAAACAATATATCGTATTTCTATGACAACTTAAAAAAATATTGGGATATGTATTTTGTGAAAAAGAGAATGGAAATTTCTGCGGCTCATAGTCTGCGGCTTTCCTATCAGAGCAAATGCGAAAATTTGCATGGCCACAATTGGATTATCGATATCTATTGTCGGTCGAGGGAATTGAATGATGACGGTATGGTTGTAGATTTTACCCATATCAAGGAAATGGTTATGTCTCGTCTTGACCACCGGAATTTGAACGATATTATTCCGGTCAATCCTACAGCCGAGAATATTGCCAGGTGGATTTGTGAGCAAATTCCTTCTTGCTACCGCGTGGAGGTGCGGGAATCGGAAAATAATAGTGCTGCCTATGAAAAAGATTAATGAGATCTTTTACAGTTTGCAGGGCGAGGGTTTTCATGTGGGGACTCCGGCGGTGTTTGTGAGGTTTTCCGGATGTAATCTGAATTGTTCATTCTGTGACACCTCGCATGAGTCCGGCACTTTGATGAGCGATGATGAGATTGTAGGGCATGTCTGCAGCTTTCCGGCCGTAATGGTTGTGCTGACAGGCGGGGAACCTGGATTGTGGATCGATGATGATTTTATAGACAGACTCCACGCAGCCGGAAAATACGTCTGTATTGAAACCAACGGTACTAGGCGTTTGCCTGCGACAATCGATTGGGTGACTTGTTCGCCTAAAGAAGGGGCTGCGGTGTGTCTGGAGCGTATGGATGAGGTAAAAGTCGTATATATCGGGCAGGATGTGACTCCGTATGGACAGTTGCCGGCAAAACATTATTTTCTCCAACCGTGTTCCTGTTGCAATACGGAAGCGGTAATTGACTACATTCTGGAGCATCCGCAGTGGCGTCTGAGCCTGCAGACTCATAAATTGCTGAATATCCGCTAAAGCAGGTCCGGGAAAAGGAGGCGGACTGCTGGATGTGCCCGAAATGAAATGCGATACCGGTTTATATCCTGAAGATATCATTTCTTTCAAAAAAGGAACCGTTATTTATTGTATGGATGTAAAGATTTTGTTCTTTGTAAAAGAAACCTTATCTTTGCCACCGCTTTCGCAATGAGCAGGATATTCCGCCGATAACATTGCATTATGCCGCTTCAAGCGGTCGTGTATTCTAGAACACCACGTAAAAAACAGGAGTAATGAAGCAGAAGGTATCTATTCCGTTTATGCTGCTGGGCATTCTTTTTAATGTCTGTCTTATTGCAGCGAATTTGCTTGAAACCAAGGTTATTCAAGTATTTGGCCTGACGGTTACGGCCGGGCTGTTGGTTTTCCCTATTTCTTATATTATCAATGATTGTATCGCGGAGGTCTGGGGCTTCCGCAAGACCCGTCTTGTCATCTGGACAGGTTTTGCGATGAATTTTTTCGTCGTCTTACTCGGTTCCGTTGCCGTATCTTTGCCTGCAGCCCCGTTTTGGGAGGGTGAAGCGCATTTTAATTTCGTTTTCGGCATGGCTCCCCGTATTGTCGTGGCCAGTCTGACGGCCTTTCTTGCAGGTTCCTTCCTTAACGCTTATGTGATGAGCCGTATGAAGTTGTCCAGCGGTGGGCGGCATTTCTCGGCGCGTGCCATCTGGTCGACAGTAGTGGGAGAAACCGCCGATTCTCTGATTTTCTTTCCTGTGGCTTTCGGAGGGCTTATCGCGTGGAATGAATTATTGCAAATGATGTGTCTTCAGATTATTTTGAAATCGGTATATGAGATTCTGGTTCTCCCGATAACGATTCGGGTGGTGGCTGTTGTCAAGAAGGTAGAGGGATGCGATGTTTACGATGAAGGCATATCGTATAAGTTCTGGAAGATAACCGATATATGATATTATAACAATTCTATTAACTCGGGATTTATGAAAAAAGATGCTGCTTTGGTCGTCTTCAGTGGCGGTCAGGATTCCACGACTTGCCTTTTCTGGGCGAAGCGCGAGTTTGAAAAAGTGTACGCTTTGAGTTTTATTTATGGGCAGAAGCATAGCCGGGAGGTGGAACTGGCAAAAGAGATCGCTCGCAAGGCCGGCGTTGAATTTGAGGTCATGGATGTCTCCTTTATCGGCAGGCTCGGCCGCAATTCTTTGACCGATCCGTCCATGGAGATGGATCGGGAGAAACCTGCTGACAGCTATCCGAATACTTTCGTGCCCGGCCGCAATCTATTTTTTCTGAGCATTGCCGCCGTGTATGCCCGCGAGCGTGGCGTTCGTCACATTGTCACCGGAGTTTCCCAGACCGATTTCAGCGGTTATCCTGATTGCAGGGATGCTTTTATCAAATCGTTGAACGTGACCCTCAATCTGGCGATGGATGAACAATTCGTATTGCATACGCCCCTTATGTGGATCGATAAAGCCGAGACATGGGCGTTGGCCGACGAGTTAGGGGTGCTCGGGCTTGTCCGCGACGAAACTTTGACCTGTTATAACGGTGTACAGGGGCAAGGCTGCGGGCATTGTCCGGCCTGTGTATTGCGACGCGAAGGTCTTGAAAAATATTTATCGACTAAAAATAAGAATCATGACTGAATTAAAGGACCAGTTATCGCTGTTAGGTAACAAGACGACCTATCGGCAGGATTATGCACCGGAAGTATTGGAGGCTTTTGACAATAAGCATCCGGAGAATGACTATTGGGTGCGGTTCAATTGTCCGGAATTTACCAGCTTGTGCCCGATTACGGGACAACCGGATTTCGCTGAAATCCGCATCAGCTATATTCCGGACATTAAAATGGTGGAAAGCAAAAGTCTGAAATTATATCTGTTCAGTTTCCGTAATCACGGCGCGTTTCATGAAGATTGTGTGAACATCATCATGAAAGATCTGATCCGGCTGATGGATCCTAAGTACATAGAGGTCACCGGTTTCTTCTTGCCCCGTGGCGGAATCTCCATTTATCCGTATGCCAATTACGGCCGTCCGGGTACAAGATATGAGGAAATGGCTGTCCGTCGGTTGCAGAGCCGGGAGTAGGCCTGTGCGGATGTTCCGTTTTTGCCGGCGACAGCATTTTTATCTTTCGGCCGGCTTGCATGAAGATCAAGAGGCGGTTATTGTCTCCTGATCTTTCTTGTTGCCGTGCGGTCGAAGGGTGCTGAAACCTCGACGAGTTTTGATACCTGGGCGAATTTGCTGAGTCGGGAATTGAGATGCTGTCGCATGTTGCGGAGGTAGCTTTCCGTCCGGCTTACCGCGGAGGCCGGGTCGAAGTAGACCTTCCCGATGATGCGCCCGTTTTCCTGATAGACGAGCGACTCTATGACATCATCCATTTCATTGAGTACGGCTTCTATCTCTTCGGGATAAATGTTTTCTCCGCTGGGTCCGAGAATCATGGTTTTGCTTCGTCCCCGCAGATAAAGGTATCCGCGGTGCATTTCGCCGAGGTCGCCGGTCTTGAGCCATCCGTCGGGAGAAAGTACGGCCTCGGTCAGTTCCGGTTCCAGATAATATCCCTGCATGTTTCCGCCCCAACGGACAAGCACTTCTCCAACATGATGTTTTCCGGAGTCTCCTTCAAGGCGGTATTCGACCCCCTCTACCGCAGGGCCTACCGACCGCAAGCGGGTGCGTCCTACCGGCGCTCCGAAAATGAGCGATGAGGTTTCTGTCATTCCATAGCCGCAGGTGTAAGGGAAGTTACCCTCCGAGAGAAACTGCTCTGTCTGGCGGTCCAGAGGTGCCCCGCCGATGGCCAGTATCTGCAAACGGCCTCCGAAAACCTTATATAGACTTCTCGCGGCCCGCCGGTAGATGATACGGCGTACCAGCGGTATGCGTATCAGATGTTTGGCTACCGGATGTCTTTGCAGTCTCGGTTGGATGATGTTGTGATAGATTTTTTCTATGATGAGCGGAACGATAAGCATTGCCGTCGGCCTGATCGCATGGAGGGCCGTGATGAGAATCTGGGGCGTCGGTTGCTGGGCCAGATAAATCACCTGGGCGCCGACCGATATGGGCAGCAGCATTCCGACCACCATCTCGTAAATATGGGCCAGCGGCAGGACGGAGAGGAAGACGTCGGACATGGTGACCGGATGAATCGGTGGGATTCGGGGCGGAACGTAGGTCAGGGCGGCATGCGACAGCATGACGCCTTTCGGGTTGCCGGTGGTGCCCGACGTGTAGATGATGACGGCGGTCTGTCGCTCATCGGTCGTTCCCGCGTCGCGGCGGGCGTTATCTGCTGTGTGGATATCGTTTCGGTGAGATTTTCGGGCGGCTCTTTGAAAGACTTCGGTCGTTTCAAGGATGTGGATGGCGGTATTATGTACCAGATTGCCGTGATTCCGCTTGAAGATCTTCTCACTTACGAGCAAGATGGTGGCTCCGCTGTGGCGTATGATGGTTCCTGCTTGAGAGACGGAGAAATCCGGAAGCAGGGGAACCAGAACTGCGCCCATGCAGGTCGTCGCCCAGAATGCGGCGAGCCATTGTATCGAGTTGCCGGCCCAAAGCGCCACGCGGTCTCCGCGGCCTACGCCTTCGGAGGCGAGCCAGCCGGCGACTTCGGTCTGCCATTGGTATAATTGGGCGTAGGTCAGATGTTCGTCGGGGCGATCGGATGTTGAACAGGCCGGCCGGTTGCCGTAGAGGGCGTTGGACCGGGCTAATAATGCAGCTAAAGTCATGGCGCAAAAGATTTTTGAGTGCGGGTATTCGGGTTCCTTATATTTATTGAACTTCTACGCTTTGCCGGTGGTTGTCGCCGGCTTGCCAGGTTTTAGTATCTTTTGTCATTTTTCAGAGAAATATTTATTTGTTTATTGCAAAAGTCTGCGAATTGCCGTATATTCGCAGCATGGGAAGAATCTTATCGATAGATTTCGGCCGTAAACGTACGGGGATTGCGGTTACCGATCCGTTGCAAATCATTGCTAATGGGCTGACTACCGTTCCCACGGCCGGCTTGCTGGATTTTTTGTCGGATTATGTCCGGAAAGAGTCCGTCGAGCTTATCGTCGTGGGAGAGCCGCGACAGATGAATGGCGAGAAAAGTGAATCGTGGCGTTATATAGAGCCGTTTCTGGGCCGTTTGAGGAAGGCGTTGCCAGAAATTCCGGTCGAGCTTGCCGATGAGCGTTTTACCTCCGTACTGGCCCATCAGGCCATGCTGGACGGAGGGTTGCGTAAAATGGCGCGACGGGATAAGGCCCTTGTGGATGAGATCAGCGCATGTATCATTTTACAGACTTATCTGGAGTCGCGGCGGCGGTGAGAAATGGCGCTCTTTCCCATCTGCTGTTTGCTGCCGGAAAGAATGTCGGCAAGGTCGTCGCGTCGTCCGGAGCTGGCGGAAAATAAAAATCTTTATATAAAAATCATAATTCAAGTGCATATATGTTATTACCGATTTATTTATATGGTCAACCGGTGTTGAGAAAGACTGCGGAAAAGGTCACTGCTGACTACCCGGATCTTAAAGCCGTGATTGAAAATATGTTTGCCACGCTTTCCAATGCTCAGGGTGTCGGCCTGGCCGCCCCTCAGGTCGGTTTGGCCCTCCGGGTGTTTGTGATCGACGCTACCCCGGCGGCCGACGATTATCCGGAATGTACCGATTTCAGACGTTGCATGATCAATCCGGAAATCGTTGACCGTAGCGAGGATACTGTCTCCGGAGACGAGGGTTGTCTCAGCATTCCCGGTATTTATGAGTCTGTGCCCCGTTCCGAATGGGTGGTTGTTAAGTATGTGGACGAGAATTTCGAGGAGCACACCGAAAAGGTAACCGGATGGGCGGCCCGTGTTGTGCAGCACGAGTACGATCATCTGGACGGCAAGGTGTTTATTGACCGTATTTCGTTGATCCGCAAGCAGCTCATCAAAGGGAAGCTCTCGCAGATCTTGAAAGGCAAGGCGCGCTGCGCCTATAAGATCCGCGGCGTGAAATGAGAGAAAACAATTATAATTAATTAAAACAAGTTACGCATATCATGAAAGAACCTATTGAAGACGGACGGCAGAAACCGTCGGCAGAGCGATTGAAAGCTCTGCAGGCTGCGATGGACAAGATAGAAAAGAATTTCGGTAAAGGCTCTATTATGAAGATGGGCGATGACGAAATTGAAAATGTCGAGGTGGTTCCTACCGGTTCCATCGGCCTGAATGCCGCTTTGGGCGTGGGTGGTTATCCCAAAGGCCGCATTATTGAAATCTACGGTCCTGAGTCTTCCGGTAAGACTACGCTGGCGATTCATGCCATTGCCGAGGCACAGCGTGCCGGGGGAATTGCGGCGTTTATCGATGCCGAGCATGCCTTTGACCGTTTTTATGCCGAGAAGTTAGGCGTAGATACCAACGAGTTGCTCATTTCCCAGCCCGATAATGGCGAACAGGCTCTTGAGATCGCCGAAAACCTGATCCGTTCCTCTGCTATCGACATTATTGTCATCGACTCGGTAGCAGCTCTGACCCCGAAAGCAGAGATCGAGGGGGAAATGGGAGAAAACAAAGTCGGTCTGCAGGCCAGGCTCATGAGCCAGGCGCTTCGTAAACTGACTTCGGCTATCAGTAAAACCAATACGGTTTGTATCTTTATCAACCAATTGCGTGAAAAAATCGGCGTCATGTTCGGTAATCCGGAGACGACCACCGGCGGCAATGCTTTGAAATTCTATGCTTCGGTGCGTATCGATATCCGCCGTGTCACCTCTTTGAAAGACGGTGACGAGGTGATTGGTAACCAAGTGCGTTGCAAGGTGGTGAAGAATAAAGTCGCCCCTCCGTTCCGCAAGGCGGAATTCGATATTATGTTCGGAGTCGGTATCAGCCGTGCCGGAGAAATCGTCGATTTGGGTGTCGATCTCGGCATTATCAAGAAATCCGGCTCCTTCTTCAGTTACAATGGCACGAAGATTGCTCAGGGGCGTGATGCCACGAAGCGTGTCGTGAGCGACAATCCTGAATTGGCTGACGAGCTGGAAGCACTGATCATGGCTAAACTCCGGGGAGGCGATGATCCGGCTATGGCTGCTGAAGCTTCTGAAAATGAGGATTAAGTCTGAAGAAGAGTTGTTTTTTGAAAATCAGGGAAGGGCAGGGTGTTGTATCCTGCCCTTTTCTATGAGCGGAGAACGGGCTCGGACGGAGGATTTTAGGGCTTTTGTTCCGGTGCCTGTTGCATGGCGGTTATTTTTACCGGATGTTTCCAGAAGATGTCGGGTGTGAGGAAACGGATGGATTTGCCGTGTCGTTTTTTAGTCGCTCATAACAGGCTTTTTGCCCTAAGATGTGCGAATTATGCGGGTAGTGATTTCGTGAACCTTGTGAAAAATGCAACTTTCAGTTGTGGCCTGCCGTTAAAAAACGTAATATTCATGGCCGTTGGCATGAGGTGTATGATATTTTTAGCTATCTTTGCCATGTTTTTCCAGTAAGTTCTTGTAATTGCAAATTATAAATTTAAATTTTATCATATGAAACATTTATTTGGTCTGATTTCAGTAATGATGATGACAGCAACGGTCATTGTGGCAAAAGACAAGGAACCGGTTGTGATGAAGATTAACGGAACGCCGGTTTCACAGGCGGAATTTGAATATTTTTATAATAAAAACAATCAGCAGGAGCTGGCCGAAGAAAAGAACTTCGATGAATATGTGGATCTTTTCATCAATTATAAACTGAAAGTGTGTGAGGCCGTTGCCCGCGGTATCGATACGACCCGTTCCTATAGGGATGAGCTGGCCGGCTATCGTTCACAATTGGCCGAACCCTATCTGAGGGATACCACTTGGCAGGATTCTTTGGTCAACGAGGTGCTTGACCGTCGAAAGATACAAGTGAGTGCCAGTCATATCCTGGTGACGGTAGACCAGAATGCTTCGGCCGAACAGGTAAAAGCTGCTGAAGAGAAGATTCTCGGTTACAAGGCACAGGTCGAGGCCGGTGCATCATTCGACTCGTTGGCCAGGGCTGTGTCGGAAGATCCTTCGGCTCGTCAGAACAAAGGCCGTTTAGGCTATTTCTCGGCTATGCAGATGGTTTACAGTTTTGAGAATGCTGCGTTTAATGCGCCGGTGGGGGGGCTCGCCGTGTGTCGTTCGCGTTTCGGCTATCATTTGATCAAGGTGCATGACCGCCGGCCCTCTTTAGGGGAGGTGCGTGTCGCTCATATTATGAAGGCCTTTATTGGAGGTAAAAGGGAGCCTGCCAAGGCCGCCATCGATTCGTTGTATAATGTGTTGAAGGGTGGTGCGGATTTCGCCCGGTTGGCTCAGACGAATTCTGACGACCAGTACACGGCACCCAATGGCGGTGAATATCCATGGTTGGGGGCTTCCGCACAATTTCCGCCGGAATGGCTGTCCGAAGCATTCGCATTGCAGAATGAAGGAGACTATACTAAACCGTTCTCGACCGATTTCGGCTGGCATATTCTTCGTCTTTTGGGCAAACGTGACGAAATGCCGGTGACGGATGAAATGCGTGCTCAGATGAAGGAGATGATGGGCCGCGATCCGGAGCGTGCCGCTGTGGGGAAGAGGCTTTTCATCGATCGTTTGACTAAAGAGTACGGAATGAATCGGAATACCAAGACCAAGGCCTCGATTGTTAAGTTGATGGCAGATACCACTATGACTAAAGCGACGTTTGTCTCTGCTCTCGGGAAGATGAAAAAGCCGTTGCTGGTCATCGGTAAGGAAAAATATACCGTTGCCGATTTTGCAGTGTTTGTGGACAAGGAGGTCGGTAACTATGCCCGGATGAATTTGGATGAACAGCTGGAGGCATGGAGTGAAAAAATGTTGCTGGATTACGAAGACCGGCATCTGGAAGAGAAGTATGCCGATTTCCGGAATCTTTATAAGGAATATCGTGACGGAATCTTGCTCTTCGATGTTTCTTCCAAGGAAGTTTGGGATAAGGCTGCTGCCGATACTGTCGGCTTGACTGCATATTTCGAGAGGAACCGTTCGAAATATGCTTGGGATTTTCCTCGCTTCAAGGGCGCATTTGTGGAATGTCATGACAACGACACACTGGTTAGTGTTCTAAAGTCCATCTATGATTCTGTCGGCGAAGATGCTGTGAAAGCCAGTGAAATTATCAAGGCAACCGTGCTGACGGATTCTGTTCTGACACCCAATCGCAAGACTCCTCCGTTCCATATTGTAAACGGCATTTTTTCCCGTGGCGATAATGATGCTGTGGATGTTATTCAGTTGAAGTGTAAGGATAAATTCCAGCCCCGTGCCGATATGCCAGTGGTGATGACTTTCGGTAAAATCCTTCATGGCGGCCCTGAATGTGTCGATGATGTGCGCGGTCAGGTTATTGCTGACTATCAGCTCGAATTGGAAAAGCTGTGGGTGGCCCAGTTAAGAGCCAAATATGAGGTGGAAATCAATCATAAGGTTTTGGATAAGATTAAACAGCAGCAATAATCTTCCTTACAGAGTTAAATAAGGCGTTCTTATGATGAAAAATTATTTCTGGATTATCTTTTTGTGCTTGCTGTGTGCTTGTCAGAGGCCGCATTATATCGATAATGTGGTTGTGGCGGAAGTGGGCAAGTATAAACTGACGAAACCGGAGCTGCGCTCGGCGTTGCCGGTAGGGCTGACGTCGGAAGATAGTGTCGCTTTTGTCAGAAAATATGTCCGGAAATGGATTGATGAGCATCTGCTTTATACGCAGGGGATAAAGCATGTCAGGAATATCGAGGCGCTGGAAGAGCAGGTCGAGGAATATCGCCGTGCGCTGATTTCCCAGACTTATGAAACCCAATTGCTGGAATCGAGGGTCGAAGATGTAACCAATGACGAATGCTGGATGTTCTATGAGAGTCATGCGACGCAGTTGAAATTGGAGTTACCGGTGATTCAAGGGCTGTTTATCAAAATTCCGACCTCTGCACCTCAGTCGGATAAACTCCGTGAGTGGCTGAAAGGACTGGAGAGCGGGGATTTGGAGAATATAGAACAACTTGAATCCTATTGCTTCCAATGGGCGGCGGCTTATGACAACTTTTTTCATGATTGGATAGATCTGCAGTTGCTGATGGAAAATATTCCGGCATCAAAGGCTATTCCGAAGGAGTTCGTTTCTCGCAAGGGGCGTCATGAAGTGGCTGATTCCGCGTTCATGTATCTGGTTTTCGTGAAAGATTATCGTCTGGCGGGTCAGCAGCAACCCTATGAATATGCTTTAAACGGGATTCGGGAGACTCTGCGGAAAGAGAAGTTGCAGGCTCTTCGTGAAGAGTTGTCCCGGCGTTTGTTCGAAGAGGGAATGAAAAAAGGAACGGTGAAATTTTATAATTGATAATATATGAAAGTTGAATTGAGACATTTAATGGGGGCCGTTGTCGGGTGTTTGCTGTTTATCGGCGGAACATTCGCTGCCGTTGCGCAGACAAATAGTAATGTCGTGGACGAAATTATTTGGGTTGTGGGCGATGAGGCCATATTAAGGTCGGAAGTGGAGATGCAGAGAAAGCAGATGCTCTATCAAGGTGAGAAAATTGATGGCGATCCGTATTGTGTTATCCCGGAACAGATTGCCATTCAGAAACTTTTTCTTACACAGGCCGCATTGGACAGTATCCAGGTCTCCGATGAGAAGGTAGAGCAACAGGTCGATGCCCGCATCAATATGTTTATATCCCAGATCGGTTCCAAGGAGAAGCTGGAGGAATATTTGGAAAAGAGCATTGCCGATATTCGCTCTGAATGGCGTACAATTATTCGCAATCAGAGTATTGTTTCCGAAATGCATAGAAAATTGACTGAAGATCTGTCTGTGACACCGGCCGAAGTTCGGTCATTTTATCAGTCTTTGTCGGCAGATAGCGTTCCATTTATTCCGACACAGGTTGAGGTGCAGATCATAACATTTCAACCCAAAGTTTCTCAGGCCGCTATCGATCAGGTGAAGAGCCGGCTCAGGGAATATACGCAGAGGATCACCTCCGGAGAGAGTCAATTCAGTACGTTGGCGATTTTATATTCCGAAGATCCCGGTTCTGCTGCCAATGGAGGTGAACTCGGATTCAAAAACCGGACCGCTTTTGTGCCGGAGTTCTCTCAGGTTGCCTTTCAACTGAACGACCCGAAAAAGGTATCCAAAATTGTGGAGACGGAATTCGGATATCATATCATTCAGCTTATTGAACGTCGTGGGGACCGGGCTAATTTCCGGCATATTCTTTTATCGCCGAAGGTGGCGGCCAAAGATATTGCCGATGCTCAGCTTGCTATGGATACGTTGCGGAATCAATTGGATTCAGCTAAGTTCACTTTCGAAGAGGCCGCCCTTTATCTTTCCCATGATAAGAAAACTCGTAATAGCGGAGGTCTGATGGTAAGCGAAAATACCGGAACTTCCCGTCAGCAGATGGAAGAATTGCCGGCTGAGGTCGCCCGCCAGATCAATGGAATGAAGGTCGGTGAGATTTCCCGTCCTTTTACGATGAAAGATACACATACCGGCCGCGATAAAGTAGCCATCGTCAAACTGAAATCTCGTATTGAGGGGCACAAGGCTACTTTCTATGATGATTATCAGGTTATCAAATCTTTGTATGAAGAGTATCGCATGTCTCAGATCATCAGTGATTTTATCCGCCAGAAGCAAAAAGAGACTTATGTACGTATCAAAGAGGGATGGGCGAATTGTGAATTCGAGTATCCCGGCTGGGTCAAATAAATAGGAAATGTTGCGGATCTTTTGTATTGTTTTAGGCATTTTCTGGACGATTTCCTCTGTGATGCAGGCTCAGGAAAACCGTATGGCAAATGATACGGTTATGCAAAGTCATAACAGACGGATATATCTGGAGCATGCCAATACGCTTAGTTTCAACAAGCGGGTCAGTGCCGACTATCAGGTCTTGCGCGGAGAGGTCCGTTTTCGTCAGGATAGTGCCTACATGTATTGTGACAGCGCCTATTTTTATGAAAATACCAATTCTATGGATGCTTTCGGTAATGTCCGGATGGAGCAGGGGGATACGCTTTTCCTTTTTAGCGACAGTCTCTTTTATGATGGCAATACCGGTCTTGCACGCTTGAGGGACAACGTCCGGTTGATTCATAACAATTCCATCCTTTATACCGACAATCTGAATTATGAACGTTTTCAGGACAAGGCTTATTATTTCGATGGCGGAGTAATCGTCGATCCTGACAATCATCTCCGTTCCGAACTGGGATGGTATTATCCGAATACCCGGCTTGCCGTTTTCCGTTGGGATGTGCAGCTTCGTCACTATGAATATCATCCCGGCGAGGTGCCGGAATTCAACGCCGATAGTATTGAATTGCATCCGGATTATATCGAAGATGCGGACGATATGCCTTTTGAGCCTTTATCGTTGAAAGATTCCCTTTTGGAGAAACTTGAACCTCCTCATGCCTCTTTGGATCCGGATGATGAAGCCCTGAAACCGCGTACGCTTCTTTATTCCGATACTTTGCGTTATAGTTTTCTTACGGCCCAGGCAGATTTAACGGGACCCTCCAGGATTATCTCCGATTCCTCTTATGTCCTGACCGACAGAGGCTACTATAATACCCGTTCCGGACAAGCTTTCCTTTATGACCGTTCACGTATTTACAGTCCCATGCGTTTTGCAACAGGTGATACATTGTTTTATGATCAGTTGCAGGGGTACGGAGAGGCTTTCGGTCATGCAGAGGCCTGTGATACGCTCAACAGTGTCAAGTTATCGGGCGATTATGTTTATTATAATAATCTGGATGAAAGCATTTTGGTGACCGGAAATGCTCTCGCCATGGAATTTTCCGACAGAGATACCCTTTATCTTCATGCCGACACGTTGCGGGCGTTTACGAAAGACAGTGTTCATTATATGAACGCTTATTATGCCGTTCGCTATTATCGGAATGATTTGCAAGGAGTTTGCGATTCCCTTATCTATTCGACGAAAGATTCTGTCTCCACTTTTATGGGAAATCCGGTGATGTGGAATGGCTTTTACCAGATCACCGGCGACACTATTTTCATTAAAATGGGGCAGAACGGGGTAGATCGGGCCATGGTACACGATTATGCCTTTCTTGTACAGCAAAAAGATTCCGTCCATTATGACCAGATCAGTGGTAAAGAACTTGTCTGTTATTTCGATTCTTCAAAAGTGGAGCGAATGGACATGGAGGGAAATGTTCAGATCATCTATTATCCGGAAGAATCGGACAAAAGTCTGATCGGATTGAACCAGATGATCGGAAACTATCTTTCCGTATGGTTTAAAAGTCAGAAAATGGATCGTCTCCGTATCTGGCCGGAAGTGGTCGGTTCGTTGACGCCGTTGCCTTTGGTGACGGATGAGATACTTTATTTGCAGAACTTCCGTTGGATGCAATATCTGAGACCTATCGATCCGCAGGATGTCTTTCGCGACGTGCGTATGAAGAGCGATGACAGGCAGGAACATATTCAATTGTTCAACGAAGATGAGTTGAATGGATATTGAACCCTATGCTTTGTGCCGCCGTTCCTTCATAAAGAACACTGATATCGTAAAAAAATAAACGTATGAATATATTTTCAACAAGGAAACCCCGCCGTTTTGAGCGGCAACCCTATTTCGCAGATCCTCGCAAGGAGGCGTTGGAAGCCCGGATCCGGAAAGTGAAACGTGAACTCGGGCAGCTTGACGAGGAGGACCTGAAACCGGAAGAATCCATCCGCGGCTCGTTCGTGAATCAGACCTCACATCTGCGTCGGCGCAAAGAGAGCGGGACGCCGAGTGCATCAGCCCGTAATGTCAAGATTGCCGTCTGGCTGATAATTCTCGGCATAGTCTTTTATTTCCTTTTAAAATAAGAGATTCGATGTCATAGAATCTAAAACATTCTACAGCCATGTCAGATATTATTCATCTTTTGCCCGATTCCGTTGCCAATCAGATCGCGGCGGGGGAAGTTGTCCAGCGGCCTGCTTCTGTCATCAAGGAATTGCTTGAAAATTCCATCGATGCCCATGCCACCGAGATTCAGATCGTTCTTCGGGAAGCCGGACGTGAATTAATCCAGGTTATTGACAACGGTGTCGGTATGTCTCCGACTGATGCCCGCATGGCGTTCGAGCGTCATGCCACTTCCAAGATTTCCCAGGCTTCCGATCTTTTTGAACTTCAGACGATGGGTTTTCGCGGAGAAGCATTGGCCTCTATTGTCGCCGTAGCCGAGGTCGAATTACGTACGCGTCGTGCTGAAGATGAATGTGGTATCTGTCTCCTTTTGGCCGGAAGCAAATTGCAGCGTCAGGAACCTGTTTCCTGTCCGGTGGGATCGAATTTTCAGGTACGCAATCTCTTTTTCAATGTGCCGGCAAGACGCAAGTTCCTGAAAGGTAATCAGACCGAGCTGAGCAATATCATCACCGAGTTCCAGCATGTCGCGTTGGCACATCCTTCGATCGGTTTTACTTTGATTCATAACGATGCCGTCCAGGTGCAACTGGCGGCCGGTTCGTCGGTACGTCAACGCATCACGGCCTTATTTGCCAAAACTATCGGTCAACAGCTGCTGCCGGTCAGTCTGGATACGGAAATGTTCGCCGTCAGCGGTTTTGTCGGCCAGCCTGAGTCCGCCCGCAAGAAAGGTGCTTTGCAATATTTTTTCGTGAACAACCGTTTCATGAAACATCCCTATTTCCATAAGGCGGTGATGGAGTGTTATGGCGATATTCTGGCAGAGGGCGAGCAGCCGAACTATTTCCTTTATCTTACCGTGGATCCGGCGACAATCGATGTCAATATCCATCCTACTAAAACGGAGATCAAATTTGAGAATGAAAGTGCACGCTGGCGTATTCTTGTCGCAGCGGTCCGTGAGGCCCTCGGAAAGTTCAATGCCGTCCCTTCCATCGATTTCGATATGGCCGATGCCCCGGAGATTCCCGCTATGGGCGATGTGGGAATAGCCTCCGGTAACGGAGGAATCCCTCAGGCGCCGAAGCCGCAGTTCAGTCCGGTATATGATCCTTTCAAACGTGATAGGAACACCCGTCAGTGGGAGAGTCTCTATGACGAATTTTCTGTTTCGAAGGAGCATCCGCAGCAGTATGCCCCATCCAGGCTTTCTTCCATCCCTTCCGATTTTTCCGACAGGACTGGCGGAAGCGCCCCTTTGCCTTCGCGGCTCTTTCCCGATACCGGCAGTTTGGCGGCAACGACCGTTTCCTCTGTCGCATTGCAGGATAAGGAATCTTCCTTGATGGAGGCCGAATGCCGTCGTCGCTTTTTTCAGCTGGGCGGTCGTTACATCTTGACGACAGTCAAGTCCGGTTTGATGTTGATCGACCAACACCGGGCTCATGTCAATGTCCTTTTTGACAATTATTACGAACAGATCCAGCGCAGGCAGGGCGTTTCTCAAAGCGAGCTCTTCCCTGAGCTGATTGAGTTTGCGCCGGCCGATCTGCCGATCCTCGATTCCATTCTGACCGAGTTGAATTATCTTGGCTTTGAACTCGACAATCTGGGCGGCGCTTCTTTTGCCGTTAACGGACGTCCCGCTTCTATGAGCAATGCCGATGTAAAATCGGTTTTGCTCTCCATGATAGAGGTGGCCAAAAGCCATGAGGGCGGTGTCCGTGAGGAACTGGACCGTCAGCTTGCTTTGAAACTGGCGCAGGCTGAAGCCATCCCTTATGGCCGGATTTTGTCGGATGAGGAAATGGAACAATTGTCTGACAGTCTGTTCGCGCTTTCCATGCCCAATTATACCCCGGACGGTAAGCCTGTTCTTTCATTGCTGAGCTATGAAGAACTGACAAAGCGCTTTTCCGTCTGATTAAAGAAATGTAATTTCTAAAGTTTATCATAATGCAATACGCTATTTGTCTACAACCTTACATCCCCATGCGGGCCGATGCTTCCGAGCAATCGGAAATGGTTAATCAATTGCTGTTCGGCGATACGTTTCGGATTCTCAAAGAGGAACCGCATTGGTTTCATGTCATTCGGGATGCCGATGATTATGAAGGCTGGATCAACAGCCACACCGCTACGATGCTGACGGAGATAGAATATCGTCGCTATCTTCTTGCCACAGACAATGCTCCGATGCTGCGCATGCCTTACAATCCGGTTCAGAAGACGGAGAACGGGGTGACCGGCGGGGCTTTTCTGTCATGGGGAAGCCGCATTTTCAATCTTGACGAAACCGGTATTACGTTTTTGATGCAAACGTCGCGTTTCGACGTTTCTTCTGCATCGTACGTCAATCCATTCTCTGCAACCTCCATGTCCCGTACTGCCTGCGCCAAGTATCTGCTTCAGCAGGCGCAGTTGCTGCTGAACGTTCCCTACTTGTGGGGCGGATGTTCGGCTTTCGGTCTGGATTGTTCCGGCTTTACACAGACTTTATACCGGTTCATCGGCATAAAATTGCCTCGTGACGCCTCTCAGCAGGCTTTGCGCGGCAATGAGGTCTCTTATGAAGACCGTTTACCCGGCGATCTCGCTTTCTTTGGAGAGGGAGAGCGTGTTTCCCATGTAGGACTTGTGGCCGGGCAGGGCCAGGTACTTCATGTTTCCGGATCCTTGCATTTCGACGAACTGCGACCGGAGGGAATTTATTCCAACTCCCAGAAACGATTGACCCATCATTTGATTACCATACATCGCTTTTTTTGAAAAAACGCGTAATACAGCATTGACAGCATGATGAAAAATCCGTTGACGGCATCTTTGTATGCTCTCTATCTGTCTCATCCGAGCATTACGACCGACAGTCGTGTTTGTCCTGAGAATTCAATCTTTTTTGCGTTGAAAGGTGACCGTTTCGACGGCAACCGCTATGCTGCCGATGCCTTGAGAGGCGGATGTGCCATTGCCGTGGTGGATGCTCCGGAGGCAATACCCGCAGCTGACACCGCTTCAGATGCCGTGGCTCCGGCTGTTTTAGAGTACGGCCGGCACGGCCGCTATTTTCTCGTGCCCGATGTCCTTTCTGCGCTGCAGGAACTTGCCGCTTTTCATCGTGAACAGTTCCGTACCTGGAGCCGCCCGGTTCCGGTAATCGGTATTACCGGAACCAATGGGAAAACCACGACCAAGGAGTTGTTGAATGCAGTCTTGAGCCGTCGCTATCGGGTTTTGGCCACCTCCGGTAATCTGAACAACCATATCGGAGTGCCGTTGACCCTGCTACAGGTTACCCCCGATCATGAGCTGGCCATCATTGAGATGGGAGCCAACCATCCTATGGATATCGCGGAACTTTGCGGATGGGTACGCCCCGATTACGGTCTGATCACCAATGTAGGAAAGGGCCATTTGTTAGGTTTCGGTTCTTTCGAGGGGGTTGTAGAGGCCAAAACCAAATTGTATGATTCTCTCCGCACAACAGGAGGAACGGCTTTTGTAGATGCCGGTAATCCGCATCTTTGGCCGAAAGCCGTTGGGCTGGAGGTCATTCCTTACCGTGTAGCGGAAGATTCCTCGGAGATACCGTCAAGGGCTGAAAATATTCCGGATTGTCCGGTTACGGGAAGTCCGGTCGATTGTTCTTCCTATCTGAGACTTGCCTTGCAGATAGAGGCTTGCCGGATTGAAATCGATACGCATCTCATCGGCGATTATAACCTTTGCAATGTAACGGCTGCCGCTGCTGTCGGACATGCGTTGGGTATATCTCCTGCCGATATCAAGAAAGCTGTAGAGGAATATGTCCCCTCCAATATGCGGTCACAGTTATTGACCGTCGGTTATGATCAGAAGATTATTCTGGATGCTTATAACGCCAATCCGGTCAGCATGTCGGCCGCTTTGCGCAGTTTTTCCTTACATTCCGCGCCTCAGAAAAGTCTCATTTTGGGAGATATGGGGGAGTTGGGAACCGATTCATTGTCGGAACATATCCGCATATTGGAATATATCATGACCACGGATTTCGGCGACTTGCTGTTGGTCGGCCGAGAGTTCTCCGCCGCATTTTCCGCTCTTAGTTTGGAGCAGATGGGACAACTGGGGGCGGACCGGAACGTCCGTTGCTATAATACGGTCGACGATCTTTGTGCTGATACGGTAGTTCTGCAATATCTTTCCGGAACGGTACTGATTAAGGGATCGCGAAGCAACGCATTGGAGAAAGTCGTGGAAACCATGAAACATATAGCAGGATGAAAATCTATTTGATACGCCATGGCGAGACTCCATGGAACAAGGAAAAACGTTTTCAGGGGCAGATAGATATTCCGCTCAATGAATACGGTCGTCGTATTGCGGAGGAGACCCGTCAGGGCATGCCGGCCATACGTTTCGATAAAGTTTTTTCCAGTCCACTCTGCCGGGCCAGGGAAACGGCGGAAATTCTTTTACGCGATATGCCTGATTTATCGGTCGAAACCGACGAGCGGCTGAAAGAATTCGGCTTCGGCCCTTATGAAGGCTGCTCTATTACCGCTGTCGCCAACGATCCCGCCCATCCGCTCTACAATTGCATCTGGCATCCTGATCTGTATAAGGCCCCGGCCGGGGCCGAATCGTTTGCCGATCTGGTCGCCCGTGCACAGGAATTCATAGACGAGCGCATCCTGCCGCTTGAAACGACCGCCTGCCAGAATGTACTTGTCACGGCACACGGCGCATTCAACCGGGCTTTTGTCATTGCGGCCGGCCATAAAGGGGTCGCCGATTTCTGGTCTGTGCCTTATCTCAATTGTGCCGTGACGGTTCTGGAACTGACCGGCGGATGCTTTCATTTGCTGGAAGAGGCTAAAATCTATTATACACCGGTTTCCGCATAGCGGGTGCGGGCTTTTTCCCCGGCAGGGAAATGGGGTTCCGCAGGTATGCTTCCTCATATAATATCGGTCGTATTTATCTTGTCGAAAACAGGGGCCGTTTCCCTGATTTCATAGACCGCCGTTCATTCTTTTATAAAACATTAATATTATGAAAAAAGCGCTTTTATCGTTATGGATGGTTTTCAGTGTGGCTGTCTTTACATTGTCCGCCCAGAAATCCAAGCCCGAAATTCCCTGGAGGCATGGCAACCTGCAGGTATCCGCCAACGGCCGTTATCTGCAACATACTGATGGTACACCGTTTTTCTATCTGGGCGAGACCGGATGGCTCATGCCGGAACGGTTGAACCGCGATGAGGTCGGTTTTTATCTGAATTGTTGCAAAAATGCCGGTTTCAATGTCGTGCAGGTGCAGACCATCAACGGAGTGCCGGCCATGAATATCTATGGGCAGTATTCTCATCCTCACGGCTACGATTTTTCTTCGTTGCGTCGTGAAGTCGATGAAAAGGACGGCGTTTACAGCTATTGGGATCATATGGATCATATTATCCGGACTGCTGAAAACAACGGAATTTATATCGGTATGGTATGCATCTGGGGCGGATTGGTAAAGGCCGGACTGATGGATGTCAAGCAGGCCGAGGCCTACGGGAAATTTCTGGCCGAACGTTATCGTAACAGTCCCAACATCATCTGGATTATCGGCGGAGACCAGCGCGGTGACGTGAAACCGGAGGTCTGGGATGCCTTAGCACGCACTATCCGCCGGTATGATGCCAACCATGTCATGACCTATCATCCCCGTGGACGTACCTGTTCCGCAACTTTCTTCAATGATCGGGAGTGGCTGGACTTCAATATGTTCCAGAGCGGCCACCGCCGTTATGGCCAACGAAAGGGCGACGGCGATTATACCATCGCCGAGAATACCGAAGAAGACAGCTGGCGTTATGTCGAGTCAAGTCTGGCTATGGAACCGATGAAGCCGGTCCTGGATGGCGAACCCAGTTATGAGGGCATTCCGCAGGGTTTGCATGACATTCATGAACTCCGTTGGACCGCGGCCGATTGCCGTCGCTACGCCTATTGGTCGGTTTTTGCCGGGGCATGCGGACACGTCTACGGCAATAATTCCATCATGCAGTTCTATCGTCCGGGATATGGGGCGGCCTATGGGGCTGAGGAGCCGTGGTATGAGGCTTTGAAGAACCCGGGATTCAACCAGATGCAGTATCTGAAACGTCTGATACTGGCATTTCCTTATATGGAACGGGTGCCGGATCAGAGTGTCTTGGTCGGCGTGAACGGTGAACGTTACGAGCGTATCATTGCCACCCGTGGTGAAGATTATCTGTTGACCTATAGTTACACGGGGCGCCCCGTACGGGTAGATCTGACTAAAATTTCCGGAGCGAAGAAGAAGTGCTGGTGGTTTCTGCCGGCCGACGGATTGCTGCTCTACATCGGAGAACGTGATAATGCGTCCGATGTAGAATTTACGATGGATGCGCCTTATGGTCCAGGCAATGACCGGGTGTTGATTGCCGTAGACGCCTCGAAAGATTATATCGGAGAGAACTGGCAGGCATTGCCGACCCGATAAAGCTACTCTTTTTTTACAACGGAAGAGAAACTTCCTCGGGCGACTTGGGTTACCACCCTGTCGCCCTCTTTTATTTCAGTATCGGAGGTGACCGCCCGGCCGTTGATACGGGTAATGCTGAACCCGCGGCGCAGAATATTTTCCGGGCGGGCGATTTCGATGCGCTGGTTTATCCACTGCAGCTGCTGCCGGCGCTCTTCAAGTCGATGGGTGGTGCTTGCCGTGAGCTGTTGCCGGAAGAACTCCAGCCGGTCCAGCTGTCGTTTCAGCAGCAGATGCGATTGTCGCAGCTGAAGGACGATCTGCTGCAGCCGGAGCTGATGTTGCCGTCTGCGGGTTTCCACCCATTGGGGAATGTTACGGGCGAACATGTCGAGGCGGAGGTTTTCTTCCCGGAGCATTCTTTCCAATGTTGAGGTGAGAGTGCTTCTCAGCCGGTCGATACGGTCGGCCTGTGTTTTCATGCGGTCGATAAGCAGGGCGGCAACGGCGGTCGGGGTCTTGACGCTGGTGTGGGCCACCATGTCGAGCACGGTGTTGTCGCGTTCGTGCCCGATCCCGACGATGATTGGCAGGGGAAACTGTGCGCAGTTGGCCGCTATGGCATAGGAATCGAAGCTGGCCAGGTCGGCCGTTGCTCCGCCGCCGCGGATGATGACTACCACATCGAAAAGATCCTGTACCTGATAAATTCTGTCGAGGGCGGCGATGATACTGCTCTCTGTTTTTTCTCCTTGCATGGCGGCAGGAAAAAGGCGGGTGTAGAATGCGAATCCCCGGTCATTGTGTGCCAGCTGGTGGCGGAAATCGCCGTAGCCGGCGGCGTTGGATGCCGAAATGACAGCGATTCTTTGGGGCAGCAACGGTATTTCCAGCTCTTTGTTCATGTCGAGAATACCGTCGGCGGTGAGCTGCCGGATGATTTCGGCGCGTTGCCGTGCCATTTCTCCCATGGTGTAGGAGGGATCGATGTCCAGTACGTCCAGCGTATAACCGTAGACGGCGTGCATGGTGACCTGTACCTCTGCAAGCACCCTGATGCCTGCCGCAAAACGCTGTCTGGTCTGCCCTTCGAAGTCTTCGCGCAACAGAAACCACCGCTGGGCCCAGATGGTGCCGCGGGCGCGGGCGGTGACGGTTCCTGTTTTTTCGCTTTTATCGATAAATTCTATGTAGCAGTGTCCGTTGCCGGCAGTCCGCACGTCGCTTAGTTCGGCCGTAATCCAATACGGTCGATCGAAAGTTTCGTTGATGGTCGAAGCAACCCTGGTGTTGAGTTCGCAGAGGGAAAGGGCTTTCATTTTCCGGGTGTCTCGGGTTCAGAATTTTTCGGCACGTTGCTTTACGTAAGCTGCCAGAAACTGTGCTGTATTTTCCTCTCCGAGTCTGGAGATATCGATGCTCAGGTCGTAGGATTGGGCTTCTCCCCAGGTCTTGTCGGTGAAAAAGTCATAGAATCGGGCGCGCTCTTTGTCGTGGCGTACGATGAGGCTTTCGGCCTCTTCTGCCGAAATGCCCAGGCGTTGGGCCACGTTCCTGATACGGTAGGTATGAGGAGCATGTACGAAAATCTTGATCAGGCCGGGATGGTCGCGGAGAATGTAATCGGCAGTCCGTCCGACGATGATACAAGACTTTTGGTTAGCGATTTTGCGGATGGTTTCTGTGAGCATAACGAAATTCTGGCCGGAACCGAAGAGCCGCGAAGCTCCGAAACGGCCGATGACTGCGTAATCGAAAAAGCCGGGGGCATGTTCGTCGTTTTTGTGAAGATATTCGATATCCATACCGCTGTCTTTGGCCATTTCGTCCATGATTTCGCGGTCGTAATAGGCGATACCGAGCAATTCGGAGAGACGTTTGCCGAGGCTCCGGCCTCCGCTGCCGAATTGCCGTCCTAAACTGATGACGATTTTCTTTTCCATGGGATGGTTGATATTTAAGGGTTTTCTTTTCCGGTCGGACAGTCGCTTTGTGTCGTTTCCTGCATGGCGCCGGGCGTCGCCGTTCTTCTGTCCCGCGGGTGCGGCATCACCGGAACGGCAATCTCTTCCGTATGCGTCCCCCGAGCCGGAGCGGCTGGGCTTTTTTCGGAAGAGGGCGCCGCTTCATGTTTCGCGGCGGCAGGTTCTCAGATTCTGAATGCCTCCCGACCGGAAACGGCGGCGGGTGGCAACAGGATGGGAACCTGTTCTTGCGCGGTATCCGGTCTTTCCGGTACCGTGCAGGAGCAAAGATAAACGGTCGCGGAGGAATTATCAAGAAAAAGAAATGGAATTTTTTCCGAAACAGATAAAAAAGACAATATCGGAAGTTTTCGTCGGGACAAAATTTTTTTTTTCGTATGAATTATTCTATCTTCGCAGCATTGAAAAAATGAATACTTCTGTCTCATGTTGACATTTGACATTATTACCTGGACGGCCGATCCTGTGATATTCTCTTTGCCGATCGGCTCTTTCACGTTTCAGCTTCGTTGGTACGCCCTGATGTTTATTCTGGGCTTCTTTTGGGGCATTAAAAGCATGGAACGTATTTACCGGCGTGAGGGCCTGGATCCTGAACGGGTGATGAAACTGTTCATTTATTGTTTCGTGGGCACAATTGTCGGGGCGCGTCTCGGCCATTGTCTTTTCTACGACCCTGGTTTTTATCTTTCTCATCCTTGGGAGATTTTCAAGACCTGGAAAGGCGGATTGGCCAGCCACGGAGGCGCTATCGGGGTAATCATTGCCGTTCTGATGTATGCCAGACGCGATCATTTGAAGAGCCTGTGGGTGTTGGACCGCCTGGCAATCGCTGTGGCGCCGGTTGCCGCTCTGATTCGTGTCGGCAATCTGTTCAACCACGAGATTTACGGTCATCCGACAGCTTTGCCCTGGGGATTCCGCTTTATCGATAACATACATGCATGGCAATTGGGGGCTGCGCCGGTTTTCACGGCGCCGTCTCACCCGACGCAGATTTATGAAGCATTGGCCTATTTGCTGACTTTCGGCTATTTGTTGTGGCTTTATCGCCGCACTGATGCCGGTCGCCGTCCGGGGTTACTGTTGGGAGTGTTCCTGATCGGTGTTTTCGCGTTGCGTTTTGTTATAGAATTTGTCAAGAATGTCCAGGAACCTTTTGAGGAAGGCTTGCTTCTGGATATGGGACAGATTCTCAGCCTGCCTTTCATTCTGATCGGGGTGTGGCTGGTCGTACGGGCGCTGAAGCGGCCGGCAGAGAATGCGCGGGAGGCCGTTAAACCTGTTCATCGGATATGATATATGCCGCCGGCGGCGGTTCGGACAATAATAATTGATAAGATATGATTCAGATTGCACCTTCGTTCTTGTCTGCGAATTTCGCTCATTTGGAACGTGAAATAGAAATGATCAACCGCAGTGAGGCCGATTGGCTCCATTACGATGTTATGGACGGTTCTTTCGTGCCCAACATTTCGTTCGGCTTTCCGGTAATGGCTTCGTTGCGGGATGTAGTGAAGAAGCCCATGGACGTACACATGATGGTGGTTCAGCCTGAGCGGTGGATAGAACGGATGCGCGATCATGGGGCCCGTATACTGACTGTGCATCAGGAGGCCTGCCATAATCTGCACCGCACCGTGCAGCAGATTCACGAGGCGGGCATGATGGCCGGTGTCGCCATCAATCCGGCCACTCCGGTTTCGATGCTGGAGGATATCATCTGCGATTTGGAGCTGGTGCTTGTGATGTCGGTCAATCCCGGCTTCGGCGGGCAGAAATTCATACCCTCTTCATTGGGAAAGATCCGTAGATTGAAGGATCTGATTTTAAATCACGGGTCAAATGCGCTGATCGAGGTTGACGGCGGTGTGAATCTGGAGACCGGGGCGCAGTTGAAAGAGGCCGGAGCGGATATTCTGGTGGCCGGTCATTCGGTGTTCAGAAGCGAGGATCCGCTCAAGACTATTCATGATATGAAGATGTTGTAATTCGTTTTCAAACTGTCTTTGTTATGTTTCCCTTACCCGCTGTTCTTCGCCTGCTTTGGGCCTGGATAGCGGGCATTATCGTGTCCGAGGTCTGCCGGGTAGCGGATCTGGATGTGGGGCCGGTGTCTGTTGCGGGAATGGCTGTCGCCTGTATCTTCGGTTTTGTCGCTCTGGTCGGGAAGTCTTCGTCCCGTTGGAGTCGGAGGGTGCAATCTGCCGGATGGCAAGGGGCAGCCCTGTTATGCGTGCTCTTTTCTCTGGCATGCTGGAAGGCACGGACAGACCTTCCGGAATGTCCGTCGCACACGGAACGGGGACGGTTTGAGGTGGAAGTTCTTTCCGAGGGGACGCCAAAAGCCCGGAGTGTAGCCTATTGTGTCGAGGAACGGAGTACGCAGCGTCAGTATATGCTTTATTGGAATGGGGAAGAGGAGCTGCCGCTGGCGACTACGGTAATGCTGGACGGCGTGAGATTTCCGCTGTCTGACAGTATCGCCTATCATCTGTATCTTTACAGACAGGGATATTCCGGTACGATGTATGCCCGGCATGCGGTTGTTCTTGCGGGGGAAGTGGAATCTTCTTTTTGGGGGAGGATGCGTTACTGGGCTTTGGAATGCCGGCAATGGTGTTTGCGTCAGATCGATAGCTATAGTCCCTCTGCAGATGTCCGTTCGCTGATTCGTGGATGTTTGTTGGGAGACAAGAGAGACTTCGATCCCGAAGTGCTGGAGCATTTCAGTTATGCAGGGATGACCCACCTGCTGGTGGTTTCGGGTCTTCATGTCGGCATTCTGTTTGCCATTCTTTGGGTTTTACTGGCTCCGTTGCGCTGGGTGGGATGCCGTGGCGGGGTGCGGGCGCTTTCGCTACTGTTATTGTGGGCCTATGTCGCCATGATAGGATTTCCTGCCTCTGCGGTACGGGCCGCCGTGATGTTTTCCATGATACACGTGGCTGCGCTGTTGCGGCGGGATGCCTTCGGATGGCACACCTGGGGTGTGGCGGCCTTTTTCCTGTTGCTGTATGATACGCAATGGCTGTGGAGCCTCTCTTTCCAGATGAGTTTTCTGGCGGTAGCAGCTATATTGGCTGTTCGGCCGGAATTGGATGCTATTGTCCGCTGGCGGCTTTCGCAGAGCGCTTTTCGAGTGGGAACGGTTACTGCCGTGATGCGTTGGCAGCGCTTCGGAGCGGCCTGCATTGCTTGGCTCGGAAGTGCATTGCTGGTTTCCATGGCGGCACAATGTGGCATATTGCCTTTGTCACTGCATTATTTTCATCATCTTTCTTGTCTGGGGTTCGTGCAGGCTGTCGTCGTATTGCCGTTGATGGGCATTTATTTGCTTTTCTTGATTCTGCTGTTGCTGTTTCATGCGGTGTCGGCAGTATTTTCCCCAGTTGGAATGGCCGTGATATCGGGTTTGACGGCCGGTTGCTGGTATGTGGTGGAGGCGATTTCTCGCTGGATACTGGCTGTAGCGGAATGGGCACATCATATGGATGTCCGGTTATTCGGAGATATAAAATGGTTTCCGGATACATGGGAGACGTTCGGCCTTTATGCGGTAGAGATTGCCCTGCTGCTTTGTTGGCGGACCAAACGGGCGGCGTGGCTGATTGTTGCGCTGTCGATTGTGGCATTGCTGTTGGTGTATGGGATTGTTCTGTCATGATGAGGACACTGACTGTCGGACAATTTTTTTGCAGAATTTGTCTTCAATGCGGAAAAAATTGTAATTTTGTCGGCGCTGATTGCCTCCTTTATTTTTGCAGATATATTATAATTGTTTATTAATCAATAATAAATATGTAAAAATATTCTTGGAGTGTTATCTCTTCTTGATTCTATTCATTTTTTATGCAGAATAATCATATTGGAATCATTCATTTTCAAAAACATTTTTTGTTTACATCAATAAATAAATGCGGTAAGTCTTTGTTCATTGTGGAAAAGGTATTACCTTTGCATCAACAAATTCCGCTACGCTTCCCGCTGACCAGCGTACCAGGGCGGAACTTTTATTTTATATACCTATATGGAATATACCAAACAACCGGTAGATTTTCTGAAACAGCAGGAAATACTTAGGCAATGCGGTTTGATTATCTCTGATGATGAAGTGGCTTTGAGACAGCTTGGGATTATTAGCTATTTCTGTCTTGCGAATTATCTTCGTCCTATGGAATGTGATAAACAAAATCACATATTTAAACCAGGGAGTACTTTAGACAATGCTTTAAGCCTCTATTACTTTGATAAAAAATTAAGGGCTCTTATCTTCACGGCTATTCAGAGCATTGAGATAGCGCTTCGTACAAAGGTTATCCATCATATATCGCTTAAATACGGTGCTTTTTGGTTTGCAGATACTTCGTTGTCTATTAACGAAAGGATGGCGAATGATAATCTTATACATATAAAAACAGAGCTGAATCGTTCAAAAGAGGATTTTATTCAAGACCACTATATTAAATATGACACTCCCGAATTTCCGCCTGTGTGGAAAACCTTAGAGGTCATTTCATTTGGTACGTTGTCAAAACTATATACGAATTTTGCCGATGTATTAGTAAAGAAAAGAATTGCAAGAGACTTTAACCTACCGCAGCATATCTATCTTGAAAGTTGGATTACTTGTTGTGCGGTACTGAGAAATTATATTGCTCATCATGCCCGCATATGGAATCGCAAGTTCCCGGTAAAACCGAAACTGCCGAAACATTTGAATGGGTCATGGATTGCGGAATATACGGATGCCCCAGTAAAACTTTACCCACAGTTTTGCTGTTTAGCCTATTTACAAAATCGAATTCATCCGGATAACCATTTTGCACAACGACTGAAAGAGTTGTTTGTAGAATATCCCAATGTAGATGTAAAAGCTATGGGGTTTCCGGTTAATTGGGGATCTGATCCTCTGTGGGTATATTGTTAATTTCGATATAGATAGAAGCTTCTTCAATGTCATTGTAAACATTGGAAATTATATTTGAAATTCTATAAGATAATACGTTTATATAATTGGAGAGTTATGAATGATAATGATATAATGCGTTTCGTCGTGGCTCAGAAATCGGTATGGTACGGATTCGCTGAGGCATTGAGGGAGATCAGGGCCGGTAAAAAAGTAAGCCACTGGATATGGTATATTTTTCCCCAACTTCGAGGCCTCGGTCATAGTCACAGGTCATATTATTACGGCCTTATTGGTCGGGAAGAAGCGGAAGCGTATCTTTCTCATCCCCTGCTCGGAAAGAGACTTAGGGAGATAACCGTTGCGCTTTTACACCATACGGATAAATCGGCTGTTCAGATCCTTGGAGGGATAGACGCATTAAAAGTAAAATCCTGTATGACACTGTTTGATTGTATTTCTCCCGACGATATTTTTGCTGAGGTGCTCGATCGGTTTTATGACGGGCAGAGAGATGAAAATTCCATTGTATGAAGCGATTATTCGTTTACAGTGGCCGTGTCTGCCCGTTTTGTTGCGGCTGAAAGGTTTTGAAAAGAGGTAGAATGATGATGATATTCTTGTTTCGGGTACAATGCAAAATGAACAAAAATCGTATTACATGACAACAGAATGAAAATAATACATTAAATTTGCATCGTCTGCTGAAGATTACGAACCTGGGCCGATCTATCGGATATATTCATAGCAGACGGGGCCCTCATGAAACAGTTCGGTAACGTTTAAATTTGTACATGATATGGCGAATATCGCACTTATTATAGCCGGGGGATCCGGCAACCGTATGGGACAGGACATACCAAAGCAATTTATGCATGTGGAGGGGTGTCCTATCATTATCCGCACCATGCAATGTTTTCAGCAACATCCCGATATCGATTCTATCGCGGTCGTTTGTCTCAAAGGTTGGGATACGGTGCTTCAGGCATATGCGAATCAGTTTTGTATAAATAAACTGAAATGGATTTTTGAAGGAGGAAACACCGGTATGGAATCCATTCATAACGGGATATATGGTTTGCGGGATGCCGGCTGTGCGGAAGAGGACCTGGTTTTGATTCATGACTCTGTCCGGCCGTTGTTGAGTCAGGATATCATCAGTAACAACATTGCTACTTGCAAGGCCTATGGCTATGCCATTACGGGAATCCGTTGCCGCGAGGCGATACTTGAAAGTGAAAATGGATTTACGACGACGACCAGCATACCGCGTGATAAGCTCATACGGACGCAGACCCCTCAGACTTTCCGTCTTGGCAACATCCTGGATGTTCATGAAGAGGCCGGGAGACTGAATATAAAAGATAGTGTAGCCTCTTGTACCCTTGTCGCGGAGGTCGGCGGCCGTGAAATGCACATAGTTCCCGGCTCAGAGAAAAATATAAAGATTACGACGGTCGAGGATCTTGAGATACTGAAGGCGCTGATGCATACCAATAGGGATGAGTGGCTCAAATAAATGTGAGAAGGATTGTCGTTTAGGTTTGGATACATCCAGATTTATAGGAACCGAAAATCTTTTCATTGGACCTGGTAAAACGGATACCTTTGATATTTATGCGGGTCGTGTTTCGCTGAAATTATATCGCATATTGGCCGACATTGTTTATTGGCAATAAGAATCAGGATCTTACAAGAGGAATATAAACCATGAGTTATAAAGACGATATTTTAAGAACGGCAACCTTGGATTTGCCTTGGAGTAAATTGCGCGGGAGTAATATTCTTGTTACCGGTGCAACAGGGCTGATCGGCTCCTGTGTTATAGAGGTGCTTATGTCCCGTCCCGGGAAGGATTATCAGGTTTATGCCTCCGGACGTAATGAAGCAAGGGCGAAAGAGCGTTTCAGAGAATATGAGGGCGATGAGGCTTTTCATTTTATCCGCTACGATGTGATGGAGCCGTTGGACAGCGATATCGATTTTGACTATATCATCCATGCCGCAAGCAACGCCAGTCCCAATTATTTTGCGACGAAACCTGTAGAGGTTATGAAATCGAACCTGAACGGAGTCTGTAATTTATTGGATTATGGCTTGCATCATGGTCTGAAACGATTGCTGTTTGTCTCGACAGGTGAAGTATATGGCGAGGGTGACGGTCGTGTTTTCACGGAAGATTATAGCGGCTATGTTGATCCCGTATCACCCAGAAGCTGCTATCCTTCAAGTAAACGTGCTGCGGAAACCCTGTGTGTCGCATATTCTCAGGAGTATGGGGCAGATGTGGTTATCGCCCGTCCCTCTCATATATACGGACCTAATTTTACGGAAACCGATAATAGAGTATATGCTCAATTTATCCGCAACGTCCTTAACGGAGAGGATATTGTCATGAAAAGCACCGGATCTCAATATCGGTCATGGTGTTATGTCGTGGATTGTGCCTCTGCCCTCATGCATATATTATTGAAGGGTGAAAATAGGCAGGCTTATAATGTTGCGGATGCATCTTCCAATATATCCATCAAGGAACTTGCCGAAATGATAGCAGAAATAGGAAGTAAAAAAGTTATTATGGCATTACCCGATGCCATTGAAAAAGTAGGATATAATGTTGTGACACGATCTGTTTTCTGTACGAAGAAAACAGAAGCGCTGGGGTGGAGTATAAGCGGAGATATGAAAAGCAAATTAATAACGACAATACAAGAAACTGCATCTGTTGCATTAAAATGACCCCGAAGCCAATTTGTCGCATGTTTTTATCTTTATAATTTTCATGTGCGTTCTATTGGATTACGAGGCCCATTCTCTTCTCTATTTTTTGTATATGTATCCCAGAAAGTTGTTCCTTTATCTGTCGTATTATTTGTAATTTTTAGATTTGGTCATCCAATATTACAAACTTTTTCAGATCGGTTGTAATTTGGCCGATCTTTTTTTGTTCTCTTTTACAGATACACTATAAAAATAGTATCGGATTTTATATTAGATGATAGTACTCTACAAAATGAAAAAAGCTAATAGTTGCCGATCCTTCGGAATATCTTCGTATTTAGCGGATTATAATGTTTGTTTAGCCAATTTCATAATCTTGTTTACGAATTCTGTTTTGGCCGCGGTATAGCCGTCTCTATTGATTTTGAATTTGGGTAGAAGGCTTGATTTTAGCAATTCATATTCACGGGCTATTTCCGGATTTTTTATCAGATAATCCCTGAAGTAGATTTCATCGTTATCGCCTTTTTCTCGTATATGAATATGGAACACTCGATCTGCAAATCCATTTGGGGTATAACCTTTATTGAAACTCATTCTGTTATCAGAGACCGACATACAGATATATTCGGCATTTTCCATTTTCGTTTGCAGACTTAACCAATCGCATTTGACATGGATCTCAACCAGAAGGTCGATGATAGGTTTTGCCAGAATATCCGGAATTGCAGTGCTTCCGATATGGGTGATGATAGGAGAATAGCCTGCTAAAAGACGGGAAAGATTGGCAATTTCGCAGGCGGCCCATTCTTTCCATTGTGGTTGGTGTTTTGTAAGAACTATGGGGAACAATTTCCATAGTTCTTCAAGAGTCATATCTTTAAGTGCTTTTCTCGTGGTCATTATGTTATCTGTTGTTTACTATTCAAAAATCAATATTTGCAAGTTGAGCGCTCAGATTTCATTGGAATCGCATTGTTTTGGTTGTTCAAATTAATCGTGTCAATTTGCAGGAGCACAAAATTAAGAATAATTCTTTGATGAAACAATTTCTTAAGAAATACTACTGCGAACACAAGCTACATTAATAAATATTGTATTGCAAATTCTACTCGTTGATTGAATTAAATTTCTAAGGAGATTATAAAAAGAAAAGTTGCGCATTTACAGATTATTAGTTATGGCCGAACTATTAAGTACTATTAATCTGCGTTGCGCAACTTTTTTATGACCCTACAAATTTCGTAAGAATTTTAGAAATATGCAAGGAATTTGCCGAATGTCTCAATAATTTCGTCTGTATTTGCTTCTTGCGTATTCAACCGCTATTGAAAATTCGATTGTTATCGCCATTAAAAAAAGCAACTATTGTTTGACAAGGGAATTGCTGTCAAAGGAAAGAGATCATGTGGAGCAGATGATGAATGTAGCCTCAAAAAACACCTGTCATTATAGCTTTGATTGGACAAAGATTTTCGCACTCTCAAGTCTAAGACAACTACTGATTTCAGTGTGTTGTTGGATCAAAAATTGTCATAATAATATTGGAACTGACGAAATATAATTGTTTATAATTCGAGATACGATTTTCCATAAAATACGGGATTGAAAGAAATGAGGGTACTACTTCTCTTAGGAAGAGAAGTATTGTGGGTGCAAATGTAAGTAAAATCCGTGAAATATTGTATTGTTTCCTCAAAGAAATTGCCTATTTCTTTAAAAAACGCGGTTTAAAATAAAAAATACTTATTAGTTTGTAGAGTGTAATTGTTTTCTTTTTTCAGCCGTGTTTCGTTATCTGTTGTGCAAAATTGTATTTGTAAAACGCCAAAACCATTATCATCAATATTTTATCGCATTAAAATGAGGGTACTACTTCTCTTCCTAAGAGAGGTATCCGTCAACCTCTGTTTTTATACATAAAAATACGGTGGAATACAATGGGAATTACATCCCGAACTTTTTTAGTGTGTTGTTGTAACTGCTTGATGTGTAATGAAATATATACTCTTGCAGGATTCATGAAAGTGCCAGGGATTTAACAAGATGTCTATTTCGGAATCTGGACGGCAACTCCGTTGGTTCGTGATGCGGGATTTAAAGCGGAGCAATGCCAGACACCCCGCGTACAGGTTACTTTCGGAACAGGAAATCCGGGTATTTACTCCGATGACATCCCGTTTAAGTGTAGTAAAAGGAAAGAAGGTCCGCAAGGAAGTTCCTTTTATACCGGATCTGCTATTCGTTCGGGAGTGCCGCGAAATTCTGGATCCTATCGTTTCTGACATTCCCACCCTCCAGTACCGCTGGCTTCGTGGATCCTATCGTGAACCGATGACGGTCTCTGATGAAGCTATGGAACGTTTCATTCTTGCCGTCAGTTCGGCCGAAACCCCGAAGTATTATCTTCCGGAAGAACTTACGCCTGCCATGCTCGGCCGTCATATCCGTATTGTAGGCGGGATATTGGACGGTTATGAGGGGACGCTGTTGAGCGTCCGCGGTTCTAAGGTAAAACGCCTGCTGGTTGAATTGCCGTCACTGATTTCAGTCGGAGTGGAGGTGCAACCGGAATATATCCGGTTTATAGAATAGGAATGAAGGTGGATCTCTGTCTGCATTGCATTTTCCACTTTCCATTATATTCCGGATATCCGCATATGTTCTGCATGTCAAAGTTAAGAATGAAATCTTTTGTGGAGGTTTCGTCGATGTTATACATAATGAGAAGAGGCCCAATCGTGTTCTACGGAAGTTTCTGATGTTTCTGTACCGTTTCGGATTTGTTTTGTTTGAGATTATACTTCCTTGGCGGGCGTTTATATGGTTGACTGGCCTTTTCCCAAATATTATTTTATAGAGTGTATTCATGGTATGGCCTGGGCAATAGGTTTAATCCTCCATACCATGAACAAATTCACGATAAAGGTCCGAAATCAATGGATCTTCACAGCTGCGGAAGAAATCCGCGAAATTCAGATCCGTTGGAAATTACTCTCTTGTCGCCAGTTTTCCAGAAAACTGCACATCAATGCACGGACATTGTCGAAACTGAATCCCCGGTGTCCGGACGGAACGTTACGATTGGAGACCTTAGACCGCATTTACAGCATTCTCATTGCTTTGCTGCGCAGCGAGTTCTGTGAATTGGAAAAAATGAAAGAAGAATACCACCTGCTCATTGAATCCCGAGTCCGTATTATGCAGAGTGTATCGCCGTTACCTCCGGCCATAGTTGCGCTGGTTTTGGATGAATTGGAACATCAATGAATAGGGGCGGAAAATTGTCCTTTTTCATGAACCTATGTTCATGAGCAAAGTAAGTTAACTTCGTTGGCAAAGTAAGTTAACTTAAATGGCCGATGAACCTATGTTCATAAAAACGGGGTTTTAAGGCGTCAGAACTACGTCTATATTTATCCCACTATTGATGTTATTTTCTGAGTCGCTTTACACTTGTAAAAGCTCCTTCCTGAAAGACTTTACAGAACTTAAAAATATTTCCTGATTCGGTTCTCACCGGCGAATGTAGTACATTTCTTATTTTTGATCTAAAATATGATTATGTCGACCTTCGAGCATAGGGGTAATTCCAAGAGAAAACATGATTCATTTAGTAGACACAAATATAAATATAGCCATCTATTTTATCGTATATAGGAGAAAAGGTAGTTAATGAGTTTGAAATTCATTCTATTTTGCATCGGAAAGTATCCAATCGGGAGTTTATTACGTTGATGTGACAGATAATTTGGTAATATGAAGAAAAAATGTGTTTCTGCATAGGACATTTAATGCAAGGCAATTGAAAATGTCGTGAATGATACCGAATAGTTCGTTTATGGAGCAAAAACAATTGAGACAATGCCCTGTGGGTATACAGACATTTTCCGAAATCAGGGAAAAGGATCTTTTGTATATTGATAAGACGGAATATATTTATAAGATGGTATCTTCCGGTAAATATTACTTTCTGAACCGCCCGCGTCGGTTCGGCAAATCTTTGCTGGCCTCTACATTGCGTTGTTATTTCGAAGGCCGCAGGGAACTATTTGAGGGCCTTGCCGTGGAGAAACTCGAAAAGGAATGGTCTGTATATCCGGTATTGCATTTTGACATGAGTTTAGCTAAACATCTCGGAGGTGTTGAATTGGAACAATATATAGGTTATCAATTACTTCCATGGGAAAAGCGATATGGTATAGAAGAACCTGCAACGGGTAATAACAACCGCCTGACAAATCTTATCATACAGGCCTGCGAACAGACCGGGCAAAAGGTTGTAGTACTTGTGGACGAGTACGATGCTCCGTTGCTCGATATGGTGCATGAGGAAAGGGATCTTCCCGTATTGCGTAACGTGATGCGTAATTTCTATTCGCCACTTAAAGCTTGTGATCCTTATCTGCGGTTCGTCTTTTTGACCGGCATTACTAAATTTTCTCAATTGAGTATCTTTAGCGAGCTGAATAATATCACGAACATCAGTATGGATGAACCGTATGGAGCGATATGTGGTATTACGGAAGATGAAATGCAGATGCAGATGTCGGAATATATAGATCGTCTGGCCGTATCTCTTGGTTCTTCCCGTGCAAATGTCCTGATAGAACTGAAAGAAAATTATGATGGATATCATTTTACATGGCCATCGCCGGATGTATACAATCCGTTCAGTCTATTGAATGCTTTTACGAAAGGAAAGATCGATGCCTATTGGTTTGGTAGTGGCACTCCTCTTTATCTCATTGAGATGCTTCGGAAGTTTGACGTCGATCCATCCTGTATCGGTGGCACAAAGGCCTTAGCTGCCAGTTTCGATGCTCCGAGTGAGCGAATGACCAGCATTACTCCATTATTATATCAGAGCGGCTATATTACGATTAAGGATTATGACAAATTTACTAATTTGTATACCCTTGATATACCGAATAATGAAATTCGTATCGGCTTGATGCAAAGTCTGCTTCCGAATTATCTGAACGAAAATACGGAAAAGGGAATGACTACGGCAGCCGAGATGTATGGCGCCATCAGATTGGATGATATGAATGGGGCATTACATTTGTTACAGAAATTTTTGCTTACCGTACCTTATTGCGATAATACCCGTTATGAAGGTCATTATCAACAGATGCTGTATATTATATTCTCCTTGTTGGGAGCTTATGTGGATATTGAGGTCCGTACTCCGATAGGTCGGGTGGACATGGTGATGCGCACAGCTACGACATTATATATTATGGAGTTAAAACTCGATCGGACAGCCGATGCAGCTATGAAGCAAATAGATTTGAAGGACTATCCGTCTCGTTTTGCTTTGTGTGGTTTGCCGATTGTGAAAGTGGGTATTAACTTTGACGGTGAACGGCGGTCTATTGGAGATTGGAAGATTGAAAATGTATAAGGAATAGCTCTAATTCCTCATCATAGTATCTACCGCGTGTTGGCAGATAGTGTCAAGTATAAGATTCGGGATTTGTAACCACTCGAATGAAAGTAAAGTAGAAGAAGTTTATGATTATGTGATAATGGCTTCTAATCAGTAAGTTTATGGTAGAGAGCGTGAGGTCGCATCCTACCAAGTTGGAATTTATGCGACAGACGCAAATGTCCGGATTTAAAGTGTATTTGTATTTTGTATCTTTAGTCGACCCCGAATTAAACACACATCGCGTTTTAGCAAGAGTGATATAGTGAGGATATTCTGTTGATGAAAATATGATAAGTCAACGCTACTATAGGACAATGGGTGAGAACTAAGAAGAACCTTTAGTACGAAACAGTCTTATCGGTAAGTGTCCAAGCTCTAACTGAGGAATAACAATTACCTTCGTGACTGTAATACCAACACCTATTGATTGTGTATTACAGCAACGAAGACTTTGAGAATTTTTACGTCCACTACAAGGCGGAGGGTCTACCACGGAACATCTCAATCATGCAGTTCTGTATCAAAAATAAGGTTTCATGGAACCTGTTCAACAAATGGTATCATGATATGATCCTCATTGTGAACTATTGACATACTCAATGGAAAATAATCAATCAAATAATAAACGCATAGCAAAGAATACTATTGCATTAACACTTCGCATGTTTTTTACGATGGCGATAGGGATATACTCCAGTAGAATTCTGCTTGCCAATCTTGGAGTAATAGATTATGGGGTGAACAATGTGGTTGCCGGTATTATTACCATGTTTACTTTTCTCAATGCTTCTCTTGTGAATGCGACACAGCGGTATTTGAATTTCTATTTGGGTAAAAATGATTTCAAAACCCTGAATAATGTTTTTTCTACCAGTATAAATATATTCATATTACTCGCTGTTCTGATAACAATATGTGCAGAAACCGTTGGAGTCTATTTTCTTAATTACAAACTGGATATACCGGCGGACAGGTTGACGGCTGCAAACTGGGTGTTTCAATTTACAATTATCAGTGCATTTATCACAATAGTAAGTACTCCATATAACGCCTTGATTATTGCGGAAGAGAAAATGACAACTTTTGCTTATGTATCTGTTGCAAATTCCGTTTATCTGCTGTTTGCTGCTTTTGTAATCCCATATATTCCTTTTGATCATTTGATAGGTTACTCGGCTATAGTTCTTGTATGGCACATTGGTGTACGTTTATTTTATAGTTGGTATTGTTCTTCGCGATTTGCGGAAATACGATATCGGCGGGTATTTGATAAATCTTTATTTAAAGACATGTTTGCGTTTTCCGGATGGACATTGACAGGAACATTTGCCTATATGACATATACGCAGGGATTGACTTTCTTAATCAATATGTTTTTCGGTCCCGTTGTAAATGCGGCACAGGCGTTGGCTCAACAGGTAAATGGCTCATTAAGTACATTCAGTGCAAACTTTATGATGGCGGCTAAACCACAGATAACGAAATACTATGCAGAAGGTAATTTGTCCCAAATGCATAGCTTGATATTCTTGAGTAGTAAGATGTCGTATGCTATAATGACAGCTGTGGCCTTACCTTTTATAATTCGTACCGATTATGTGTTGGAACTTTGGCTGAAGGACGTACCTACACATACAGCTTTGTTTTTACAATTGTATCTAATAATTGCAATTGCAAATACGCTATCAACTCCAGCTGTAACTGCGATCCATGCAACTGGGCGGATTAAATGGTTTCAGATATATGAATCATTAACTCTAATTCTAATTTTGCCGTTTTCTTATGTGGTTGTTCGATTATGGGATATTCCAGAATTGTGTTATGTCATAATGCTACTAATAATCATTTTGGCACAGGGTATTCGTGTATATTTCATGAAGAAATTAATTGGATTAAGAGTTAGGGAATATGTGAGAAATATTTTTGTTAGAATGATTTTAAATGTTTCCGTTGCATTGCTATTATCTTATGGTTGTAGTCTGATGATACCTGATGATTTTCTTGGATTCTGTATGGAGAGCGGATTGTGTATTCTATGGGTCACTCTGATATTTTTTTGTATAGGATTAACAAGGCAAGAACGGGCGATGGTTGTTAGTCTTGTGGTAAATAAAATTTTAAAGAAATGATATCTGTAATAATTCCGTTATATAATAAATCCCAATGTATATATAGGACAATTCAATCTGTTTTAGAACAGACATATACGGATTTTGAAATTGTTGTAATCAATGATGGATCTACGGATGAAGGACCTTTGATCGTTCAGAAAATAGATGATAACCGCATCCGTCTGATAACTCAGCCGAATGCAGGTGTCTCGGCTGCTCGAAATCGAGGTGTTCGTGAAGCAAAAGGTGAGTGGATGCTGTTCTTGGATGCAGATGATATTTTGTATTCTGATGCATTGGATGTCTTGTTTTCGAAGTCTTACTTAAATGTTAATATTGTATCGGGAAATTTTAATAAGAGTAATGGTGTGCAATTCTATAAGGGTATTGCTTTTAGTCGGGAAGGTAAAATTAGCAATAATTATTTTTCATATTATTGGGACTTTTTCTCTATTAGGACAGGATGTGCATTGATACATAAAAGTTTATTAAGCAAATATCAATTTGATGAATCTTTGTCAAGGTATGAGGATCTGAAATTTATAATGGAAATTTTGAAAGAAGCGAAAGTTTATAATACAAAACATGTGGTCTTGGAGTATAGAATGGAACATAGCAGTGCCAAATATTCCACTCTTAATATTGCTAAAGATTATACTTTTGGCATGACTTTTACAGAGTTCCCTTTTTGGGGAAAATGTTTGTTAGGTGATTTGCTGTTTCTGGCAAGTATGGATTTCCCAGCCGAAACAAAAAAACTGAGATTGCAATATGGACGCAATTATGGATATAGATATATTTCTTCATTAATGATTCGTTCAAAACACTTAATAGCCAAACTATATGATAAGTTTTTTATTTAAAGTTATAGGGAAAATCAAATTTGTTTATCACACCCATTTGATCAATGCAGAAAAAAAGAAATTAGGATATTGTGGTAAACGCGTAAAGGTGGAATGGCCTAATAGTCTTAAGTCTGAGATTTTTTTATATGATGATGTCAATATTTATGGTGGCGCGAGATTTATTATTAATTCTGGTGGAAAATTTATTATGAAACATCATGCTGGGGCCTCTCAGGGCTTAACAGTAATAACTGGTGCGCATGGAAAGCAAGTTGGAACTTGGTTTCACGATACAATGTGGACCGGAGAACTGGACACTGAAACAACAATACTCGTTGAAGAGGATGCTCGCTTGGGCGCCAATGTTACTTTACTTCCATCTGTAATAGTTGGCCGTGGGGCTCAAATTGGAGCTTGTTCTGTGGTGACAAAGAACATTCCGCCATATGCAATTGCAGCAGGGAATCCTGCAAAGGTTATCCGATTCATTTTTACGCCGGAAGAGATTGTTGAACATGAAAGACATTTGTATATAGAGTCAGAACGCTTTACCTTTGATGAAATGGTTGAAATTCAAAAAAAATATTTAATATAAGAGGAGAAGAATGCAAAAGATAGGTTTTATTGTTCCATATTTTGGCAAATTGCCTTCATATTTTCAGGTCTGGTTAGATTCATGTAAAACAAATGCAACTGTAAACTGGTTTGTATTCACAAATGATAGGACTGAATTTGACTATCCTAACAATGTGAAGGTTGAATATGTGGAATTTGAATGGTTAAAAAGTTTTATCCAGTCGAAATATGAGTTTGAAATCAACTTGTCTACTCCATATAAGTTATGTGATTACAAAATAGCTTACGGGGAGATATTCCAAGAGTATCTAACAAGATTTGATTTTTGGGGATTCTGCGATATTGATCTTATTTGGGGTGATATTCGTTCGTTCTTTACGGATGAACTTCTAAAAGGTTATGATAAAATTGGAGTACAGGGACATTGTACTATATTTAAGAATACGCCAGAAGTGAATGCTATTTATCGTAATGATATTGATGGATTTGATAGTATTCAAAACTATTTTCAACGTGAAGGAATAGGTTGCTTGGATAAAAATTATATTGCTAAAGGATTTGAAATGGAGAAGCTGAAAATTTATGAGGCGACAATTTATGCAGGATTACATAAGTATTATCCAGGATTTTATTTGCAGGGCATGGGAAAGGAAGAAGATGAATATTCAAAGCGCAATCTTTTTCTATGGGATAATGGGAAATTAACGAGATATTATTTTAAAAATAAAGAGTTGGTATCTTCTGATTATCTTTATATTCATTTCTTTTGTCGTCCAATGAAAAATATGATTAACAAGATGGATCGTGTCTTGATATGGCCTGATTGCTATCAATCATTTTATGGAAGAATAGATGAACAATTGGTAAAAACGTTAGGAAAAAAAACATGGATATCTTATTATATTCGTATGTTTAAGCAAAATAGGAGTAGATTGTCCGTTGGTCGTATTTTGAATTTTATAAGAATGAAACTGAAATATAAAACGATTAGATAATGAAACAGATAAGGGTAATTATATCGACATTGGGACCTCTTCATCTTATAAAAAGTGCAGAAGTTTTGAGTAAAGTTGCAGATGTGCGAGTGTTACAGGCTTGGATCCCTTCGTGGTGGAATAAATGGATTTTGTCTATTGGTAGTAAGATGTCACATCATGATTTGTATCGAACATTCAAAAAAAGAGTTCCAGAATGTCTAAATGGAAAAAATGTAGGTTTACCATTTGCGGAATTCTATTTAGTTATGTGCAGATATTTTCGTATAGGAAATCCAAAATATTCATATATCAAGGCCGCAACTATATTTGGCAAACAATCAAAGAGAAAATTTAAGGATGCAGATATAGTGCATATGAGAAGTGGCAGTGGGCTTGGTGGAGCTGTCGAACGTGCACACAAACTAGGCATGAAGGTAGTTGTGGATCACAGTATTGCTCATCCTGCGTTTATGGACAAGCAGTTGCGAAAAGAATACGAAAAGTATGGTATTTCATTTGATTTAGGAATGGATAATCCTTTTTGGAATAGTGTTGTAGAAAACTGCAGAAAGGGGGATATAATATTAGTTAATTCTCAATTTGTAAAGGATACCTTTATAGAACAGGGGTTTCTTGATGAAAAAATCAAAGTGGTATTATTAGGAGTGCGTAGTGATTTCCAGTATCTAAAGAAAGACTATGCACTGGTGGAGAATAAATTGAGGATTCTTTTTACAGGAGGATTTGGATTTCGCAAAGGAGCAGAATATATATTGCAAGCTTTATGTAGATTGGATGAGGAAAATTTTGACTATGAGTTTACTATTGTTGGTGATTCAAGTGGAGCAAATGTTCTATTGGAGAAATATTATCCGAAACATATTACTTTTGTAGGAACTGTTCCACAGGAGGATCTAAAAGATTTTCTGACTGTAAGTGATGTTTACCTATTTCCTTCATTATGTGAAGGATGTGCTTCTTCTGGTATGGAAGCATTGGCCGCAGGTCTACCTGTAATAGCCACAAAAGAAAGTGGTTTGCCTATAGAGAACGGGGAAAATGGCATTATTATAAAAAGCAAAGATACAAATGAGATTGTAAGTGCTCTGAAAATGATTGCTAGAGATCCCCATATACGTGAATCTTTAGGAAAGAAGGCTGCAACACTAATTGCAGAAAATTATACATGGGATAATTATGCTATGAACGTGTTGAGAGTTTATAAAGACATATTATCATGAATATCTTAAAAGGCATTAAGAAAAGAGAGATATTTTTTATTTTAGTATTTGAGATTGGATTTGGATTGAAGTTTAATCTGATTGGTGAAATTTCAGTCAGTGAGTTGTTTCTTGTATATTATTTCATCACACATTTTTTCAATGACCCAATATATACTAATCGAGATTTTAAATATGTAAGGAATTTGTATTTTCTACTTTTTATGGCTCAGTGTATATCTGAGCTTATGGTTCACAATTATATAAATAATGCACTGAAGGGTATATCAGTTACAATAATATCTTTCTTTCATCTATATTTCTTGGTAAAGATGTTTATGAAAAATAGGAAATTAGTACCCTGGGCGCTTTTAGGAATGCTATTGCAAGGTTTTATTTGGGGAAGTGATATAGGTGGTGATGCTTCAGAAGCATTATCTGGGGAAGATGCGACATTTCTTAAGTTTTATGTTGCTCCAATTGTTATCAATGTATTGCTTTTTTATTCCTTAATGCGACCAAAGAAAACTACTTGTATTTTATTTATGTATTGTGGCGCATTTTTTATTGTTGCAGGAGCTAGATCATCAGGTGGGATGGTTTTTATAGCAGGGCTTCTTTCGTGGATTATTGCTAGTGGAAGGAAAATTTCAAAAATGTCGTTATATAGATATGGTTTTCTTGTATTAGTATTGGGCTATGCTTCTTATACAATTTATGTAAATAAAGTGTTAACCGGGGAAATTAAATCTGGTAATAATGAACAGCTGTTTAGAGCTAAAAATCCATATAACCTAGTAAATTTATTAATGGTAGGCAGATCTGAAACATTTGTAGGATTTCAGGCATTTATGGATAAGCCCGTTTGGGGGTATGGATCATGGAAATTAGATTCAGAGGTCGGATATAAATATACAATCTTACGAGCTAAAATACAGAATGCCGATCCGAAAAAGAAGATAATCTTTATAGAATCAGATCGTATTCCATGCCACTCTGTTATTGTAGGTTGGGGGACTTATAATGGAATATTTGCTTTTACTGCAGGTTTGTTGATAATACTTTATATCTATAAGCGAGGATTTATGGCTCTAGCTAAGTTTAATTCTATGAGTGTTCTACTTGTCTTTTGTCTGTTACAAGGAAGTTGGCATGCTGCTTTCTCTCCATCGTCACATTTTAGATATACATTACCGTTTTACATGGCATTATCGCTAGTTTGCTATTGGCAAACGCAACATAACAATGTGCATAATATAAGAAGACTATGATAAAGTATCGAATTGTTGACATATTGTATGACATAATAAGAAAATGTAGCACTCATCAACTTATTACAAATGGTGATATAGAGCAAATTAAAACAAGTCCAGAATCTCTATCCTATTTTAACTTATCTTCAAATCCCATTATATTTATTTCTGCTCAAGATTCTATATTGTATTTTAGAGAGTGCCGGAAACATAAAGACTATGTTTCTTTTGTTAAAGAATCCATTGATAAATTTTTTTATATGGTAAAACAACCTAGTAAAATAGATAATTTCGCACAAGAAATACCAATATCTCATTCTTTCTCGGTTGAATATGTTGAAGGTTTTAAGGAATATATAGATGGTTGTGTTAGGGAATACAATTTTGTAGAAAAAGTCAGTTCTATATCAAAAATACTTAAGAGAATTAGATTCTCAATATGGGATGGTAATTATATGGTTCCCCAAAAAGAACTTAATGATTTAGGATTGAACAATTTTCCTCATATATATCGGGAAATCTTACCTCTATTTCTTATTTATATGAGAAGTGGAACTAATGGATGGAAAGGAAAAGCAGGAACATACGAATGTTACAATGCGTGTCGTTCAATTGCGTCTGCAAAAATAGCAGAATTATTGGAGGTGCAATCCATATATACATCGGCAAGACTGGTAAAATTAAAGGTTGATAAGTTCCACTTTGTTGGAGTGTTGAGCAATAAAGCCTTAGGGATAAGAGCCATGGATAGTACAGTATTGCCTACACCGTTACTTCAAGAACAATTATCAATATTGAATGTTGTTGATGTATTATGTTGTCAAAAAGATCATTGGGTAAATAATTACAATGTTGTGTTGGATGAAGATGGAACGGCTATTGGTGTATGTGCATTCGACAATGATAATGATAAAACATTTTCTCCGTTTAACGGCATAAATATAACGTGTTATCATGGAGGATGCACTTTTTTAGATAAGCATGGACTTATTGCAATGCCGCATTTAAATAAAGAATTTGCAAATAAAGTTTTGTCTTTATCATTTAATGATGTGTGGAAAGTGACGGCACCATATTTGAATAAATTGCAAATGATAGCTCTTGCGTATAGGCTTTATGCATTGAAGAATACAATAAAAAAAACATCTTCGGTACGTGAAAATTTTTTGTTATCATCTTCAGAATTCAATATAAATACGCTTAATGATGAATTGTCTGGGAAATATGGGCGTACTTATCTATATCAATATGCCAATAAACATTTAAATAGATAGAATATGCAGGATATATTAGTGATTACGGCGACTTTGGGAAAGAGAAATTCTTTGAGAAAAACAATAGAAAGTGTACAAGCAATAGGGGGAGAAAGAGTTAAACATGTTATTGTTTGTCCGAAAGAGTGTATTGAATCAATCAAAGATACATATGGAAATATAGAATGTTTGGCGGAGCACCCATGCAAAAAGGGTATTTACGCAGGATTGAATTATGGATTCCAAACCTATGGATATAAATACAAATATTTGACATTTCTTAATGATGATGACCATTGGTTTCCTGATTACAAATTATTGATAGATTATATAGATAGTCATAGAGATGTTGACATGGTTTATGGACGAACATGTTATATAGATGAGCAATCTCTTAAAATTGGCTCTCAGACATCATTCCCTTTGTTTCATATGTTCCTTTCACTTTTAAAAAAAGATGTAGTTATGCTTACTCAGCAGGCAACTTTAATCACAAGTGAGTTGTACTTCAAACTTGGAGGATTTGACGAAACTTATAGACTTGCTGCAGACACTAAGTTTTGGTTACAGGCATCTATCTTGAAAGGAGTGAATTATCATTTTATAAATAAAGAGTGCGCTGCATATATGATACAAGATGGTCAATTGTCTTCGGATCACAATACACAAAAAGCAGAGCACATAAGATTGTTTAATGAGATGAAAGGAATAGAAACAAATGAAAATATAGCTCTATTCTTATTTCGTTTATACAATTTGCCTATTTACATTAAACGTTTGTGGGGTGGTAAAGTAAGAAATCCATTCATAAAGTAACACATTGTGGACCTGTATGCAAGAATATCGATTTTTAACAGTTAAAAATAAAAGCTTACTACTATGAAAATCCTACATTACATACCATCTATTGACCGTACATCGGGTGGTGTCGGTGCGTAGATGCAATTGCTTACCGTAGAGCTTGGCAAACTGGTGGAGTTGCATGTGGTTACTCATCGTGAGGCGAACCCGCTGGAGCTGGAGAACTGTACGGTACATTTTATTGAGAAGAACTATAATCCGTTCTCCAACAAGGGAAAGCGGAAATTCCTGCAGCTGCTCCGTGATATAAAGCCTGATGTGTTCCATACGAACTGCTGCTAGCTGCCGATGTCGGCACGCACAGCGATGTGGGCAAGAGAAGAAGGATGCAAGGTGGTGTACACCCCTCACGGTATGCTTGAACCGTGGATTATGAAGCGGCATTATTGGACAAAGAAGTTGCCGGCATTGTTGCTGTTTCAGAAGAAGGGTGTGCATGTGGCGGATATGCTTCATGCGACGGCGGACAGTGAGAAGGAAAATCTGCTGAAACTTGGATGGAACAAGGATGTACTGTGTGGAGGTGAACAATGTCGCCATGAAGCAATCTTGGAAACGTAACAAAGAGATATTGTTTCTCAGCCGTGTGCATGTCAAGAAAGGTCTCAATTTTCTGCCCGTCTGAAAGAAGAGCTGCAAGGGTATACAGCCTGCATTGCCGGTGAAGGGGAAGAGGCTTATATTGCAGAGCTGAAAGAACTGGCTGAAAAGTTAGGCGTGGCAGACTTGATTCATTTTGAAGGTGGTGTGTATGGTGAAAGGAAATGGGACCTATTCCGTAGGGCAGATCTGTTCGTATTGCCGACACATAGCGAGAATTTCGGTATTGTTGTGGCGGAGGCATTGGCAAGCGGAACACCGGTCATTACGACAACCGGCACTCCGTGGCAGGAATTGAATGAGTGTCATTGTGGCTGGTGGACGGAGATAGGAACGGTCCCTCTGATCAGAGCTTTGCACGAGTTCCTACAATGTTCGGAAGAGGAACTTGAACAGATGGGACGTAATGGAAGAAAACTCATAGAAGACAAGTATTCAACAAAGAAGATTGCTTTCGACATGCTGAAATTGTATGAAAGCATTTTGCAAAAGGATTTCAATTAATTCAATGATACAACTGGATATAGCAGAAAACTGCAAGCACTTGAATTATTCAAAGTGGACCTATGTGTGGCGGATTCTGTGGACATTCGGCAAGTTCTTTTTTCGCAATTCTCCGCGCATAGCGTTTGGATATAGGAATGCCATATTACGTATGTTTGGTGCAAAGATAGGCAAGAACGTACATATATATTCTTCCACTGTCATCTGGTTTCCCTGGAATCTGGAGATAGGCGATTGGAGTGCGATAGGAGAGGAGACGCTGATATATAATCTTGGGAAAGTAGTGATAGGCGATAAAGCGACAATTAGTCATAGAGTGCATGTGTGTGCCGGATCCCATGATTATACAGATCCTTCTTTATCGTTGCTGAGGCCGGAGATTCATATCGGCGGCCAGTCGTGGATATGTGCCAATGTATTTGTCGGTCCGGGAATATTTATCGGCGGGTCGCTTCTTTTTACATAAGCATCCAACGCCAGACAGGCATAACATGTATTGAGAGATTGTCTATCTTTATTTCTTCTTCTTCGTTATTGGTGAGGATATACAGGTTCGTACAGCCCGTGGCTTTATGGGCTTCAACAATTCCTTCTATCTCGCGACGACGAGTACTGGGATCCGACAAAGACCATGAGACTTGAATAAGAGTTTGTATTTTATCGGCTTCCTGCACGACAAAATCGCATTCTTTTTTATCAGAATAGAAGTACAGTTTTTTATTAGGAAATAATTTTCGTCGCAAATGCAAGAAAACTGCATTTTCTAATAGCTTACCGTTTTCTTCATTCTGAGGAACAAGTACGGATCGCCATAGCCCGTTGTCTACAACGAAATATTTAGGTTGGGCTTGATTTTCTTTCGCGAAAGATCTGTTATATTTGGAAAGGCGGAATAATAAATATATGGAACAGCATTGATCCGCCAATTCATACAAACGCTCTTTCGTCGCTTTTATATTTTGCGATTTCAAGTCTTTGTATACGGCATTGATGGAGGTGGGCTTTGAAAGATTGCACATTATTCGTTTGATGAAATAGCGTACAGCTTGCACATTGGATAATTGATAGTGTTCTATCAAATCACGGAAAAGCATGGCATTGAAGTAGCTTTCCTCTAAAGAAAAATTTAATTCTCTATCCTGCCGGTGTAGAAATATCAGATTTTTATCTATATTTGTAGTAGTTTAGACTTGATAGACTCATTGTTAGATAAAACTACTTCCGGATACCCGCCTTCTCGAAGATATTCATTGAAAGCGTTCACAAGCATTGCTTGTCCTTGCTCTGAATATTTATTGATAGAGATGTTTTTAAATCTGCAGTATTCAGAGAAACTAAGTGGAAACTCTTCGTATTCCAAGGGCCATCCGCGCAGGGCTGTCGAGAGTTCCTCTGACAACATGCTTGCATTGCTGCCGGAGACAAAGATATTCTTACAATATGATTTATATACGCGTAATACAAAGAGTTCCCAATCCTTGATATTTTGTATTTCGTCGAAAAACATATATGTCGTTTTCAAGTCGATATCAGGATACATTTCTCTATATCCAATAAGTATATCATCCAGATCATCGGCGGTGATGTCCCGAAGTCTTTCATCATCGAAACTTATCCATAAGATGTGTTGCTTTTTCACTCCTTTTGTTAGCAGTCTTGCAATTGCGAGTTCCATAAGAGAGGATTTTCCGCAACGCCGTACACCGGGTATGGTGATGATATGTCCGCTATCTATCGGTAATTCTAAGTCGCGTTCGATAAGTGAGAGGGGTATATCGTTTTGTTTTAATGATATTATTGCCTGAAATGTCCTTTTTATATTCATAGTTGCTATTATTTATTGCACAAAGATGATAACTTTTCTTTTAAAACGAAAACTTTTTGGATATATGATTAAATAATGAAATAAATATGACGTCATACTTGTTCTGAAAAATAAAAATATTTCATAAGTGTAATTTGTGTATCATATATGCATCTCGGATTTTATG
>CAZMOE010000006.1:0-20247 GCA_964567855.1 uncultured Prevotellaceae bacterium
GATAATAGTGTTACTTATGGAAAGGCGATGGGCGATATCTGTGGCGATCCACGCTATGATGCGGCCCGAGCCAATTGGGGCGGTAGCTGGCGGCTGCCGATGGAGAGCGAATTTCGTGAACTGGTGGATGAATGTCATTGGACATGGACGACTTTGGAAGATATGAAAGGTTATCGTGTCGTTGGTCCCAATGGTAATAGTATCTTTCTTCCCGCTGCCGGTTGCCGCGACGGGTCGTCGCTCAGCGACGCTGGTTCCTACGGCGGCTATTGGAGCTCTACGCCTTACAAGAGCTATTCGGACGACGCGTACGAGCTTTACTTCAGTAGTGGCGGTCACCACGTGGGCGATACCTATCGCCACTATGGGCGGCCAGTGCGCCCCGTTTCAGAATAAAAGCGTAGCGCTTTAATTCATTTGATTCATTCGATTTATTTCATTGGGGCATTTCAAGCCCCAATGTTAATTCCCGCGAAGCGGGAAAAATTTTTACAATATAATAGGCTCTTTCTCCATCGAAAGATATTGGAACTACACCCATGAGGGTATCGTTTCCAAGACTTAATCCGGCAGGTTGTCTATATGAAACAACCTGCCGGATCAATTATTTTGCTCTTCTCAAACCATTTGAATGTGCCGGAACTCTCTATTCCGGCACATAAATAATCTCCCCGTTTTCCAGCTCATAGGCGATGCCGACCTTCTTTCCCTTTTTTCCGGTCGGTTCGTTCTGGTTTTCGGAGGGGGTATAGCGGTTGATTTTCGTTCCCTCTTTGGTAATGATTTCCATGTTCTCCTTGCCCGGATTTTTCACCATGGTGAAATCTTCCTGACTGAACATTTCGGTCATATTATAGCGGGTGACGAGGGCCACCATCAGGGCGACGGCAAACACCATGGCGACGTCGAAGAGGTTGCTGACCACGCTCATCGGGTCGTTGTCTTCGTCTCTGCGTAACAGATTGTGTCTCATTTCTTCTAAAATTTAAGAACCTCCTGTTCTGTTTCCGCTTATTTCTCTTTCAGCAATTCGGCTAAGAACTCCAGCCGGGTCATGTCCTGCAGATACCAACGTTGTTTCACCTGTTGCGTGATAAAGCCGATGGCCGAGGCAAAGAGGCCGATGACGGTGGTTGCGAACGCCACCTGCATGTTGTAGGCCATGGAGGCGATGTCGCCGGTCGATAGTCCGACCAGAGCCGGTCCCATCGGGATCAGTGTCCCCATCAGTCCGAGCATGGGTCCCATTTTGGTCAGTGTTTTGGAGAGGCCGAGATCTTTATCGGCTGCGATTTCAAATTCGGCCAGCAGCCGTTGCACGTGCGCCGGGCTCTCTTTGACGGCCAGTATTTCACGGATGTAGCGGATGACGGCCGCCGGGCTTTGCTGGGGGAGCTGCGTTTCAAGAACCGCTATATTATCCCGGTTCAGGGTCGCAAAGGTCGCTTTCAACAGTGCCGCAGTCTTCCGGATAGCCAGATACTGGCCGAAGAAACTGCCGACAAGCAGCAGGGAGCGGATGAAGAGGATGATAAGGAGAACCACAACGGGGACGAGCAGCCCGGTTGAAATCCAGTAAAGAATGTCTGTAATGTAATTCATATCTGGAAAATTTATAAGTGTATTGATAGTGTAGGTGATGTTTCCCGTATTGCCGCGGGTAGCGTTAATGCCGTCGGCGGCGGTTTACGGATTGCGGGAACCGCCGCCAAGCGTCTCTTTCCTGATCCGCCGGCGGCGGATGGCCATACCGATAAGGCTGCCGGCGATGACGAGGGCGAGGCAACCGCCGAATGCGGTCCAGTCGGTCGCATCCGTACCGGCGACGGCGGTTCTGCCGTTCACGGTGGCGATCACCCCGATGATGGCGACCAGCGCATTGCACATGAACAGCAGTTCCAGCCGGAGTTCTTTTTCAGGCAACAGCATCCGCAGTCCCCACGTCGCAGCGGGCATGAGTACGAAGATGCTGCCCGCCAGTCCCCACGCCACGGTAGCGAACGCCGTGCCCGGCAGGGCGAATATCAGGGCCACCAGACCGCTGAACAAGACCGGAAAGATGAGTACGCCCGGCATCCAGCGCAGCAACCGGTAGATCCAAACCGTCCGCCGGCGGACGGCACCCGTGTAAAGCAGATGGGCGGCCAGCAGACAGAAGCACATCTGCCATATCACTTCTATGGTCAGTACTACCGAGGTGTCGAGCATCAGCGCCGGGTTGGCCAGCCAGTCCTGAATCTGCGTCCGGGACTGTTCGATGGCATAGGGCCATGACCACCCCGTCACTAAAGCGAGCACAAAGGCTATGACCACCGTCTGCCACGGTTTCAGAAAGGTCAGCTTCATCCATGTATTGAAAAACACGAGAAGCATGAGTATGAGAACGAGTGTTTCCAATGTCGGTTGTAAATGATTGGGTATGGATAATACGATTTATGGGACTTTGCGGAATTTCGGAAGGCCGGTCCGGCGGGAGGGTGGCTCCCGCTGGTGAAAATTTATCGGTTCAATGTCTTCCGGCGTTTGCGTACCATGATGACGAGGCCGATGACCGCTATCGCCACGATCCCGGCTACTGCGCCGCCGGAGACGAATGTTCTGGAGGTATCGGTCGCCTGATTCATTTCCTCTTTTTTCATCACCATGCCCTGCTTTCCCTGTTCGGCGGTTGTCTCGCGGATCTCGCGGATGTTCTCCCGATATTGTCGGGAAGCGGCTTCCGGAGTCTGTCCGGCGATGAAATCGCGGAGTTTGGCATTGTCGCAGACCATGCCGGAGCATGCCGGCTTGTATTTGTTGACCAGTTCGACGTGGAGGGCGGCGATGTCTCTGATTTGCTGTTCGCTGGCCTGCCACATGCCCTTTCGCACGGTTTCCAGCATCACGGCCGTCATCTCTTGGAGGGCTGCGGGATTGCGGTTTTCAAAATATTCTTGCACGCCGAGGCTGAATTTGTCCTTGACATAAACGTTGTATATCTCCGACCACATTTCCTGATCTATGGCTTCCGGTTTCATTACGTTCCAGCCGTATGTATTTTGCACGATTTCGGCAAATGTGGCGGCGCTGCCGGCATCGCCTTTCATTTTTTCCTTGATATAGGTCGGGTTGAAGATCGTGGTGCGGCTTTCGACGCCGATGGCTTCCTTGACCTCCTGCATCCGCACGTTGTTGCGGTTCCGGTAATCGCTGAGGTAGGCATCCGGATCCTTGCCGGTCACGTTGCGGACCGCGAGGTTCATTCCCCCCATGAATTCATAGACATGATCTAAACTAAGGGCGCCCCACGTATTGCTTTGACGGGGTTGGATGACGGCATCGGTGTGGCTCAGTGCGGCTTCAAAGGCGGCTTTGGAGAAGCTCTCCCAATCTTTTTCGCTGCCATAGAAAGCACCCATGTTGTTGAGGTAGGTTTCGGCGATTTCCTGTTCTTTTTCCCACCGGTCGCCGGCCTGCACCATTCCCTGTATGCCGGTGCCGTAGTTGCCGTTCGCTCCTCCGAAGACGCGGAAGGCAGACATGGCGCGGGCCTCTTTCGGCGAGATCCCTTTTTCGGTCAGCAGCCGCTCCGATTCGATAACACCGGTTCTGACCTGATTTTCAAACTCATCTTCATCGGCAGCCGCTGCCATTTCTACGGCACGGTTGATCAGAAAGAGACGTGATGCAGCCAGGTCGCGGAGCTGTCCGCTGGTCTGTACGACCACGTCGATGCGGGGCCGGCCTAATTCCCCGGAGGGAATCAGACGCAGGTCGCTGACGCGGCCGAAGGCGTCGCGGATAGGCTCGACGCCCAGCATGTAAAGGACTTGTGCGATGGTGGCCCCTTCGGTTTCTATAAATTCGCCGCTCCAGAGCGTATAGCTCACCTTGCGCGGAATGCTGTCGTTGTGACGGCTTCTGTACATGGCGATCGTTTTTTCCGCCAGGGCCTTGCCCTTTTCCCAGGCCGATTCGCTGGGGGTATTTTCGGCATTGATGCCATACAGGTTGCGGCCGGTGGGCAGCGTGTTCGGGTTGGCGATCGGGTCACCGCCGGGCGACGGGGGGGTGAAACCGCCGTTCATGGCATTGATGAGCGAGGCCAATTCGCTGGCGGGACTTTCAATCAGCGCTTTTCTGTAGTTATCCACGTTTTTCAGGGTGCGTTCCACCTCTGTGATGGCCGTGGCCAGATGGATTTCCTCTTTGCTGTATTCTTTCCTGCCGGCGGCCATCATCTGCATCATTTCCGAGATGTTGTCACCCTTTCCGGTGACGCTGCCGCCCATCTTTGCCGCCATCTTTTTAAGTGCCTCCGGGCTGGCACCCATTTTGCGGGCCATCTGAAGCGCTGTCTTCGGATCCATGCCTTTGCCTGCTTCCCGCATACGTCCCATGTCGACGTTTGCGGGGGCTTGCGCGGTTGTATCCGGAGCCTGCTGCCGGCCGTTTTCAGTTGTTGCCTGGCTGGATGCAGCTTCGTTTTTCTGGCGGGGTGCGGTAGCCTGCATGGCCATCATCATCGCCATCATGCCCTGCGGCGCATTGCGGGATTCTTCCACCTCCCGGGCCAGGGCCAGTTCCTCGGCGGAGATTTGGGCCGTCCGGCAGATAAATTCGTCTGTCGCCAGCGCCGGATTGGCGAGCAGGCGGGCGACGAGAGCCTTGGCCGGCTTGCGGTAACGGCTGTCGAAAAGCGATTTGTGCTTTTCAAGATCGGCAGAAGCCCTGCCGCGCAGTTTGTCAAGAGCCAGAAGCCCGTATGCGATCGGGTCGGTGGCCATGGAATAAACGCTGCTTGTGATTCTTGCCTCTTCATAGGGCTCGCCGAGTGTGTAAAGTTGTCCGGTGATCTTTTCGGCGGCCAGTTCTTCGGCAAAGTTTTCTATTCGGGCGATTTCTTCTTCCGTGTAAGGGGCGGACGTCAGACTGTCAAGGCCCAGTTCGCGGTGGATGCCCAGTTGCACGGTGAGTTTCTTCACCTGTGCAGCGGCTTTGTCGCGGGCTGCCGTATTGCCGGCTTCGGCCGCTTCCCATTGCTGGTTGTAGATCTTGATGGCTTTCGTCAGCTCTCTGTAGATGCCGTGTACACTGCTCTCCATGAACGGCGGGGTCAAATAGGTTTGGGTTCCCGCATAGCTTCTGCGCTTTGCGATGAGGCTTTCGCCGACATTGCCTATCGTGTAGAGGTAAAGATGAGGCATGGAACCGACAAGACGGTCCGGCCAGTCGTCGGAACAGAGGGCGACCTGCTTGCGCGGGGTATATTCAAGGCTTCCATGGGTGCCGAAATGAATCAGCACATCGGCCTTGAAGCCGAATTGTGACCAGAGGTAGGAGGCTATATAGGGATAGGGTGGCGCAGCATTCGTGCCGTGCACGATCTGGAAGCTGTTGTCTCCTTTCCCCGCCATGTTTTGCGGTAATAACACCACATTACCGAACCGGATACGCGCTACTGCAAGCCGTCCGTCTTCTGTGGACATATATTCTCCGGGAAATTCTCCGTTTTGACGGACTACTTCGTCGTATAGTTGCGTGCGGCCTTCGCTCATGGTAGCAAACCAGCGCTCAAAATCTTCCTTGGAGATATATTCGGGATCTCCGTTGCGCATGAATTCTTCGTAGGCGCCTTCGGCATAGGCATTGAAGACGGCCCCCTGGCTCTGGATGAGCTTGCCGAGTTCCTGTGCGGAGGCCGGCAGGCCGTCGACGCGGTAACCTTCTTCCTTCATGCGAGCCAAAAGGTTGTAGAGAGACGGCACTACTTCCATGCCGCTGGCCGTAAGCGCATTTTGACCGGGACCTTTGAAATAGTAGATGGCCACACGTTTCTCGCCGTTGGCTTTTCGTGCCAGATCGGTGTAATTGTTAATGGTCCGGACGAATGAAGCCAGGCGTTCGGGGATCGCGTAAACTTCTTGAAGACCTTCCGCATTGATGCGGTGGGCGAAAAGGGCATAGGGGCGGATGGCTCCGTCGATTTCGGGGGTAACAATGCTCTGCGACATGAATCCCCCGTTCATTCCGCTCTTGTCCGCTTCCCATTCTTCGGTAAGACGGTTGACGTTGAGAGGCGTGAAAAGCGGAATGTTCTGTTCTTTAAGCCAGTCGACCATGAAATCGCCCATGCGGCCGTGTGCCATGTTGATGACGGCGGCGAATCGCATTCCGCCGGCTTCGTTCAGGAAGGTCCGGATGTTTCGCACGGGATAGACGATGTTTCCGCTCTCCTCGAGGGCCCGTATCAGATCGGTCGGGTCACCCATTTGTCCGGTGATGATGATCCGCGGAGCGCCGGAGAGCATCAGACCCGCATTGGAAAGGAACGCCTCGTAGTCGGCAAGACTATTGAATTCCAATTCTTCATTCTCCGGGTGCGCCGGATCGGCATGATACAGCAGTCCGGCGGCATGTGCTGTCACTGCGGTTATTTCGTCGAGGCTGACGCTCTTGCCGTCTATATGGCGGCGGACATAATTCAGCATGCTGCGGTAATTGCTTCGGCCGCCGGCCGAGAGGTATTGCATGATAGTGTCTGCCGCGATGCTGTCGAGGCTGACAATACGGTTGGCGGGGTTCGTGGCGGCTGTGGTGAGAACCGGCTGCCCGCAGAGGGCGGCGACTTCGAGCCGGGAACGCTGTTCTTCGGTGAGGCGCAGCCCCATGCCGTTCATGAAGATCATGTCATAGTCATCAAGGCGGTCGAAGTCTTCGGCGGAAAGCTCTTCGATACTGATGAAACGGTTATCGTTACTTTTGGAGATCTCGCCAAGGGTAATGATTTGGTAGTTGACGAAAGCGATGCGGGTGGGAGCGAGCCAGGCGTTCCATGCGGCGACGGCCGCGGCAATGACAACGGCCGCGAGCAGGCCCCATCCGATAAGGCGTTTGTTGTTCTTTTTATTTTTCATTGTTTCTTATTTATAGGCAGAATTATTTTTCGTGCCGGAAAAACTTTTCTACATCGACGGAAAGTCCCATACTGAATGAGGTCCCCGTCGTGCTGGGCGAATTGTTGTAGTAATAGTCCGGCCGGTAGTTGAAAAGGTTGTCGGCGGTGAAAGTCACATTGAAACCCTGGAAAATGCGTTGGGCGATCGTGAGCTTACAGAGTGCGTAGCCGGGATATTTTTGCTCGACGGTCTCTTCATACGAGGTGGCGGAAGCATATTCGTCGGCGATCATTCTTGACAGCCAGCGGCCGCTGAGAGCGATGTCGAGGCCGTAGTTTTTCCATTGATGGCCGTAGCTTACTTTGGCCGTGGCGGTATGGGGACGGGTGCTGGAGGTCTCCGGCTGGCCGTGCGGGATATGTTCGTGCGTGTAGGCATAGGAAATCCGGGCACCGATGCCGCAGCTCCATCGGGCGGAGGCATCCGCGTTGATTCCGGCGATGTCTACATCGGCGATGTTGGTATAGCACATGCCGTTCAGGCCGCGGTTCCATGCCGTGGTGATGCGATCCTGCACGCGGTTATAGAATCCGGTCAGCGTGGCGTTGTACCGGTTGCGGTTGAATTCTCCGGTTACGGAGAAGTTATGGCTTTTTTCCGACTTGAGGTCGGCATTTCCGTAAATCATGAAGATGCTGGCCATGTCGAAGTTCATATACATCTCCTTCAAGGTCGGCGCCCGGAATCCGCCGGCGTATGAAGCACGCAGGGAGGCGTAGGTCCATTTATACATAGCCGCTAATTTACCGGTGATGTGGCTTGCTTCGGCTTCGGAAAAGTAATCGTAGCGCATTCCGCCGATCATGTTGAAGCGGATTGTGGGGTTCCAGTCGTATTGGGTGAAAGCGTCGAGGGTGTGCTGCTTTTTATCACCGTTGTCGGCGAACTGATAGGTCATGAGATAGTCTCTGAGGTAGTCCCCGCCGACCGTCAGCGTATGTTGTTCATGAAACTGATGATTGTAGACCGTGCGCACCGAATGCTGAACATTGCTGTAGTCGCGGATGTCTTTGCGTGTGCCGGTGTTGTAATCGCTTTTATCGTATTGGTCGAAAGAATAGGCCACTTCGAGATTGTCGCTATCATGAAAGTCGTAATCGGCTTTCAGGCCGCCGCTGAAGTCCCGGTATCGGTCATGTACGGCCGGCTGGGAATCGCGTTCACGGAAGAAGTAGCCGAGGCGTCCGGTCAGCTTGAGGCCGTCGACAGGTTTGTAGATCATTCTTTCCTTGACGTTCCAGGTCTCGTTGGCGTAGACCTGGCTGTAATCACCGGCCCGGTTCAGGCGGATAGCATCGACAGAGGTTCGCTGTACGTTGGTCTGGCTGTTCCATTTCCCTTTGCTGATCCCGAGAGTGCCGCCGTTTCTCCACTCGTTGTGTTCGCCATACCGGCTGTTGAGGTTCAGGGTCCAGGGTTCGATGGAGTTCTTGCTGATGATGTTGACGACCCCTCCCACGGCGTTGGAGCCGTACAGCGTGGAGGCGGCACCGCGAACGATTTCGATGCGGCTCACATTGTCCAGATTGAGACTGCTGTAGTCGATATTGTCAAGCGTTTCTCCGGCAAGGCGTTCGCCATCCACAAGGAAAAGGACCGAATTGCCGCCGAAGCCCTGCATATTCAGTGACACTTGCTGGTTCATGGAGAACGAGAACTCGATTCCAGGCAGTTCCTGCTGCAATAGTTCGCCGATGTGGGTGGCATCGGTGCGGCGGATTTCTTCTGCCGTGATGACGCGGGTCACGACCGGCACGTTTTTCAGTGGTTTCGGCGTGCGGGTGGCGGTGACGACTACCTGGTCGAGGTTCCGACAAGTGTCGGCCTCCGCGGTTTGCGCGTCGGAGGCCGTTCCGGCTCTGCCGGTATGGGCAAACAGGTATAATATACCACAGAAAAAGAAGCGGGAATGATGTATGAGCTTCATTGAAATTTTACGGGATAAAGGTATTCGATGGTCATGTAGCCTTTGATGGAAACTTCATTCATGAAGTCCCTGAGCCGGAGAGCGGCGACCGTTCCGTCTTTCAGCCGCACGAGATAGGTCTTGTTGGAGAGCGTATAGGTCGGCGGCATGTTGCTGGTATCTACATTCAGCCATTCGGACAGCAGCGGGTTATAGTATGAAGGAGAATAGATGAGGTATCCCTCCATCATGTGGCTCATGTCGACCGCGATCTGTTCGGTTGTCCAGAGATCGGAATTCCAGCCGTCGCCGTAGAGGAGTGTTGCCGGCAGAGGGCTGGCGGTCCGAAGGTCATCGACGGAGGGGTATCCGGTGACCATGACAGCTCCTTGGTTGGTTTTAGCGTCATAGCGGTGTATGGCGATATCCCATGCCTCGGGTTCGATGAGCAGCCCGTCGGCGTCGACGTTGGCATCGCAGATTTCTGTCGAATCCACAGCGAGGCGATGAAAGTCGATATAGGTCCAGCGGGTATAACTGGTCGCGTCGACATAAATAATGCCGGTGCGGGTTGTCGGATCGGATTGGATGAAACCGAACTCGGAATCGGCAGCCGTTGCGGCTTCATCATACAGATCTTCGAAGAGACCGTTGCACGCCGGGAATAATCCCGCGATTACTCCCAGCATGATAATGGATGAAAAATGGCGCATGCTTGTCATTCCGCTTCAGATGTTTCCCCTTCTGTGAAGTTGATGGTCAGACCGCCCATGACCGCGGGCACGGAGAATGTAAATGTTGAGGTGCCGTCAGCACTGACGGTACCGCTGAATTGCATATTGTATTCTCGGACGTTTTCAGCGGACATGCCCATGCTACAGGTGCCGCTACCTTCCAGTGAGAAAATGCCGTCCGCATAGCTCACGGTGACGTTGTCGCTGGAGAAAGTGCCCCATGTTTCGGATGTGAAAAGGACAGATACCATGGTCAGGTCCGTTTCTTTGGCTGTGAGAACTACGGTTTCGTTATCGGCCGTCATTGCCTGAAAATATTGGGAACTTGCCGAGGTATATCCTTTATATGTTTTTGCCACGCCGTAGGCAAGCGGAGCCTTGTCATTGGCCACTGTGATATTAAGTCCGTTCATTACACCGGGTACCTGGAACAGAAATTGCGCGGTACCGTCGGCATCGATCGTGGCCGAAAGTACGGCGGCATATTCCGTGGTTCCGCTGCCCTGATGGCTGGGCATGGTCGCTGTGCCTTCGCCCGTAAGAGAGTAGACTCCATCTGCAAAAGCGACCGTAGCGTCGTCGAAGAAGAAAGTGCCCCATGTCTGGGAGATGTAAGTGACGTCCGCTTCGTTGAGATCGTCATCGGCCGCGATGCTGACGCTTTGTTCCATGGAAAGCATGTTGCGGAAGAAGGCGCAGCCGGCTAAGGCATAGCCGTCATAGTTTCCGGCGACGGCGGCGGCATGGTTGACCGGCTTGTCTTCTTTTTCGTTATCGTCGTCACAGGAACTCATTGTGCTGATACTCATTGCGGCGGCCGTCATCATGGCCAGGAATTTTGCAGATTTCATTTTTTTGATAAAGTTTTATAGTATTATTTTTATGATTTGCGGTTGCAAAGGTAGCCGGATCGGTTCGGTGTGACAATCCCTAAATTTAGTGAAACCGGATACCTGTTTTTAGGTATTTTTCAGGGCTTGCCGTGTCGCCGGGATCGCCTCATAGTACCTGTTCGATCATAAAAAGAATGCCGGAACGACCTCCTGGAGGCTGTTACCCTATCGGGGATAAAAAAGCAGGGCCTTCCATGGTATTGGAAGTCCCTGCCGTGCCGCCGGAGGCGGCGATAAGATGCTAATCGGTTGTTGCTGTGAATATTTTACGGCTTTACATCGACTGTGAAGCCGGCGCTGTGTGCCGTTTCCGACGGCGCATACTGACATTGGACGGTGGCGATGCCGGCCTGGTAGGTACCAGGTGCTGTGACGTGGAGATCGTAACTGATGAGGTGGGTTCCCTTGGGCAGGCGATTGAAGAAGATGCGCGTTGCTTCGTCTTTGGTTTCCATGTAGTAGAAAATTCCGTCCTGAGCCTTATATCCGGAACGTTGGTCGGTGGGTTCCAGACACGCTCCGCGCTCATCATGGAGTGTGACATATTCCAGATCGCGCGCATTCTTGATGATGCAACGCACTTGTACCTTGTCGCCTTTGTGCAGCGATTTGGCACGGGCGAGCTCTCCGTTCTTTTTATAGACGTACAGTTCCTTTTCTACCGAGAGGTGTCCGGTACCGGCCGGTTTGACGTTTTTCATCGGAGCGGCATATTGGCAGTACACGCTGCCCCATGCCGGAGCATTGTTGGGGCGGCTTATGCGGAGCACGTTTCCATCTTTTTGTGGGAGGGAGATGGTTTTGCGGACGTATCCCAGGTATTTTTCGGTTTGGGTGAAGTCCACGCTTTCGCCGTTGAGAGTGATTGCGGCCGTTTCCATTCCCAACCATTGTGTGCCGGAAGAAAGAATCGCATGTACGGCCTCAGCCGCAGCGGCGGAATTGCCCCAGTCTGTCGTTTGTTTTTCCAACAGCAGCCATTGACGGATTCGGTCGGTGATTTCGCTGCGTGCGCCTGTTTCCCGGAATGCCCTCAGCAGGAGGGCGGTCGCCTGGATATTGCCGCTTTTACGATAAGCCCCTTGCGAGAGTTGATCCCAGTATATGCTGCCGTCTGTCGCAGTCGTGGAATACTGCCGCAGGGATTCTGTAATGTTTCCGGCTTCGCGTGTTTCGCCGTTGCGGTGCAAGGTAAGGGCAGCGTATGCCTTGTCGGTCAAAGAAAGTTCGCCCCAATGTCTTTTCAGATGGTCGACGGTCTTTTTGCCAATGGTTTTCGCCGTTCCCTGCAGCGGGTGTTCGGGGAACAGGGAGCGGATATATGCGAATGTTCTGAATGAACTGAAATCGACCTCGGAGGATTTACCGTGTATGGTGTTTTTGGAGAGGTGTTTTTTCATTTCCTCATACCTTTTTACCGTTTCCCGGTCATAATATTGCAGGGCGCGGCTGGTCATTTCCTGCAGGGTATTGTCTTTGAGCGGGTTTCCGGATTGTTGTAACTCGCCGATATATTGCAGAACTTCTTGTGTGGTATATAGGGAAGAGGTGCTACCCGGATGGCGGAACCAGACGAAACCGCCGTCATTGTTTTGCAGTTCTTTCAGGCGGGTGATGAGGATTTCCCGCTGTCTGGCGTTGGCGGTGGAGTCGAGAAGCTCGTCCAGCTTCGACATGCGCAGCGTCTGACGTTCTGCATCACCGATCCATGGCGAAGCAAGGAGTGTCCCGATTTTTAGGTCGCCGAGACGTGACAGGGCGGACGTCAGCGTGGAGTCGCGATCGTTGTTTGCTTTCCAGTAGCCGATTGCTTCGCGGATTTCGGGATGAATCCGGGCGGTGCCCTCGGCCAGAGTCAGGGCGAAAAGGTTGCGGATGATCGCGGAGGTCGTAGTGTGATGGTCGCAGAGGATGGTCGGCAGGGCTGTGACGCAATACCACACCGGATTGTTGCAATATTCGAGCGTAATGCGTGCTTCTTTCGGAAATTTCGGCAGGATAACGGCGGCGGAGGTGTCTCCGGCAGCGAGGTAGAAAGGAGTTGTTTCCGTTACGGGAGAAACATTGGGCAGGATGGGAATCATCTGTTGCTCTCCGTCGCCGAAATAGCGGTTGCCGGCCTTGATGCGGAAGCCGATGTAGGGCAGCGTGTCCGGGATGCTCCATTGTATGTCGGCCGTTACGGTGCCTTGGGCGGCGATCTCTTTTTGCAGAGTCCGGATGGCCATCAGCTGGTCGTTGCGGGGATTGAACAGCTCGATCAGGATGTCGGCGGTCAGGAGGCTGTCGGTGGCATTGCGGATGGAGGCTGTCAGTGTGGCCCGGTCGCCGCTGCGCAGGAAGCGGGGCAGGGTGGGCTGTACCATCAGCGGCTTCTGAGTGACGATTTGCCGGGTAAGGCGGGTGGCGGCCAGGCTCTCTGTGAATGCGACGGCCTGCATGATCCATGTCGTGCTGTAGTCCGGTACATCGAATGTCAGTATGATTGTGCCGGTACTGTCGCTATGCAGTCGGGGCTGCCAGAGTGCCACTTTGACCTCTTCCGTACGGAGTCGGATATCCTTCAGTCTGGATTGCAGGGCCTGCGCATCAGGTGCGGGCATGGGAGCCTCTTCCGTTTCAATGGCCCCTGTGGTCATTCCGTTGCCGGCCCCGTACAGTTTGGCCTCGGCAACCATCATTTCCCCGTTGTCGGCGGTAGCGAGGTCCTGCATAAGAGGACTTGCACCCTCCTCCTCTTCATCGCATGCCTCCAGACAGTCTTCTGTGACCGCCATTGCTGCCGATTTGTAGAGCCGTGTCGCATACATGTTCCGTCTGCCGCCGGTATAGTAGGAGAAGAAACCACGGTTGTACAGGTTCAGTTCCGGCAGTTGTATGCCGTCCGTTTGTTTCCAGGGGGTGCGGTAGTTATAGTAGCCATAAGTCTGTCCTGCGTATTGGGAGCGGAAGCGGCTGGGATTGGTTTGCTGGTATTCCGGATGGAATTGCCAGCCGTTGGCGGAGAGTTCATCTAATGCCTGGTTATACATTTCAAGCAGCATGGATCCGCAACGAGCTTTTCCTTGTTTGCCGATGAGTCGGAAACTCCATTGTTCCTGGGTGCCCGGCACGAGCCGGTCACGGAACGAAAGAATTCGTATGGTCAGCGAATCGGCGTTGTGCGGCGATGGGAATCGGACGGATTCTTCAAGGATCTGTCCGGCATGTATGCAGTGCAGTCTGACTGTGAGGATTTCCTCTGTTTCATCCGGCACCTGGAACTGCAGAGTGTGCAGCCCTGGCGTATAATGCAGCCATCCCTCCTGCAGAACGCGGTTTCTGCCGGAAGCGGTGAAATAGATATGACTTTCCGGGGTAGAGGTCCCGAGAGTCATCGTGGCCTTCCCATGGGCTGAAACCCGGCGGCCGCATTCCGGAATCCACATCGCAGAGTTTACCGGCGACCGGCGGTCGGATTCTTTATATAGTATGAGATGGGTTTCGGCCTTTTCGGCGAGCGTGTCGCCGGTAATTTCTACCTGCAACAGATATTCTCCGGAAGGAAGACGGCTGAAGTCGACCGTGGGGAGATCGGACCGGAAATTTCCGGAATCGACAAGTTGAAGTGTGTCGTTCGCCGGCCGGAGTTGATAACTGCATGCAGCCTGTTTTTCCGTCAGGTCGGAACTTTGGAAGGTCAGCGGCAGTGTGATGGCCCTGTCGTTGATGAATGTAAGACTTCCCGGCAGCTGGAGCCCACGTTTTCTTCCGAAGGAGAAGCGGGCTTGAGCCTCCTGGGTTTCGCCGGCGGCATCGGTGCTGCTGGCCGCAAGGGTAAAGGTGCTGAATGGTAGCGGCCGCGGATGGGGATCGGTGGAATTGTAGCCGAACAGCTTCTGCGGATAGGTGAATTGGAAATTACCGTCGGCATCGGTTGTGACGGTGGTGTCGTTCAGCAGAGTGCCGCTTTGTCCGCCGTACATCCGGTAATACCAGGTATGCCGTTGTAGCGTTAATTGCACAGCCTGACCGGCAAGGGGAAGGCCGGAGTAGGTGCGGACCGTTCCGCTGACAGTGACCGGGGCCTCGCTGGTGAAAACCGGTGGAACGGAGGAAAGATCGACAAGGAATGTCGGGGTTTTATATTCGCTGACATGAACGGAATGATGATGGACGGTTTTTCCTTCCGTCTGAAATCGGATGGAGAAGAGACCGTTCATGCGGTCGGTTGGGATAGAGAAACTTCCGGCAATCTGGCCATAGCTGTCGGTGACAAGTGTATCGGCGGCGATTTCCTTGTTGTTGGTATCCAGGAAGCGGGCGACCACCTCTTTGCCCGTTTGCAGCTGTTTCGTCTGCGTGCCGAGTTCATAAACAAGGGCTGTGTAACGTATGATTTCTCCGGGGCGGTAGATATTAAGGTCTGTGAAGACGGAAATCTGTTGCGCCGGCCGGTTCTGATTCCATGATGAGCGGCTGATATCGAACGGGAGGCCGTGCCGATCCTCTTGGAAGGAGGCGCCGAGAGTCAGGAACATGTAATCATGGGATAGATTCTGCCCGGCGGATGGCGCCGGCAGCAATATACGGCCTTCATGGTCGGTTTTCTGCGTGCCGACGATAGTACTTGTATTCTGTTTCCTGATTGTGACGGTAACGTTTTCTGCGGGTTTTCCGGTTTGGGCGTCGACGGCAAAGACTTTGATCGTACTGTCCTGATTGGAGACGCTGAAAAGTTGGAGATCGCTGACGGCCATAAGGTCGTAGAGACTGTATTTTTGCCGGGTGGATCCTGCTTTGCTGTCTGTGGCGGTTGCCGTAATAAGGTAGCGGCCGTATGGTAGCGGTTGCAGTCTTACTTTGATATCGCGTTTGTCGAATGGCATCTCTCCGTCGACAAAAATTTCCCGGGAGGAGATGTTGCGTAGCTGCCCGATGGAGAAACTTGCGTAGTTTTTGCCGGTTTGATAATAGGTTTCAGGTACTTTATATACCGAAATCCTGATCCGGTTCACATTGCGGGTGGAAAGCGTTATTTCACAGGAATCGGCGGAACCGATGGTGCGCGGATAGGAAATTTGAACGTTCTGCGCTTCGATGGAGCCGATTTTGTTGCGGATGGCGTTGGCGAAAATAGACTTCGGAAAATGTTCCGCATATTTTTTGAAGGTATCGAGATACTGATCGGTCTCCGGAAAATGGTTGAGAATGTAACCGCTTTCCTCGAAGTTCTGAAAACGGTTGTAGAGCTTTTCCCGAAGGGTTTCTGTGTCCGGTCGGGGACCGGTGGAGAGGGCAAGAATTTTGTGTATTACGGAATCTCCGGGATGGGATTCCGAATATTCAATCATTTGCGAGAGTACGAACATCAGCGGGACGCTGTCCTGTGCATGTATGTCTGCCCATTGGCCGAGGTAACGACCGCGGTTTTCCTCTGCGAGCATGTCGATGCCGTGCAGAAAGAGAAAATCGAGCAGGACGGGACAGAATTTCCGGCCGGTTTCGTCGCTGATGATGAGGTCGGTGTATCGGTCCAGCCCGTACCGGCCCAATTCGTCGGCCGGGGCGAAAGAAAGTTCCGTCAGTTCGTTGATTTTATCGTTGAACTGCTTTCCGCTCCATTCGGAAACATCTTCCGGCAGCGTTTCCGCCGGATTTTGCCGTTCGTTGAGGTCGACACCGGACGTTGCGGCGTAATTGCTGTAAAGCCGGGCCTCGAGATGGTAGAGGAGGGCCCGTACGTCCGCTTGTTTTTCCTTGTCGATGGTCTTTTCGATCATCCGGATGATGTCCGGGAAATTTTCACGGGAGATGGAGCCCTTGGCCAGCGCATAGCGTACCAGGGCATCGACGGTCTGGCGGCCATCCTTGTTTCTCAGCGCCGTCTGCAGCTGCTTCTCGGCATTTGCGGCTACGGTTTTGGGATATCTGAAATCGGGCTTTGCGGTTGTCCCGGCCGCTTGCTGTGCGACGCTTGTCGAGGTGGCCGTTCCGGTAACGCCGTAGACAGGCAAAATGGTAATGATGCTCCACAGGACAAGGAGTGACAATGTGCGAATCATAAGCTTATCGTTTAGTTGCTGACAAAGATAGCCGTTTTTTCCATATATGGTATAAAAAATACTCCGTCACGGGCTCTTTTGGCCGTGACGGAGGGGAAAAGTACCGCATGGAGCGGTTATTCTTATCTTTCTGCCGGTTTAATAACCGAAGATTTCCGTGGTCGTCAGTTCTTTGATGGTACCGAGTTTCTTGACCACGTTCATGTCGATGTTGTTCTTGTCGCCGAGAATGCTGTAATAGTAGGTACGGCCCTTGACGTTCTCCTGCTGGAAGTTGAGCACATCTTGCAGGGTCATGTTCTGGACATCGTTGAAAAGTTTGATATTGCTGTCGACCGTTTCGCCGAGATCCTGGGCTTGGAGATAAGCCCACAGAACGCCGTCGCGCGTTGTGCGTTCCGTGCGGAGACGGGAAATAAGCCCTTCTTTGGCCAACTGGAATGCGGTTTCCGACTGCGGCATCATGTTGATGATATCGTTGAATGTGGCGGTGGCATCATTCAGCTTGTCATTCTGTGTGGCGATATAGGAGGTCATATAATAGGGCTCTTCTTTATAATTCGGTGCGATTAGAGAGGCCCATGCGGAATAGGCAAGGCCGCGGCTTTCGCGCATTTCCTGGAATACGATGCTGTTCATGCCTCCGCCGAAATATTCGTTATAAAGAGTGCGGATGGGTTCTGTGGCAGGATCGTAGGGAGTATTGTCGCAAGAGAATTGAGACATATATATGTTGTTGGCGTTATAGGGCGCCATGTAAACGACAGGCTTGTCGGTCTGCTGCATGGGAACAAGCTGGTTGGCGAGAACCGGCTGCAGGGTTTCGGGGGTGCGGTGCTCCTTGTCGATCAGATCTATAATTTCCTGTTCGCTGCTGGGACCGTAGTAAAGGATCCGGTGCTCGTAGCCGTTGAGGGCCTTGATGCGGTCGGTGAGCGCCTGCGGGTCGAGGGTAGCCAGCTCTTCGTTAGAGAGCGATTGCTTGAGAATGGCGGGACCGTACATGGCATACTGACGCAGACGGCTGAAATTTTGCAACTGATTGGCTTTGTTGTTCATACGGCTTTGCAGAGTCGCTTCCACCAGTTTCATGTAGGTGGCGGCATCCGGCTTGGCTTCGGCCATCAATGTTTCGAACAAGTTGATAGCGGCAGGCATGTTTTCGTTAAGACCGGAGAGGGTGACGTAAGTCTTGCGGCCGCCGGGGTTAACACTGAACGTGCAGCCGAGGCGGTAGAACTCGCTCTTGATAGCTTCGGGCGTGAGGGTCTCCGTGCCGAGGTAGTCAAGGTATTGAGCGGCGATGCCCAGCGTTTTGTCGGCCAGGTTACCCATATCGAAGAGATAGGTGAGGACGAACAGATCGTTGGTTTCGTTCTTTTTATAGAGAACGGGGATATCCTGTTTGGCCGTCAGGATGCTCATATCCTTCTCGAAGTCTACGAAAACGGGTTCGATGGGGGCTACAACGCTGTTCTGTACTTCACGGAGGAAAGCGCTGGCGGTATCACGGTTGGTGAGGATCGGAGTGATTTCCGGTTTGGCGATCTTGACCTGGTTGGGATCTACGGCCTGGCGCTTGTTGATGCAGACGTAGTTGCTGTCGGTCAGATAACGGTTGGCGAAGTCGACGATCTCCTGTTTGGTGATTTTGGAAAGACGTTCGAGGGAAGCTACTTCATCGGCCCAGTCGGTGCCGTTGATGAAAGCGTCTACAAACATATCGGCGCGGGAACTGTTGTCTTCGAGTTGTTTCTGCAACGATAGTTTATATTCATTGATGATGGCCTCAAGCATCTCTTCTTCAAATTCACCGCGGCGGAGTTTGTCCACTTCCTCCAATATGAGGTTGCGGACCTCTTCCAGCGTCTGACCGGGCATCGGGTAGCCCATGGCCAGGAACACCGTATAGTCGGCGAATGGCTGAACTCCGGTATAGGCGCCTAACACGCGCTGGGGATGATTGAGGTCGAGATCCATGAGCCCTGCCTGACCGTTGCTGAGGACGCGGGTGATGACGCTGAGCGGTTCGATCTCGCGGCTGTTGGCTCCCGGGAAGCGCCAGGCCAGCCAGAGATGTTCTGCCTCCAGTCCGAGAACGTCGCGGACGCGCGGAGCGGTGATGGGCTCCTCTTCCTCAAAGTGAAGGGTCGGCAGATTGTCATTGGGCTTCATGTCGCCGAAGTATTTGGTGATAACGTCTATCACGTGGTCGGGATCGAAGTCGCCGGAGAGGCAAATGGCGATATTGTTGGGCACATACCATGTCTTGAAGAACTCTTTGATGTTGGTGATAGAGGGGTTCTTCAGCTGTTCCTGGGTTCCGAGCACGGTTTGGGTACCGTAGGGATGATGTTTGAACAGTTCGGAGAGCATGGCTTCGTAGACTTTGCGGTTGTCCTTGGTCAGAGACATGTTTTTCTCTTCATATACAGCCTCCAATTCGGTATGGAAACCGCGGATGACGTTATTCTCGAAGCGGTCGGCCTGAATTTTTGCCCAGTTTTCGAGCTGATTGCTCGGGATGTCTTCTACATAGACCGTCTGGTCGTAGCTGGTATAGGCATTGGTACCGTTGGCGCCGATGGAGGACATAAGCTTGTCGTATTCATTGGGAATCGCATAACGGGAGGCCTCGTAGCTGACGCTGTCGATCTCGTGATAGAGTGCTTTGCGAGCGGCCTCGTCAGTGGTATGACGATAAATTTCAAAAAGTTCCTCTATGCGGTTCAGCAAAGGCTCTTCCGCTTCGTAGTTCATGGTACCGAACTGCTTGGTGCCCTTGAACATCAGATGCTCGAAGTAATGGGCGAGACCGGTGGTCTCTGCCGGATCGTTTTTACCACCGGCGCGGACAGCGATATAGGTCTGGATGCGCGGTTGCTCCTTATTAACGGTCATGTACACTTTCAGTCCGTTGGGCAAAGTGTAGATTTTGGCTTTTAACGGGTCGTTGGGGACCGTTTCATAGCTGTATTTCCCTGAGGGTTGACAGCTGCTTAGCGCCAAGGCCGCCAAAAGCAGGGCGGGAAGGCCGAAAAATCGCAGAATTTTGTTCATGTTTGCGTGATGTTTTTAACAATATGATAAATTACGCGGCGAAGTTACGACTTTTTTACACACTAAATGATTTCTGCGTTGAAAAAAAGGTTATAAATGAATGCTTTTGATGATTTAGGGGTGGAAACAGCGTCGAAAGTGCCGCCCGGATCGGCGTTGCCGCCTCTTATGCCGTGTTTGCCGTTTCGCGTTGTGCCGTTACCGTCTCTTCGTCCCTTGGAGGCGGGCGCGGCACCGACGCAAAGGGTTCCCTTTTCGGACTTGCCGTTTCCGGCGGTGCGGCTGGCGCCACCGCTTGCATCTGGGGCCGTCGGTGTGTAGCCGCGATGATCGTACATACTGCAATGGGAGCTTTCTTTGTTGCCGCTGCCGTTTCTAATGTTCAGGTCGGGTTCCCCTTCGTTTAGGGAACGGCTGCCGACATTCCGGAATGTCGTATTTTTTAGATAGAAACGCACTCCTTCGGGTTTTATGGTGCTTCATTTTGGGAGGAAAGAATCCGTAATTTAATTGTTTATGATAAATTAATAAATAGGGGGGGGATTTTGCATTTGTTATTACATTTGCTGCGAATTTTAATAAAATCAAAAGAATATGAAGAAATTATTTTTGACAGGGCTGGTCGCCCTTCTCGTAGGAAGTGCTTCGGCGCAGATCGTTACTTCCCGCAGT
>CAZMOE010000006.1:20347-85502 GCA_964567855.1 uncultured Prevotellaceae bacterium
GCTGGTCGCCCTTCTCGTAGGAAGTGCTTCGGCGCAGATCGTTACTTCCCGCAGTCGCCTGGTAACCAAAGTCAGGAGTCCAAGGAAGACTGTCTGGGTAGTTCATGCCGGAGTAGGTATGGATAATATGAGTACAACAGATCATTATAATGGTATGTCTGTTGATGTAAAAGGGCGTTTCGGATATAATACCGGTATCCAGTTTAATCGCCCGGTTACCGAACATAGTTATTGGGGGATGGATCTTTCTTATGGTTCTACCGGGTGTGAATTTGAGTCGAATGGATTTGAAAATTATTTTGATTATTGGAATGGAGGTCTTGCCAGCCATGAAGTTTCTTATTCCGGGACAGTTAGAGAGCATTACCTTCAGTTTTCTCCCGTCATTTACGGCTGGAAAATTCCTATAGGTTCGCAATGTGCGGTCGATTTGCATGTGGAGGCCTATGCGGCATTCAAATTTTCTGGATTGAATGAAACCGAAGTTTCTTTTTATGACGGATATTCTAACGGTTATATTGAAGAAAACGATATAAATGGCCATATGGATTTCGGTGTGAAAGTAGGAGCAGGATTTTGGTTTAAAAAAATCAAGTGGGATTTTATGTATCGGCAGGGCTTTGTGGATAGTCGTATCTCTAAGGATAGGTATGGCTTTCAGCGTGCCATGGTTTATAGTTTATTGTTTAGTGTCGGATATGCTTTTTGATTAATTATTCCGAAATTATGTCAGAAGAGATGGCTCTATAGTTAGTAGGAGGACTTATGGAGAACATATGAAGAATAAAAAAATATTAGATATAACAGATGTTTATGAAAAAACTGATTTTAATTTCCTGTATGCTCTTGGTGGGGCTGTGTCAGGTCTTTGCCCAAAAGCGGGTGGAGTTCCGTGAAGCGCAGGCGCGCCTTCTGGAGCCGCAGCAGAGTGCTTATGTCAAGCCTTTGATTGTAGATTTGAAAGTGGATGAATCGTTAGGTCGCGTTCATCATGTCGTTACGTTCAGCAATGCCCAGGTAGAGGCTTTGAAAGGTGACATTGGCAACATGCGGAGCAACGCCTTGTTTCAGGCCACTGAAAAATACGGGGCCGATGTCATTGTCGGCGCGACGTTCGATATTCAGTCTTTAGCCGACGGTAGTGGTTATACCGTGACTGTCATTGGCTATCCGGCCAAATACGAAAACTGGAGGAGTATCACCTCCGAAGATTACGGCTGGCTCAGCAACGGCACCGTACAAAGCGAATCCGACAAAATTAAGGCTGTCGTCAGATGATGTGACGGTCGTAAAAGTGACCGGGGAATAATGATGCCCCCTGTTCCGGCCATGAGGCTGGAGCGGGGGGCGGTTTTATAGCGTCTGTAGGAGTTTTCTTACTTGGTCGATCAGGGAATGCTTCGGATCGTTGAGGATAACGGCATCCGCGCGCCGGTCTTTTTCTTCCTGTGGAATCTGTTTTTCGATGCGGGCCATGACTTTTTCTCGATTGCAGTGGTCCCGCTCCATGCAGCGGGCGATGCGCAGCTCCAAAGGGGCACTTACGCTCCAGATGCGGTCGGCAAAACGGTCGAATCCGCTTTCAAAAAGGATGGCGCTTTCGTAGAATGCCGGTGTGCCGGTGTGCCGGCTGTGCCACTCCCGCAGATCTTTCCCCACGCAGGGGTGAACCAGAGAATTCATGCGTTGCAGTGCCTCTTCATTCCCGAAAATACTGCGGGCGAGGTGCTCCCGGTTAAGAGTGCCGTCCGTTCGGAAGGTCGCCGGTCCGAAAGTGTTGCAGAGTCGGCGCCGCAGTTCCGTGTCGTGATTCATTAGAAAACGTGCGCGGTCATCGCAGTCGTAAACCGCATAGCCCATGGTGCGGAGGAGGCGGCTGACGACCGACTTTCCGCAGCCGATACCGCCCGTGATGGCAACGAGTGAGGTCATGATACAGGGGAAAATAAGTGTCGGGGGCGTTGCCGGAACTTTCCGGGGCCTCCGGCGTCAGTTATAACTTTCTTCTACGATATATTCCACGCTGTCGGGATACAAGGTGATGTGTGTCGCGGTCCGTGGAGCATTGCCGATAATGACAGGGAGGTGGTTCTGTATCCGGTTGTCGCGTTTCAGATCGTTGTAGGAGACCGTCAGAACGAAGTCTTCTTCTTGCAGCTGCTTGTATTGGCTGACATTGACATGGCAACTGAGCTGCACACTCGATGGGAAGATCCGCAGTTGCAGGGAGTCCGGTACATCGGTGGGAACAACGGTTACGTGCCGGAATGTTTTTTCAACATATTCCTCGACATCGATTTCCAGCCGGATTTTGTCGGGTTCCGCCTTGATGCCGAGTGGAACCTGCAATGGTAACATTTCGTTTACGGGCGAGGCGAGTTCAAGAAAATTCCGGCGGATGGTGTAAAGCATCTGCAAGGTGTCAAGAATGGCCTCGGGGGCATATACGGTTACGCTGTCGGGGGTCAGCCGGGCGGCGCTGCAGCGGGATTGCAGCTGGGCGGAGTATTCTCCGTCATATCGGACGGGTATCCGTCTGCCTTTGGTCAGTGCGAAACGGGCGTCTATCAGTGCCGGTGACACGGTGTTGATCTGTGTCGATCCTTCGGTATTGCTTTGAAGCAATGCTTTGAGTTCCGCACTGGAAATACGGAAATTACCGGCCTCATCGGCATATCGGCCGAAATCTACCTCAAGGGTCTCAAGGTTATGTTTGTAATAATAACGCAGCAGGGCGATACTTTTGTCGTGTACGGTGACTTTCAGCGAGGCGGGAATAGCGGTCGTAAAGACAGCGTTGCCCGGCATTTCGCGGATGACGAGTTGCACCTCGAAGTTGCCGTCAGTTTCTTCGTAGACGGTCTGTAACACCCAGAAGCAGGCTGAAAGGCACAAAAAGATTAGAAAAGTCATGACCTCTTTCGTGCTTTTCCGGCCGAAGAAGATGATGACCTTTCTGTAGAGAGCGGTTGCCTGAGCTTTTTTATTTGCTCTGAGCGACATCTGTCAGATCTTTAAAGACACAATCTTTGGCGACCTGAATGCGGGTAGTGTTTTCCGGTTTGAGGCGGATGATGAAACTGTCGACTTCATCGACGCCTTTGGCATTTTTTTTCTTGATGACACTGTCGATTTTGCCATACAGACCGCCGGTGGTTATGACTCTGTCGCCTTCCTGCATGCTGTTGCGCTGTTCGCGGAGCTTCTTTTGCTGTTGCTGCTGCGGACGGATCATGAAGAAGTAGAAAACGACGATGATGAGGATAATGAACAGCCAGTTGGAGATGCCACCGCCTGCTGGAGCTGCTGCCGGATCCTGGAGAAGTACTAAATCGAAAAACATATTTTCTGAAGTTTATGAATTAAAATGTTATTATAAGTTGTGAACGTGTTTACGCTTTGAAGATGATTCCTTGTTCCCGGAGGTTTCTGACCACTCTGTCGAGGATGCCGTTGATGAACTTGGCACTGACCGGCGTACAGTAGTTTTTAGCCAGTTCGATATACTCGTTGAGAGTAATCTGGATCGGGATTTCTGGGAACCGGATGATTTCGGCGATGGCGCAGACCATGATGATACGGTCCATATAGGCCATGCGCTTTACCTCCCAGTTGTTAGCCGTCTGGTCGATGAGTTTGAGGTATTCGCCGGCATGGGAAAGGGAAGCCTCGAAGAGGTCGATGGCAAACAGTCGGTCGTCCTCACTTCTAAACATCGGAAGGGTCTTAATGGTTTCGTCGTCGGCATGCATTTTCTGCAGTGTCTTGACCACGAAAGAATTGACGATGCAAAGATCGTCGTTCCAATAGATATCTTTTTCTTCTAAAGTATCATCCAGCTTCTCGCTGTTGGGAATAATCGTGTTGAAGATGTTTTTCCACAACTCTTTGTCGGTATCGAAGTCGGGGAGATCCTCGCTTTCCATGTAGGCCTGGTAAAACGGACTCTGGATGATGCTATTCATCAGGGCGCGGTAGGTCTCGGTGTCGAAGTCGCTGGTGAGCTGACGCTCTTCGCAATAGTTGACCACGCCGCTCCGCTTTTTCAGCATGCCGGCGATGCGGTTGTCCACGAAGCGGGTGTTCGGATGACGCTCTTCTTCGGTCGGCATATATTTTTTGCGGGCGGCTTCCAGCTGTTCGCCGCGATAGTCTGTAATTTTTACGATAAGGGCAAGCAGATAGTTGTAGAGTTTGTAGGCCGCCTCCATAGAGCGCATCAACTCTTCTCTTGAATAAAACTGGGTCTCGTTATTTTGTAAATGAGCGTAGACGAGCTGAATGATTTTGATACGAATCAGTAAACGATTGATCATAATTTTTCTTTTGCAATTTGAGTGCAAAGATAGTGCAACCCTGCCGAAATACCAAATTTTATCAAGCAATTCCTATTTTTAAGAATCTGTTTGCCGGGAGGCGCCGATGCGGTTGTTTCCCCGTCTTTCTTTTTTGCGGCGGGCGTTTGCCACATACAGGATGCCCGTTCTCCGGTCGCGGCGGCCGCCGTACCGAGGGTTGCCGGCGTTGCCGGTGCGGCGGGAGGCATCATTCATGATGTACGTGGCGGGAACTGTCGGGCGGGAAGGACCCCTTCGGGTATCGGCGGCGGGAACATTTTGGAGGGAAATATCTCCTATAGGCTGGGAGGTCGTTCCTTCGTGGCGGGAAGTGTCGCCGATTGCGTTTGTGGCCGGGAAAATAACACCTTCCCCGATACCGATGGATTGGGGAAGGTGTGCTGTCGGATTTTTTGTCGCGTCTCAGAGGTTGATGTAAACACCGAAAGTGATGTTATTGGTCAAATCAAAGCCGAAGGAGGAAACTTTTACATCGTCGGCCTTTTGAAACTGATATCCAAGAATGCCGAAGTGCGCGATAAGACCGATTTTGTCACAGATCGCGTAAGAAATACCGGGCTTAAAACCTGCGATGAATACTGTAATATCAACATCTTCCATGTCATCTTCTGTCAGTGAGCCGAAGCCGGTATCCACAGAACCGTCGACAAAAAAGGATACATTTCCGTATTTCGCAAAATGGTAACGAACGTAAGGGTTGAAGGAAAAGACATTGCTTTTTACATCGTCGTATTTACTTCCTTCATAATGGATGGCTGCGGCGATAGCCCAGTTATCGTTGAGGTTGTATCCGATTTCCGGAGCGATGCACCAGGAGTTTAATCCGTTATTGTCGTCTTTTTCCTTTGTGAAAGTGTAGCCTAATTTGCCGCCTATCCAGGTTTGTGCGTTAACTGAGAGGGTTGCAACGGAGAGTGTTGCCATCAATAATAATTTTTTCATAGGACTGTATTTGTTTTTATGGTTCGCCGGTCCTCTATGGCGACCGTGTTTGTACTTGTGTTTTAGGACCGGAGGGCGCCGGCGTTTGCCGCGGCCCTATTGTTTTATGTTTGTGGCAAATGTATATTAATATGTTTGTAATGGAATGTGGCGCGTGAAGAATGGACTTCTTGATAGTCGATTTGTGAGGAAATAATTAAAAAATGTAATGTATGCCTGTTAAAATAACAATTTTAAATTTAGGTGGATGGTTGCGAAGATAAAGAATCCGGTCCTGTCGGGATTGAGTCGACAGGACCGGATCAAGATGTTGCTATAAAAGCGGAAAGATTTGCCGGTTGACAGAGGTTTTCTTGTCGGGCCGGGATTTTTTCCGCAGGGTCGGACGAATTACATCATGCCGCCCATGCCGCCTCCCATACCGGGATTCATCGGGGCTGCTGGAGTCTCTTCTTTTTTCTCGGCAATAACACACTCGGTGGTGAGGAACATGCCGGCTATGGAAGCTGCATTCTCCAGTGCGACGCGGGTCACCTTGGCAGGATCGATTACGCCTGCGGCGAAGAAGTTTTCATAAGTGTCGGTGCGGGCATTGTAACCGAAGTCGCCTTTGCCTTCCTTGACTTTCTGTACGATAACGGCGCCTTCCTTGCCTGCATTGGCGACGATCTGGCGCATTGGCTCCTCGATGGCGCGTTTAACGATCTCGATACCGAGGGTTTCGTCGTCGTTTTCGCCTTTGAGGCCTTCCAGAGAATCGATGGCACGGATGTAGGCCACACCACCGCCGGGCACGATACCTTCAGCCATGGCTGCGCGGGTAGCGCAGAGGGCGTCGTCGACACGGTCTTTCTTCTCTTTCATTTCTACCTCCGAAGCGGCACCTACATGGAGCACTGCTACGCCGCCGGCAAGTTTGGCAAGACGTTCCTGCAGTTTCTCGCGGTCGTAGTCGGAAGTTGTGGTTTCGATCTGCGTCTTGATAGTGGCAACGCGGGCAGCGATTTCATCTTTCTGACCGGCCCCGTTGACGATGGTGGTCTTTTCTTTGTCGACAGAGATCTTTTCGGCCTTGCCCAGCATATCGAGGGTGGCGTTTTCCAGCTTGAGACCGGTTTCTTCGGAGATGACGATACCGCCGGTCAGGATAGCGATGTCCTGCAGCATTTCTTTGCGTCGGTCACCGAAGCCTGGGGCCTTCACAGCACAGATTTTGAGACCGCCGCGCAGACGGTTGACAACCAACGAGGCAAGAGCTTCGCTGTCGACATCCTCGGCAATGATAAGGAGCGGACGGCCGTTCTGGGCGATAGGCTCCAGTACGGGAAGCATATCCTTGAGGTTGCTGATCTTCTTGTCATAGATGAGGATGGCCGGGCTGTCCATCTCGCAGGTCATGCGTTCGCTGTTAGTAACGAAATAGGGAGAGATATAGCCGCGGTCGAACTGCATACCTTCTACGACGTCGACCGTGGTATCGGTGCCTTTGGCCTCTTCGACAGTGATGACGCCGTCTTTCTTGACAGTCTTCATGGCATCGGCGATAAGGCGGCCGATCTCTTCATCGTTGTTGGCGCTGACACGGGCGACGTTTTCGATTTTCTGATAGTCCTCGCCGATTTCTTCAGCCTGGTTCTTGATGCTCTCTACCACTTTGGCCACGGCCTTGTCGATACCGCGTTTGAGGTCCATCGGGTTAGCGCCGGCGGTTACATTTTTCAGACCGACACCGATGATGCTCTGGGCCAATACGGTGGCTGTGGTCGTACCGTCGCCGGCGTCGTCGCCAGTCTTGGAAGCCACCTCCTTGACGAGCTGCGCACCCATGTTTTCAAACGGATCTTCAAGCTCTACCTCTTTAGCGACGGAAACACCGTCTTTGGTGATATGGGGAGCACCGAACTTCTTGTCGATAATAACGTTGCGGCCCTTGGGACCGAGTGTAACCTTGACGGCATCGGCGAGTGCGTCTACACCGTTTTTCAGCAGGTCACGGGCATCTGTATTGAATTTGATTGTCTTAGCCATAATGATAAGTGAATTAAAAATTTTTTAATCTGATATTTTATATTTCGGATGTGCTGAGCCGGGATTTTAGCCGTTTCCTCAGGCAAGGATGGCCAAAAGATCGCTCTGGCGCATCATAAGATATTTCTCGCCTTCGAATTCTATTTCCTGACCGGCATATTTGCCATAGAGAACGGTGTCTCCGGGTTTTACGGTCATGGTCTCGTCTTTCGTACCGCCGCCGCAGGCAACGACTTCACCTTTGAGAGGTTTCTCTTTGGCTGAATCGGGGATGATGATTCCGCCAATGGTTTTCTCTTCTGCCGGAGCGGGCTTCACGAGTACGCGATCTGCAAGTGGTTGAATTTTCATAATTGTACAAGTATTTAAATTGTTAGACTTATATGTTGTTTATTCTTTGTTTTTATTATATAAAATGACCTTTATATAATAATGTGTGAAATTTTTATTTGTTTTATGAACCTCGGTATTTTTTTATGTTTTGCCGCGTTCAGTTTATAAACTTACAAAACTTGTGCCAAAGTTAACTTTTGTCACTCTGACAAGGTCGGCGGTTCCAACGGCCGGACGGGAGGCAGCTTCGATATGTCATTTTGTCAAATCGGCGGTGGGGCGACGCTTGTCAAGAGAATGGGCGGTGCTTCCTGCGGTGCGGGAAGCACCGCAGGATAAAAAGGACCGGCTCCCTCCGGAAAAAGAAGGGGCCGGTCCTGTATCGGAGGCCGTCGCCGCTGGGCCGTAAGCCGTGCGAAGTTCATGGACGGTCGTCGCCGTGTCGCTGCGGGCACCGGATATATTAGAAGTTCTTGTTGTCGATATAGGCCTCCAGCAATCTGGTGATGCCGTTGTCGTTATGCGGAGAGACGTGAAAGTCGGCTACACTGGCAGGAATGAGGCAACTGTTGCCTTCGGTGAGTGTAATGGTGCGGATGGGCGGTTCCGCATTCTCTCCAAAACCGCGGATACTGTTGATGCGGATCGTGCAGTTGCCTTCCAGGCACATGTAGATGATGAAGGAGTCGTATTTGTAGAGTTTGCGATGAAAGGCCCTGTTGACCTCCAGCAGCTTGACGACAAAGAACTCGTTCACGACGATGGGGACCGGTTTGTTGATGCGGTGTTCGTAGTGGGTGCGATAGTCGGGGTAAACCTGGTAGTCGATAGCATCTTTTGCCCACTCGGTGTGCAATTCGCGTGGGCGGCCGTCCAGTCCGGGCCTGTTGTAGTCGAAAATTCGGTAGGTGACATCGCTGGACTGCTGTATTTCGGCCAGCAAAATACCGCCGCAAATGGCGTGCACACGGCCGGCAGGAATGTAAAAAACATCGCCGGCATGAACTTCATGCTCTTGCAGGACTTCGCAGATGGAGTAATCCTCGATGCGTTTGCCGTATTCGTATTTTGAGATGGGGTCCTTGAATCCTGCATAGAGTTTGGCCCCAGGTTCGGCTTTCATGATATACCACATTTCGGATTTGCCGAATTTATTATGGCGGGCACGGGCCAATGTATCGTTGGGATGCACCTGGATGGAGAGGTCGCGCTCGGCATCGATGAATTTGATAAGAATGGGAAATTGGGCACCGTATTTCCGGAAGACGGCATTGCCTAACAGCAGGGCGCCGTACTTTTCGGTAAGGGCGGCAAGGTCAACGCCGGCCAGCGGTCCGTTTTTGACGATGGATTTACTGCTTTCCACGGCACTGATTTCCCAGCTCTCACCCACCGGCTCGCTATCTGCGGCCAGGTGTTTCATAGGTTTGAGACGATGGCCGCCCCAGATGACGCTGTGAAAATTATTTTCAAATAATAACGGGTAAAGTGGTTGCATATTCCTTGAATAAAGAGAATGGTTGTTGGGCTGGATCTCGGAGAGATATGTGATAATGGAAGCAAAAGTATGTTTTTTTACTAAGATTTTCGTTTTTAAGTTGATAAAATGACTTTTCCGGAAAGAAAAAACGTCGGATGATTGAAAATTTGTATATTTGTCATTCCAATTTGGCCTTGAAAATGCCATGTTTCCGCACTTCCGTCTTGCCGGTACTCTCACACTTACATGGGTTGCTGTATGAAAGGCGGCCGGGACGGGTGGTTTTGGTGCGGGACGTTAAAGTATAATATAAAGAGAAATATGATAGAACCTGTTTATTCTCCGGCGCCCGACCGTTATGACGGTGCCATGCAGTATCGCCGTTGCGGGCGCAGCGGTGTGCTGATGTCTGTGCTTTCGTTGGGCTTTTGGCATAATTTCGGGGGCATTAACGACTTTTTCAACTGCCGGGCGATGGCGCATTATGCTTTCGACCATGGAATTACCTGCTTCGATCTTGCCAATAACTACGGTCCTCCTTATGGTTCGGCGGAAGAGACGTTCGGCCGTCTGATGGATGTCTCTTTTCGCCCTTACCGCGACGAAATGTTCATCACCTCCAAAGCGGGTTATGACATGTGGCCGGGCCCTTACGGCAACTGGGGAAGCCGGAAGTATCTCATGGCATCGCTCGACCAGAGCCTGCGGCGCATGCACCTCGATTATGTCGACCTTTTCTATACTCATCGCTATGATCCGGAAACGCCGCTGGAAGAGACGCTGCAGGCACTGGCGGATATCGTGCGGAGCGGAAAGGCGTTGTATATCGGTATTTCTCGTTATCCGTTGCAGGCGGCCCGTTTCGCCTATGAATATCTGCGTCAGCGGGATGTCCCCTGCCTGTGCTATCAGGGACGGTATAATTTGCTTTTTCAGGAAGACGCCGCTCCGGCCGGAGTCATAGAGGAAGCGGCGGCAGCCGGCGCTGGCTATGTCGGATTTTCTCCGTTGCAGCAGGGGCTGCTGACGAAGCGTTATCTGGAGGGGATTCCTGCCGATTCCCGCATGGCGCGGCGGGCTCATCTGAAACCGGAGGTGCTGACTCCGGAGCTGCTGGCCAAGTTGCGCCGATTAAATGAGATCGCAGCTTCGCGGGGAGAATCGTTGGCCGATATGGCGCTGGCCTGGGTGTTGCGTAATCCGTCGGTGACGAGCGTCATTATCGGTACAAGTTCGGTGGAACAGATGCAGGATAACCTGAGAGTGCTTTCCTGTCGTCCGTTTGCTCCGGATGAGCTTGCGGCCATCGAATCTGTTCTGAAGTGAACCATTACCCTATCCGGAGGTGTTGTAATGGTGAATACTGAAAACGGGCCGGTCTTTCTGTCTGACAGAAGACGGCCCGTTTTCAGGCGTAAAAAACATATAAAAATACCTTTAGCTATGGAAACTGAAAAGAACAATCAGCAAAAGCAATATCCCGGTGTCGGCTATCAGGATGAAAGCAGGCCCGGAGATGGCAACCGGCAGAATAGAAACGACAAAACCCGGATGCAGAGCCGTCAGGCCGATGGAAAAAAGGCCTCCAAGGCCGTCGATAAAGATGGCTGTGTATGCGATCCGTGCGAATGCGAACCCTGTTCTTGCGACAGCAAACCCAATGAGCACATGGAGGGTATCGACACCGCCTACGGGCAGTGTGCATGTCAGCAAAAGGAGGTGGTAGTGCTGGAAGATGACGACCGGGGTCCCGGATCGGGCAGATAGACCGCTTCCCGGTTCTATACTACGGGCGCGGCGGCTGTGATTTGGGGCATCGGATATTTGGATAGCTCAAACGTTTTGTGTATTTTTGCGCTCGCAAATCATTTATGGCCGTCCGCGCCATCTTTATAGTCATGAATGTCCGACAGCTTTTTTATCCTCAGGAGTATAAGCCCTTGTTGAGGTTGGGGATGCCGATTATTATCGGTCAGATCGGTATGACCGTGCAGGGGGTGGCCGACACCATTATGGTTGGCCGTCATTCGACGCAGGAGCTGGCAGCCGCCGGCTTTGTCAATAATCTTTTCACGCTGGCGATTTTGTTGTGCATAGGCTATTCGATGGGGGCGGTTTCTCAGATCGGCTCTTACTACACCCAGGGGAGGCGGCGGGAAATACTTACGATTCTTAAAAGTAGCTTTTGGGCAGACCTTTCCCAATGTTTTTTCATCGTCCTGTGTCTGTTGGGGCTCTATTTCGCGCTGCCCCGGTTGGGACAGCCAGAGGAGTTGCTGCCTCTCATGCGTCCGTATTTCCTGATTCTGTTGGTTTCATTGCCTCTCATTACGTCATGCAGCGCTTTCCGGCAGTTCTTCGATTGTCTCGGCGACACGTGGGTCTCCATGATCATTATGTTGGTCGGCAACGTGTGGAATATTGTCTTCAACTGGTTCCTTATCTTCGGTAAAGGCGGTTTCCCGGAGCTTGGCATCGATGGAGCTGCCTGGGCCACGCTTACGTCACGCCTCGTCATGCTGATACTTTATATTCTGATATTCTTTTTTACTCCCCGTTATGCGGAATATCGTCGTTACTGGCGGACGGAACATCATACGAAGCGTGAAATTATTCTTCTGAACCGGCTGGGATGGCCGATTGCTATTCAGATGGGTATGGAAACTGCCTCTTTTTCTCTTTGCGCTATTCTGCTCGGTTGGGTCGGTACGGCGGCGCTTGCCGCCCACCAGGTGATGCTGAACGTCTCGATGATGGTTTTCATGTTTTACATCGGTATCGGCAGCGCCGTGGCCATTCGGGTCAGCAACTATAAAGGATTGGGGGATTTCGGAGGCGTACGTTCTGCCGCCCATGCAGGTTGGCATATTATTTTTATTCTGGGGGTTATCGCAAGCGTTGCGATTTTCTATTGGCGCTACGATATTTCGGCTTTATTTACAGACAGCGACGACGTCGCGGCCATTGTGACCACTTTGGTCTGGCCTATGGTGCTTTATCAGTTGGGCGATGGTATCCAGACCAATTATGTCAATGCACTCCGCGGACTGGGCGATGTGAAGTGCTTGGTTTATTATTCTTTTATCGCGTATGTGATCGTTTCCTTGCCCCTGAGTTATCTTTTCGGCATTACGATGGGTTGGGGAGCGTTTGGTATCTGGATGGGATTTCCTTTCGGGCTCACCATTGCCGGTGTTCTTTATTTATTCCGTTTCCGGAAAGTCGGGAAACATGCGGCGGTTGCCGCTTAAAATAGTCAAGAGAGTCGCTTCATCACGAAGAAACTCTCTTTCTTTGTAAAAACAGCCAGTCTTTTTATTGTTCTCTGTAATAAAAACACCGGTTTCAGGAAAATGTTTGCAACAGGTGCTTATTTTTTCAAAAAATTTTTTACCTATCGCAGAATGGCCCTTCTGTTAGGGAATCGCAGAACCGGTTTACAAATGAATGACTGCCGATTATTGCGCGCGTAAACCGGCTCCGGGCTGCCAGCCGTTGAGCAATGCGCGGATTTCCATCCTTTTCTTGCTCGGCAGCTGTATTTCTTGTAGAGCGATGATGCCGTCGGCACAATGGATGTGAAGATAGGATTTTCCGTCGGTATCTATTTGGCCGATAGTGGCGGTATTTTCCATGTTTTCACGAACAATCGCAGCCGAATAGATTTTGACGGTCAGGATTTCTCCGTCCGGAAGCAGAAAGTCGGTCCATGCTGTCGGATAGGGGGAGAGTCCGCGTATCTTGTTATAAATATCGTGCACCGGGTTGTTCCAGTCTACTCTACAGGTTTCCTTGAAAATTTTCGGGGCGGGCTTCAATTCGCTGATATCGGTGAAAAGCGTTTCCTGATCGACTGTTTTAATTCGCGAGCTGTCTCCATCCGCATCGAGGAGCAGATCTACAGTTTGCGTGACAAGGCCTTTCCCCATTTCCATCAGGCGGTCATGTACGGAACCGACGTTTTCATCCGGCGCGATAGGCATTTCTTTTTTAAGGATGATGCGTCCGGTGTCGATGTCGTGGGAAAGAAAAAAGGTGGTCGCCCCTGTTGTGGTTTCGCCGTTGATGACGGCCCAGTGGATCGGGGCTGCGCCGCGATATTGAGGCAATAGAGCGGCATGGAGGTTGAATGTTCCCATGCGGGGCATATTCCATACAACCTCCGGGAGCATTCTGAAAGCTACGACGATCTGCAGATCGGCCTTCCATGTCTTTAATGCCTCGAGGAAAGCCGGATCCTTCAGCTTTTCGGGCTGCAATAGCGGCAGGTTATGGGCCAACGCATATTCTTTGACGGGCGAAAATTGTACTTTATGGCCGCGGCCGGCCGGTTTGTCCGGCATTGTGATGACGCCGACCACATGATAGCCGCCTTCGACAAGGGCAGCTAAGGAGGGAACCGCAAAGTCGGGTGTTCCCATGTACACGATACGGAGATCTTGTTTCTTCATATTTATAGTCGATGATTTTTTGAACGGATTGGGGAGGAAAAGGGCCCTATAGGGTGCTTCCTCTGTGAATGCTATAGGTGTGCAGCCGCCGGGAGAGGTCGCCTGCCGTTTTTCGTCAGTCTTCCGAGAAGTGTTTAAGCACTTTCCGGTAGGAAGTAAAGATATGATTCTTCGATAACATGCCTACATACCTCCCGTTGTCGATAATGGGCAGGCTCCAGGCATTGGTCGTGTCGAAGAGGTTCATGACCTCTGCCATGTTCATGGCCGGAGAAACTTTGGCGGGAGGTCCTATCATGATGTCGCCTACCGTCATTCTTTCGTACAGCCGTGGCTGGAACATGATATTGCGGATATCGTTAAGTGTCACGATACCCAGAAAGCGTTTGTCGGCATCGCAGACGGGGAAAGTGTTATGTTCTGCTTTGGAGACGATTTTCACCAGCTCGCCGAGCTTCATGCCGGGAGATACGACCTGATAATCTGTCTCGATAAAGGATTCCAGCTTCAAAAGGCACAGAACCGCCTTATCTTTATGATGGGTAATGAGCTCTCCTTTCAGCGCCAGACGCCGGGTATAGATGCTGTAGGGCTCGAAGATGCGTATCGTGCCGTAGCTGAGGGTAGAGGCCATGAGTAAGGGCAGGAAAAGATCGAAGCGGCCGGTCAGCTCTGCGCTGAGGAAGACTCCCATCAGCGGGGCATGCATAACTCCTGACATGACGGCTGCCATGCCCATGACGGCGAAGTTCTTTTCAGGCAGATAAAGCGTCCAGCCCAGGTAGTTGAGGTGGAATGCAAACAGGAATCCGGCCAGATTACCCAGGAAAAGACTTGGAGCAAAGGTGCCGCCGCAACCTCCGCCGCCGTTGGTCGCTGCGGTCGCAAAGGCTTTGGTTCCCATGACGAGAAGACAGAAAAGACAGAAGAGCCAGGCGTTGCTTGCCCAACTGTGGAAGGGGGAACCGGTGAGGATCTGCTGGCAATCGCCGTCGTAGATATGCTGGATGGCATCGTAGCCCTCTCCGTAAAGCGGGGGAAGGAGGAATATGAGAATACTGAGGATACAGCCGCCGATGGCAAACTTTTTCCATGGGTTATTGATCTTCCGGAAACGGTCTTCGGCCCAGAATGTACAGCGGGTAAAGAAAAGCGAGACGAAGCCGCAGGCGATCCCTAACAGGATGACGTAGGGGATGCGTTCTACGGTGAATTCTATCGTGTCGGTAAAGCTGAACATGGCTTTGGAACCCTCGAAGATGTAGGCGACGGAGGCCGCTGTCACCGATGATATGAGCAAGGGCATGATAGAATAGGCCGTTAGATCGAGCATCAGGACTTCAACGGTGAAAAGCAGGCCGGCGATCGGGGCTTTGAAGATACCGGCAATACCGGCGGCGGCTCCGCAGCCGAGCAGAATCATCAGCGTATGCTGGTCCATGCGGAAAAGGCGGCCGAGATTGGAACCTATGGCCGCTCCGGTGAGCACCATCGGCGCTTCGGCACCGACAGATCCGCCGAACCCGATTGTCACAGAGCTGGCGGCAACGGAACTGAAGATATTGTGGCGTTTGATGATGCTTTTACGTTGGGAGATGGCATAGAGGATCTTTGTCACGCCGTGTCCGATATCATCTTTGACAATGTAGCGGACGAACAGCCCGGCGATAAGGATTCCCACTACCGGATAAAGCAGGTAAAGATAGTTCGCATCGTTTCCGAAGGTCGAGGTCAGCAGATGCTGATAGGTATGGATCAGAAATTTCAGAATGAGGGCCGCACCAGCTCCTGCCAGACCTGTCAGAAAGGCCAGAATGAGGACGAACTGCTGCTCGGTGAGGTATTTCTCCCGCTTGTCGACCACTTTCAGCAATGCCCGGTGGTAATGTTTATATAGTGTTTTGACGTATTTCATCGCATCTTGCAAAAGATTGTGAGAGCTTTCCCTCTGATTGTGTCTATTTTGTCTTTCATATCCGGTTTCAGGTCATATCCCTTTGCCGGTGAGAACCGTCTTTATCGTATAACCGACAATCTTGAGGTCCACCATGGCCGAATAGTTGTCGATATACATAAGGTCGTAACGCATTCGTTCCACCATCTGGAAGACATCGCTTGCGTAGCCGTATTTTACCATTCCCCACGAGGTAATGCCCGGCCGCAGTTGTAGAAGCCGGCTGTAATAGGGTGCGATTTCCATAATTTGCCGGATATAGTGCTCTCTTTCCGGTCGTGGTCCTACCAGACTCATTTCGCCTTTCAGCACATTCCAGAACTGCGGCAGCTCATCGAGCCGGTATTTGCGTAACGTGTGACCGATGGAGGTGATCCGCGAATCGTCGGTCGAGGCCAATTGAGGTCCTGCCGCTTCGGCGTCGCGCCTCATCGATCGGAATTTATACATTCTGAATTTCTTCCCGAGGCGGCCCATCCGCTCCTGACTGTAGAATACCGGCCCCGGGGAATTAAGCGGTATGAGGATACTGAGGAAGAGCATCAGGGGCGACAGCAGGGTCAGCGCTATGATGGAAACCGCGATGTCGGCCGCCCGTTTCAGATTCCGCTGGAATGGAGTGAGGTAAACGCTGCCGAATTCCTGCATCGGTATTGTGGTCAGCGAATTCGTGCGTACTTGGCCCGTCAAAATATCCTCGGCGTCGGCTTTGAGCCGTATGGGACAGTCGTAGGGCAGGAGATCGAACACCTGGCGGTAAATGATGCGGGGTTCTCGCAGATCGGGGGCGAGCAAAAAGGCCTCGATGTCATATTTCCTGACGATGGCGTCGATATCCCCGAAATTTCCGAGATTCGGCACCGGAAGGTTTTTAGTGCTTTTTTCGTGTCCGGTACTTACGTTGCCGATGATGATATATCCGTTTTGCCGGCGTTGGGCTTCCAACTCTTTCAACAGGGCCGCCGCCGCCTTGCCGTTGCCTATCAGCAAGGTGCGCAGGCCCAACGTTCCGCGGCGGATCTTGTCATTGGCCTGGTGGGTGATAAAATATCGCCCCAGGAAGACCGGAAAGAAGATGCAGCAGAACATGGTGAGCAGGATCTGCAGATAAGTGCGTGGACTGACCTTGACAATTTTCATCAGCCCCATCAGTTGGTCGTCGATGAGGGGGACGTCGTCGATGACGATACTGAAGAAAAACAGCAGCGAGCCCAGCAGGGCGGAAACGGCTGTGGTCTGAAGTTCTTCCAGGTGAGATTTGAAATAGGGTTGCTGGTAGTATCCCGAAAAGGCAAAAATACAGAACCAGACTACCGGCGAGAGTATGAGATTCTGTACCACGCGCCCGTAGGTCATGAACGCCTCCAGTGACGGGTGGGTAAGATATCCCGTCACGTCGTACCGGTAGACGTAAAATACCGTCCATCCCAGGGCGACGGCTATCAGGTCGCTGATGATGTATTTGAGGCGCTGTCGGGAACGTTTCAAGGCAAATGATCGGATTTAGTTTCGTTATCGGATGACCTGCACCAGGCCGCCATCTCCCAGTTTGATAATACCGGACGGTGCTGGCAGCGAAGTTTCATCCTGGCGGAGCGGAATAATATGGTCCACTGCTGTTTTTACCTCTTCGCTGATTTCGGCGAAGGTCCGGGCTGTCGGTTCTCCGCTGATATTGGCGGACGTGGAGACGATCGGTCGACGGAATGCCGCACAGAGGCGGCGGGAAACCTCTTCGCCGGTGATGCGAATCCCCACCGAACCGTCGTCGGCCATCAGCTCGGGAGCCAGATGTCGGGCGCGGGGCAGGATGAGGGTCAGCGGTTTGTCGGCTACCTCCCAGAGATCCCACGCGATATCCGGTATGCGGTCGAAGTAATAGTCTACGCGGCCGACGGCATCGGTCAGGACAAGCATGGCTTTGGCATCGGAACGCCGTTTGATTTCATATATGCGGCGTACGGCCTTGCTGTTGGTGGCGTCGCATCCTAATCCCCAGACCGTATCGGTCGGGTAAAGGATTACGCCCCCGCGTTCGAGGACCTCGCATGCCTGACGGATAATCTCTTTCATAGCTGTCTGATGTTGTCTTGTTTCTCCATTGCGTGACCGGCGGCCGAGAGGCTGTTTGCCCGCTTCCGTCTGGTGGTGCTTCGGATTGGAGATAGCAAAGGTAAAGAATATTTCTTTATGATGGTTGCCGATACCCTATTTTTCATGATATTCTGTGCTGAAATGGCTGGTCAGACCGTCTGAGGTGTTCAAAAATGCGCTGCGGGTGTCGCTCATTGGCGGAGAGATGCTTCATTTTTATCCGGAATGGGCAGACAGAGTGTGAGTGCCCGTTCCTGCGTGGCATCGGCTTGCAGATTGCTGCTTGGAGCCTTTCGCCGCTTTTCCGGAAGCATCACGCAGGCCGTGTGAGCCTCTTTTCAGCGTACGGCAGGCACCAGGTATGGGCAAAATGACTATCTTTGCAGCTGCCGAGGCAGCAAAAAGGCTGTCGGAGCGATATGAAAAAATAATTTTTGGTCTATGAAACGTATAGGACTCCTTTCCGATACCCATGGCTTTTGGGATGATCGTTATCTTACTTATTTCAGGGATTGTGACGAAATCTGGCATGCCGGTGATATCCTCACCCTCGATGTCGCCGACCGCTTCGAGGCCTTCAAACCCATTCGCTTTGTTTACGGCAATGCCGACGGGCAGGAGTTGCGCCGTCGCTATCCGAAAGATTGGAAGTTTACGCTGGAGGGCGTTTCCGTCTGGCTCACGCATATCGGCGGCTATCCCGGCCATTATCCGCGCGACATTTATTGGAGTCTCAGAATGAATCCGCCCCAGATGTTCGTTTGCGGGCATAGCCATATTCTCAAAGTCATGTACGACCACGATCTGCACACACTGGTCGTCAATCCCGGGGCTGCCGGCAGATACGGCCAGCAGGCGGTCAGGACGCTGATGCGTTTTACCCTCGATGCCGGCCGGATCAGCGATATGGAGGTGATCGAGTTGAAATGACGGGAAAAGAACGGGCTTTTGCTTGTTTGAGAATGAATTTTTCGGCATTTTGTCGGTAAAGTATAAATATTAAGTAACAAAAATACTCAAAAAACTTGAAAAGTGACTATCTTTGCCGCCGGCGTTGTGTAACGTTGTGATATTATGGTGCAAATTATCAGTTAAAAATATAAAATCAAAAAACATCGCGTTATGGGAAGTTCTAAAGGACATCCGAAAGGTCTTTACCTTTTGTTCGTGACCGAAATGGCCGAACGATTCAGTTATTATGGAATGCGCGCCTTGTTCGTGCTTTATCTTGTTGCAGCCTTTTTCGATGGAGGAATGGCCTCGCAGATTTACGGATCCTACACCGGTCTCGTTTATCTGACCCCGTTGCTCGGCGGATACATTGCCGACCGTTATTGGGGTAATCGCCGTTCCATTATTGCCGGAGGTCTGATGATGGCCGTGGGTCAGTTCCTGATGTTTGCCAGCGCATGTTTTGTGAAACAGTCTATTTTTGCGGATGGCGGCGCCATTGACGCATCTGTCGATAATTCGTTTGCCACCATCCTGATGTTCTGCGGTTTGGCCGCTCTGATTTTCGGTAACGGATTCTTCAAACCGAACATTTCCACTATGGTAGGCGACCTGTATGAGGCTACCGATCATCGTAAGGATGCCGCCTATACCATTTTCTACATGGGTATCAACGTCGGCGCTTTTATCGCTCCGTTCGTTTGCGGTACGTTGGGCGAAGGTTCCTGGAACAATTTGGCTCCGTTCAAATGGGGCTTTTTCTGCGCCGGTATCGCCATGTTGGTATCTGTTGCCGTTTTCGTTGCCCTTAAGAACAAATACCTGGTGACTCCCGAAGGCCTGCAGATCGGTCTTGTACCTTCTAAATCGGAGCTCGTTAAGGAGAAAGCCGAGGCTGCCGCTCATGCCAATCACACAGAAAATGCCCCGGCAGTGAAAAACTCGCCGCTGCGTCTGTGGGGATGCCTCTTGGGAGCCGTTGCCCTATTCTTTTTGTTCTCAATGAATGTGGAGTCGTTCAATGATTATATTTCGGCAGCCATTTATGCTATTTCGTTAGCGCTTCCCGTATTCATTATTACGGATCGCGGATTGAGTGGAATCGAAAAATGCCGGATCGGGGTTATCTATATTATCGCAGTATTCGTTATCTTCTTCTGGTCGGCCTTTGAACAGGCCGGGTCTTCTCTGACCATTTTCGCGCAGAACCAGGTAGATCGTCAGATCGGTGATTTCGAGTTTAAGACCACTTGGTTCCAGTCTGTTAATCCTATCGTGGTGGTAGTTTTTGCCCCGATTATGGCAATGTTGTGGGAGTTCCTGGGCAAACGTCGTCTGGAACCTGCATCTCCGGTCAAGCAGGCCATCGGTCTTACACTCCTTTCCATCGGCTATTGGGTCATTGCTTTTGCAACGAAGGGTATTGAACCGGGTGTTAAGGTTTCCATGTTCTGGCTTTTTGCCCTTTACTTCATTCATACGCTGGGAGAATTGAGCCTTTCACCAATCGGTCTTTCTATGGTTAATAAATTGTCTCCCGCCCGCTTGGCCTCGCTTTTGATGGGTGTTTGGTTCATGAGTAATGCTGCTTCCAATATTCTTGCAGGCGAGCTGGCCACGCTTCTTCCTTCCGGCAACGGTGAGGTGAAAAGTTTCATGGGCTTTGAGATTGCCACACTTGACCAGTTCTTTATGCTTTTCGCCGTCATGTCTGGGGTAGCGGCTATTCTTCTTTTCTGCCTCTGCCCGTTGCTTAAGAAGATGATGAAAGGTATTGATTGATTCGATATAAATTTGAGAAAAGGGAATAACGGCCGGATCTCTTCCTGCGGAAAATCATGAGCCGGAATCATCCTGCTGGATTCCCGGATTTTAAATTCGGATAGTCGTCATGAAAACAGTTCAGATCAAAGATAAAGAATTTCGTATATATCTTACTGCAGACCAGATCGATGTCGCTGTTGGAAAGGTTGCCGCTCGCATTAATGCGGATCTGGCCGGAAAGAATCCTATTTTTGTATGCGTGTTGAACGGCGCATTTGTATATGCGGCCGATCTTTACCGCAAGATCACGATCCCGTCGCAGATTACCTTCATGAGAATGAAATCTTATTCGGGCATGCAAAGCAGCGGGACGGTAAAAACGATTGCCAGCCTTCACGAGTCTATGGTGGACCGCACCGTGGTCGTTGTTGAGGATATCGTCGACACGGGATACACCATGCAGCGTATGATTGCCCAGCTCCGTGATCTGGGAGCCAAAGAAGTCTATGTTACGACACTGCTACGCAAACCGGATGCTTGTAAAGTGCCCGATTTGAAGATTGACTACGCGGCGCTTGAGATTCCCAATGATTTCATTGTCGGTTACGGTCTCGATTATGATGAGGAAGGCCGCAATCTTCCTGATATATATGTTGTAAATGACTGAATCGAGGGTATAAGAGATGGCAGGGGCAAGCCTGCTGTTTCTTTCCTTTTATTTTAAAATTGTATATTTAAGAAAGGTGTTATGTTGAACATTGTTATTTTTGGTGCGCCCGGTTCCGGAAAAGGGACTCAGAGCGATTTGATGATTAAAGAATACGGTTTGGAACATATTTCTACCGGAGATGTGCTTCGCGCCGAAATTAAAAATGAAACAGAACTTGGTAAAATAGCTGCCTCTTACATGGATAACGGCAAATTGGTGCCGGATTCCCTGATCATTGATATCCTGGCAGGTGTTCTTGATAGCAAAGGCGGTGATATCAATGGCGTGATCTTCGACGGCTTCCCGAGAACGATTGCCCAGGCCGAGGCTTTGAATAAAATGCTTGAAGGCCGAGGCGAAAGTGTTTCTGCTGTGATCGGTCTTGAAGTGGAAGACGATGAACTGGTTAGCCGTATCATTGCCCGTGGCAAAACTTCCGGCCGCAGCGATGATAATGAGGAGACCGCCCGTAAACGTTTGGAGACCTATTATTCGCAGACCCTTCCGCTGAAAGACTTTTATATCGGCGAGAATAAATATGTGGCTATTCAGGGACAGGGAAGCGTTGAGGAAATTTTTGCCGATATCAAACGAACTATTGATGCTTTAATCTAAAAATATTATAACGTGGCAGAATCAAATTTCGTCGATTATGTCAAAATCTATTGCCGTTCCGGCAAAGGCGGTGCAGGGTGTTCTCACCTGCACCGTGCCAAGTATATCCCTAAAGGTGGCCCGGATGGCGGCGACGGAGGTGATGGCGGTGATGTTATTTTGCACGGTAATCGTAATTATTGGACCCTTTTACATTTGCGTTATCAGCGCCATGTTTTTGCCAGTGACGGCAAGCGTGGTGGCGAGAACAAGAGTTTTGGCAAGGCCGGAGAGGATGTCGTTATCGAAGTCCCTTGCGGTACGGTGGCCTATGATGCGGAAACCGGCGAATACTTGGCCGAAATTACGGATGACGGGCAGAGTTTGGTTCTTCTCAAAGGCGGCCGGGGCGGTTTGGGTAACTGGCATTTCCGTACGGCCACCAATCAGGCACCACGTTATGCGCAACCGGGCGAACCGGCTCAGGAGAGGACCATCATTCTGGAGCTGAAGCTGTTGGCGGATGTCGGTCTGGTGGGTTTCCCGAACGCAGGGAAATCTACTTTGCTGTCGAGCATTTCGGCGGCGAAGCCAAAGATAGCCGACTATCCGTTTACAACGTTGGTGCCCAACTTGGGGATTGTTCCTTACCGCGATAACCGCTCTTTTGTGATGGCGGACATTCCCGGTATCATCGAGGGAGCCAGTCAGGGTAAAGGAATCGGACTTCGTTTTCTGCGGCATATAGAGCGTAACTCGTTGCTGCTTTTCATGATTCCTGCCGATTCGGATAATATCGCCAAGGATTATGATATTTTGTTGAACGAACTGCGTACTTATAATCCGGAGATGCTTGACAAACAGAGGTTACTGGCTGTTACCAAATGCGATATGCTGGATGACGAGCTGATAGATCAGATGCGGGCCGAATTGCCGGATGATGTACCAGCCCTTTTTATTTCATCGGTGACAGGGCTGGGGCTTGAAGAACTGAAAGATATGCTGTGGCAGATGTTGAACGACGAAGCCAACAAGATTCAGACCTTTACACACCGTAATCTTGATATTTCCCAGCCAATGGAGGATGATTACGACGAGAACGATCCTTTCGGACATGACAATTACATGATCGACGGTATTTCGCCTGCCGATTTGGAATTGGATTGGGACGATGATTTGCCGGGCAAGTGATTATTTTTACAATCTTATAATAAAGAGAGGATTTTCATTCTCTCTTTTTTCGTCATTACAAGCAAAAATATGATAGAAACGACATTGTCGGGAAGTTCATTGCCGGTATTGCAGTCGCAGCTGTTGCTGCGACAACCGGGAATTACCCATTTCTTTACTTTGCGCGGGACGGGTGATTCTGTTGCCGGCGCCTATGGAGATCTTAACCTGTGCGATTATGTGGGGGACTCTCCGGAGCATGTGGCCCGTTGCCGGCGTCGGGTAGCAGAAGCTATCGGTATAGATTGTGCCAGTTTGCGTTTTCCCCGTCAGGTGCATGGCGACGGAATTACTGTGGTAAGTTCCGCATCTTCTCCTGCTATCGAAGCCGATGCCATCATTACGGCCGAAGCGGGTCTGTGTATCGGCGTTTCTACTGCCGATTGTGTTCCGGTTCTTCTTGCTGATATGCATGGACGTGCAGTTGCGGCCGTCCATGCCGGCTGGAGGGGAACTGTCGCCGGTATTTTGCGGAAAGCGGTCGGTAAATTCTGTGAGGTAGCCGCCTGTCTGCCGGCAGATATTGTTGCAGCGGTCGGTCCGTCGATTTCTCCCGAGGCTTTTGAGGTCGGAGAAGAGGTGGCGGATGTTTTCCTGATCGCAGGTTTTGGCGATTGTATACGTCGCAAAGGTTACGTAAAACCGCATATCGATTTATGGCAGGCGAATGTGATGCAGTTGCTGGATGCAGGCGTACAACTGGAGATGATTGATTGCACGCCGCTTTGTACATATACTCATTATGATCGGCTTTTCAGTGCCCGTCGCCTTGGAACGGCCTCCGGGAGAATTGCCTCCTGCATCATGCTGTCTGTTGTCCCCGAATAGTTTGTTTCTGGTTCAGGATAAAATTTGTCATATGTTAATAAGTGTTTTAAATTCGATTAAATATAAAACAAATGTATATAAGAATTGTATTTGATTGTTCACTTGTTAAATAATATGTAATAAATATCCTTTTTTGAATAAAATATTTGCGTGGAAAATGCAAAGAACATATCTTTGCAACGTGTTTTTCATGGTATTAGATTTAAGGTTAACGAGAGAAGGGTGTCGGGATGACACTCTTCTCTGCATTTAAAGGGGGATGTTTGTAATGGGCGGAATCCAGCGTTTTCTGTCGTTTGTACAATGAATATCGCCAAAATCCGATAACATTGTTTTTGAAAATAGGTCGTCGCTTTTTCTTTTTTAGATAAGCGAAGTGCGTATGTGCCGGGAAATTTTATAAAAGAGATATATCTGTCTTTCCGAATAGGGGAATTCGGATGGAGAGAATGATAAAAAATAATTCCATAAATATCAGTGTGGATGCATTGATGCCTCGATATTTATGGAATATATGAATAAGTTGTCGCTCTCCCTGTTGACAATATGATTGTGCAGGATTTCAGAAAAATGGAAAGTCTGTAAATGCCGATATTACTGGCCTCCGAATTCCATCAAATAGGCCTTGATGAATCCGTCTATCTTGCCGTCCATTACGCCGTTGACATCACTGGTCTGAAACCCGGTGCGGTGATCTTTTACGCGGCGGTCATCGAATACGTAAGAGCGGATTTGCGAGCCCCATTCGATTTTCTTCTTTCCGGCCTCGATCTTGGCCTGCTCCTGCCGGCGGTGCTGAAGTTCGCGGTCGTAAAGTTGTGATTTGAGAAGGAGCAAGGCTTTCTCTTTGTTCTTCGGCTGGTCGCGGGTTTCGGTATTTTCGATCAGGATTTCCTCTTCAACACCGGTGTAAGGATCTTTGAACATATAGCGGAGCCGTACGCCGGATTCCACTTTATTGACATTCTGGCCGCCGGCGCCTCCGCTTCGGAATGTATCCCATGAAAGACGGGCGGGCTCGATTTCTATATTGATGCTGTCGTCAATAAGCGGGAATGCGAAGACCGAGGCAAAAGAGGTCATGCGTTTACCTTGGGCATTGTAGGGAGAAACCCGGACAAGACGATGGACACCGTTCTCCGATTTCAGATAGCCGTAGGCCATTTCACCTTCAATTTGCATGGTTACCGATTTGATGCCGGCTTCGTCGCCGTCCACAAGGTCGCTGATGGTGGTTTTGTAGCCGTGATCTTCGGCATAGCGCATATAGAGACGTTGCAACATGGAGGCCCAGTCCTGGGCTTCGGTGCCGCCGGCACCGGCGTTGATTTTGAGAACGCAACTGAGGTGATCTTCCTCACCCTGAAGCATGTTTTTGAGTTCTATCTTCTCGAACAGCTCGATGGTTTTGTCATATTGTGCATCTACTTCGTCTTCGGTGACCAACTCTTCCTTGTAGAAGTCGAATGCCAAAGTAAGTTCGTCTACGTTGTTTTTAGCTTCGTTATAAGCCTCAATCCAAGTCCGTATCCCCTTGACAATTCGCATCTGAGCTTCCGCTGCTTTCTGATCCTCCCAAAAGCCGGGGACCTGCGTGCGCAGTTCCTCTTCTTCCAACTGAATGATTTTCTGATCGATGTTCAGATATTTTTTTAAATCGGTCAGACGATCTTGCGTTGCCTTGAGTTGTTCTATCGTAATCATGATTTTTTGTATTGCTTTGGGGTTTGGAGGTGATTAAATCTTAAAAAACAGCGCAAAGGTGATGAATTTTTCCGACTTTTGCAAAAATATTATTTCACAATTGCAGGATTCTACCATAAAACCTCTATCTTTGACCATTCAAAAGAATCATCGCAATGGCTTCTGTAGAAAATATACCTGTTTCAATGGATTTGGATGCCGCTTATTATAATGCTGTCGATTTGCTGAAGGAGCTGATCGCCATTCCGTCCGTGAGCCGGGACGAAGAGCGTGCGGCCGATCTGCTGGAGCGTTATCTTCGGGCCGCATTGCCTGGGCGAACGGTGTTTCGCAAATATAATAATTGCTGGGTAATAGCACCAGGTTATGATTCCGCTTGTCCGACGGTTCTTTTAAACAGTCATATCGATACCGTCCGCCCGGCCGAAAGCTGGACCCGCGATCCGTTTACCCCTTCCGAGGAGGGCGGAGAGCGCATCTATGGTCTTGGCAGTAATGACGCTGGTGCGTCGCTCGTTTCCCTGTTGCAATGTTATCTTCTGCTCCAGGGGCGAAGTCGTTCCTATAACCTGATATTCCTTGCTTCGGCAGAGGAAGAGGTTTCCGGACGCTATGGGATAGAATCCGTGTTGCCGGAACTGCCTCATATAGACTTTGCGCTCGTCGGCGAGCCGACGGGAATGGCAGTCGCGGTCGCGGAGCGGGGGCTGGTGGTGCTGGATGGGGTGGCCATAGGCAAGTCGGGCCATGCGGCGAGAAATGAAGGGGTAAATGCCATCTATGAGGCGCTTCCGGCTATCGGGAAACTGCGTGAATATCGTTTTCAGCGCTTGTCGGAAACTTTGGGCGAGGTCAAAGTCTCTGTGACCCAGGTGCAGGCCGGCACGGCGCATAACGTGGTGCCGGATCGTTGTTCCTTTGTCGTGGATGTCCGCACTACCGACGTTTATACGAATGAAGAGGTCGTGGAACAATTGCAAAGCCTCGTGGCGCCGGTCCGGCTTACTTCGCGCAGTGTTCGTTTGCAGTCGTCAGGCATCGATTGTGACCATCCGTTTGTGCGACGGGCCGTTTGCCTGGGGCGTAAATGTTTCGGCTCGCCCACATTGTCTGACCAGGCGTTGCTTTCCTGCCCGAGTCTGAAGATGGGGCCCGGGGACTCTTCCCGTTCCCATACGGCCGATGAATTCATTTGTCGGAGCGAGATTCGTGAGGCCATTGCTCTGTATGTACATCTGCTGGATGGATTGTCCGTGCCGCGGAACTATTGAAGATTATGATATTAACATTAAAAATAATACCGTTTTGAAAGCAAAAAAGAAACTGAAAGAATATATTACGAAAGGAGTCCGGAAAATCAAGAATCGCAAAGGTTTCGGCGTGCATTCTCCTTTCGCCTATTCTGTCATCACGGAGGTAATCGAAGAAAAGACGGCCTATTATTCTTATCATCAGATGAAAAAGATATACGGGAAAGAGGCTGTCATTCCTTTTAAAACCGCCTGTCTGCTTTTCAGGCTTGCCAATCGCTTTCAGTGCCGGAAAATTCTGGAACTGAAGTGTGACGGGGGCTATACGCTTGTGCCGCTGCTGCTGGTCGATTCGCGCAATGAAATTGCTTCATTGGGCGCTTCGGACGACGCTCTTTCTGCACATTCCCGGTTATGGGCGGTGGGCGAACGCCGGGGGCGGTTGTCATATATAGACACGCTGGAGGAGTTGCCGGAGGATTATAAAGCGGATATGTTCGTCATCAATACATGCCCCGACGGGATGGACGAGACCTGTTTTTTTGCCTGGCTTCTGCAGCATGCCGACGAACGCAGTATTTTCTTCTTTACGGGAATCCGTCCCGGTGGGAAATTGGAGGCTTTATGGGATCTTTTCTGCGACAGCGATGATATATCCATTACGATGGATATGTATAATTACGGACTAGCCATTTGTCGTCCTCGATTCTTCAAACAGCATTATATTGTCTCCTTTTAGTGAAAAAATAAAAAATATCGGCGGGAAAAGAAGATGATATTAATCTTTTTCTTACTTTTGCGTCTCTTTTTATAGGAACACATATAAAATAACTAACGATCAGTCAACTGAAAAAACTATGTATTGGACTCTTGAATTAGCTTCAAAACTGGAAGATGCACCGTGGCCTGCCACCCGCGATGAATTATTGGATTATGCCAATCGTTCGGGGGCTCCTATGGAGGTTATCGAAAACCTGCAGGAGATGGAGGACGAAGGTGAGATATATGAAACCATCGAAGATATTTGGCCCGATTATCCGAGTAAGGAGGATTTCTTCTTCAACGAGGATGAATATTAAGATGTTTCACCGTTCGGTTTACTAACTTATAATGACGAAGGCTGATGTTTTGGGAAGGTCTTCGTCGTTTTGTAACATGGGCTTTAATCCTGATGCTGTGAAAAAAGAATGGATTGTATTTGCCGTCATGTTTTATGTCGCCGTCATCACTGCCTGGACCGCGTCAGCGCAGATTGTGCCCGCCGGGAGTGATGAGGCCTTTTCGCGTCCGGATATTCATGATCCTGTAATGACGAAAGGGGAGGACGGACGGTATTATATTTTTGCTACGGGAATGGGAATCCGGGTTTTGTCGAGTCCGGACATGAAAAATTGGAAGGAAGAGCCGTCGGTATTGAAAGAGGCACCGCAATGGGCCGTAGATACTGTTAAAGGTTACCGGGGACATACCTGGGCACCGGATATCAGCTATCACAAAGGCTATTGGCACCTTTACTACTCTTGCTCTACGTTCGGTAAAAACGGCAGTGCGATAGGTCTTGCCGTCAATAGGACACTGGATCCGTCGTCTCCGGAGTTCAGCTGGAAAGATTGCGGTATGGTCATAGCCTCTCATCGTCATCGGGATAACTGGAATGCGATCGACCCTAATCTTGTAGTCGATAAAAACGGGGAGCCGTATCTTACATTCGGTTCATTTTGGGATGGCATACAGTTGGTGAGACTTTCCAAGAAGGATTATCGTACCCCGGTTTCCGCACCGGTGACCATCGCGCGCCGTATCGGCCGGAAACTTATGCCCGAAGAGTTGGACAATGTTGAAAAATATGTCATCGAGGGACGTGATACGATTGAGGCCGGAGAGAATGCCATAGAAGCACCGTTCATATTCCGTTATAATGATTATTATTATCTTTTTGTTAGTTTCGATTATTGTTGCCGTGGAGAAAGGTCTACTTACAAAACCGTTTACGGGCGTTCAAAGAATGTCGAAGGTCCCTATTTCGATAGGGAAGGCCGGGCTATGGAACGTGGCGGAGGAACATTATTGTACGGTCCGGATCCAGATTACTTCGGTGTCGGTCACTGCTCTGTCTATGAGTTTGATGGGCAGGTATATTTCATTTCCCATGCTTATGAAAAGGCTTGCAACGGTATGGCGAAACTATTCATCCGTCCGATACGATTTGACGAGTACGGCTGGATTATACCCGGAGAAATTTGAAAGCATTAAAAATATATTATTGATTGCCTGTTGTATGCCGGAGCTTCTGAAAAGGAAAAGTCCGGATGAATCTTTTTAAAATATATAGCCGATATGAAACGAATATTATTCCTGAGTTTCCTGCTGCTCGCTTCCTGTCTGCTTTGGGCGCAGGACAAAAAGCCGCGACGTCAGCACATGGATTGGTTTGAGAGTGTGAAGTCGCCCGAAATCAGTGCGGACGGCGATGTCACTTTCCGTATTTTTGCTCCGCAGGCAAAAACTGTAATACTTAGTTCCCAGTTTTGTCCGGATATGCCGATGAAATGGGATGACGATGAACAGCTTTGGAAAGTAACGGTCCATCCTGCCATAGCCGATATTTATCCGTATAATTTTATAGTAGACGGTGTTCCGGTGAGCGATCCCAATAATAAGGAAATTTTCCCGAATGAACTTTTTAAGGCCAGCCTTCTCGAGATGCCGGCCTCGGAGATGCTTTATACGAAACGGAATATCCGGCATGGAGCCGTACATTACTGCGACTATTATTCTACGGTGCTGGACGAGCCGCGCCGGATGCTGGTGTATACTCCGGCGGACTATGGAGACGACCTCAACCGGCAATATCCGGTTCTATATCTTGTCAGTGGAACCACAGATACGGAAGAGACCTGGTATAAGGTCGGCCGAGCCAATTTTATCATGGATAATCTCATCGAAGAGGGTAAGGCGAACAAGATGATCGTAGTGATGCCCTATGGAAATATGAATACAGGCAATCCACGTCCCTCTTCGGATGCTGCGGCCGAATGTTATGAGATTTTTTCACAGGAGATGGGGCGTTGCATCCTGCCGTTTGTTGAAAAAAACTTCCGTACAAGGCCCGGGCGGGAAAATCGGGCTATCGCAGGCTTCTCTCGTGGCGGTGGCGAGGCTTTGTATACAGCTTTCAGGCTGAAGGATAAGTTCTCCTCTGTTTGTGCTTACAGCGCCTATCTGACAGATGAGGTCTATGAGCGGAAATTTGCGGATCTTGTCGGCGATGCTGCCGCAATGAATCAGCTGTATAGCCTTATTTGGTTCGGTATCGGTGATAAAGATTTTCTGCTTGAGGGAGTCAGGCAGAATCAAGATTATTTCCGGCGGAAAGGAATTACTTTTGAGCAGTTTGATACTTCCGGCGGTCATACCTGGATGAATGCCAGATTGTTTTTAGGCCTTACAGCTCCGAAGTTGTTCAAGGTTCATGATAAAGTCGTGGAAGACGGCGGTTCGGGACCTTGGAAGTCCTGTGCGGTCAGTGAAGAGTCGCTGCCCGGCTTTACCATCTACCGTCCGCAGGATATGAGCGTGGCGGTTGAGAGCGAAGGTCGCTTGCCGGTATTGCTTTTCGCAAATGGGGCGTGCATGGATTCTAATACGGGATATGAAAAAATGCTGGGGGAATTGGCCTCTTATGGTTATTTTGTTGTCGCTGTCGGAGAAATCCAGCGATATCAGTTCGATCGTGCCGAGCACAGCACCTCTTCCAGGATGCTTGCCGATGCTTTGGACTGGGTCCTTCGCCAGGCAAAGGACAAAGGTGAAAAATATCATGGATTCATCGATGCCGGACGTATTGCAGCGGCCGGTCATTCATGCGGCGGTGCGCAGGTGTTGGCCAATTGTAGAGACAAACATATTAAAACTTGTCTGATTCTCAATGCAGGCATGGGTTCCATGTCGATGGCCGGGGCTTCGGCCGAATCTCTTCGTGACCTTCATGGCCCCGTCATTTATTTGACCGGCGGTCCCGGGGATATTGCTTATCGGAATGCCCAGGAAGATTATGATGCCATCGATCGTGTCCCGGTGGTTCTTGCCGATAATGAAAGTTCCGGCCATGGGGGAACTTATGGCCATCCCGGTGGTGGCTCTTATACCCGGCTTGTTCGGGAATGGCTTGACTGGCAGCTGAAAGGCAGAAAATCCAATGCCGGAATTTTTCTTTCTTCCGCTTCTGAGCAATTCCCCGATTGGACATTTAAAAACAAAGGCTTCTGATGTTTCCTTAGCGGAGCGCCCGGCCGAAAGGGAAGGACTGCATGCGGACATGTTTCCTAAAGATTAAAAACTGTGGGCCTTGCTCTCTTTCGGATTCATGCACAATAAACCGGCGCAATAGTCGTTTTTCTAACGTGAGACTTTATATGATTTACTAATTATAGTACAGATGGATCCGATGCACATCATTGTCAGGCTTTTCTCCCTTCGTTATGGGGTTAGGGCGGTTGTCGTTTGCTGTCTTTGGGCAGCAGGCGTATGGCAGGCGTATGCACAGAACGATCCTCAGGTTTCTATGTACTGGGCGGTGCCGACCTCTTTCAATCCGGCGATGGGAGGTCAGGATAGTGCTTTGCATGTTTCCGGCTTCAACCGCATGCAATGGGTCGGGGTGAAAAATGCTCCGCGGACCTTCTTCTTCGGTGCCGACATGCCGTTCCGTTTTTTGAAAAAAGAGCATGGTGCCGGTGTATTGCTGATGAATGACAACGCCGGTCTCTTTTCCACGACGAGTTTCGCCCTGCAGTATGTTTTCAACATGCAGTTATGGGGTGGAAGGCTCTCCGCAGGAATTCAGTTGGGCGGCATCAATCAAAGTTTTGCCGGCGGCGATATTTATATCCCCGATGGTGATGCGTGGGATCCTTCCGACGATGCGCTTCCCTCCGGCGATGTTTCTGCCATGGCTTTCGATTGCGGCTTTGGAGCCTGCTATTCCCGTGGAATGTTTTACGGCGGCATTTCGGCTCTTCATCTGACGGCTCCGACGCTTGATCTGGATGAATTCGCTTATTCCGAGATGGCCCGTGTATATTATTTTAACGCCGGAGGCAATATACCGCTAAAACGTACGTTATTCATATTGCAGCCCTCCATTTTGGCGAAGACGACTTTCCGTGCCACACAGATCGATTGGACCTTGCGCGCCACTTATGATAATCGTTTCTGGGGAGGACTGACCTACCGGCATGGGGATGCCATTGTCCTGATGGCCGGAGTGGATATCAATCATATCCGCATCGGATATGCCTATGATGTCGGGACTTCGGCTTTGGCCAAGGCTTCTGGAGGCAGTCATGAATTGATGGCTACCTATACGATGAAGCTTGACATGGGAAAAAAAGACAAACATAAACATAAAAGTATAAGAATACTCTGAAGTTTAAAAACAAGCAAGGGGGTGAAAAACCCTAAAATTGTAAAATATGAAACAGATCCTTTTAGCAGTAGTGACAGTCATTCTGTTTTCAGCCTGTTCCAGTTCTCTGGGAGGTGGCGGCGGTGAAGTGACCGGTAGTCGAGGCAGGGTTTGGAACGAACCGGCACCTTATGGTATGGTGTTAATCAAGCGTGGTTCCATTGTAGTCGGCGCAAAAGAGCAGGATTCTCTCTGGAATGATCTTCCGGAGGCCCGCGGAATCTCTGTCGATGCCTTTTGGATGGATGAAAAGGAGGTGTCGAACGCCAAATATCGTCAGTTTGTCAATTACGTGCGCGATTCTATCATACGCGAGCGTCTGGCAGATCCTGCCTACGGCGGTAATGAAGAGTACAAGATCGAAGAAGACAAATACGGGGAGCCTGTAAAGCCTCATCTTAATTGGTCCAAGCCTATCCCGTGGCGGAAACCCAATGAAGATGAAGAACGTGCCATCAACAGTGTTTTCCGCATCGATCCCATCACCGGTGTCAAGATGCTCGACGCCCGCCAGATGAACTATCGCTATGAGGTTTTCGATTATAAATCTTACGCGCAGCGCCGTTATCGTCTGAATCCTGAGCTCCGCAATTTGAATACCGATATTCCTGTCGATTACGATGAGGAAATTCTTATTTCCAAGGATACGGCTTATATCGATGACGATGGAAATATCCAGCGGGCTACCATTACGCGGCCGCTTACCAGTGAATACGACTTCCTGCATACCTATATCGTCAATATTTACCCGGATACGACCGTTTGGGTCAATGACTTCGCCAATGCTTATACGGAACAGTACGCCCGGCATTATTTCTCTAATGCTGCTTACGACGACTATCCCGTTGTCGGGGTCTCCTGGGAGCAGGCCAATGCTTTCTGTGTCTGGCGTACCGAGTATCTCAAGCAAAGTTACGGCATGAGAAATGTGCAGATGGAGGCATTCCGTTTGCCTACTGAGGCCGAGTGGGAATATGCGGCACGCGCCGGCAACAGTGAACAGATTTACCCTTGGAAAAATAATATCCCTCGCACTGAGAAAGGTTGTTACTACGGAAATTTCAAGCCCGGCGATGGCGATTATTCTCAGGACGGCTATATTATTACCTCTCCTACAGGAGCTTATTCGGCTAACGATTTCGGTTTGTACGATATGAGCGGTAATGTCGCCGAATGGACCTCTTCGGCATGGTCTGAAGCGGGAATGCAGCAGACTTCGGATTTAAATCCGGATTATCAATACAACGCAGCCAAGGAAGACCCGTATAAAATGAAACGTAAAGTTATCCGTGGCGGTTCCTGGAAAGATGCGCAACACTATATCCGTTCGGATGTACGTACCTGGGAGTATCAGAATGAGCAGCGTTCCTTTATCGGTTTCCGTTGCGTGCGTACTTATTTGGGCGGAACGAAAGCCGGCGGTGGAAAAAAAGGTGTTTCAGGCGGACGTGCCCCCCGCAGTAGCGGTGGGGGCGGTGGCGCCCGCTCCGTCCGCAGATAATGGAGGCTTTATATATAATAATGAAAAAGCAATTATCGGAGGGGACTTCCTTAAAATTTAAAAGAGATATTTATAAAGATAATTCATAATTCATAAAATTATCCATGAGTAAGACAAGACAGAAAAAGAGCCTGCGCGGCTTTTTCAGCGGGGATAAAGGACAGCGTACTTTCAACTACGCCTATAGCATCGGTGCCTCGGTAGTTATTCTGGGGTCGTTGTTTAAAATTTTGCACCTTCCGGGTGCGGATTTGATGCTGATTGTCGGTATGGGAACGGAGGCGGCCATCTTCTTCCTCTCTTCGTTCGATGAACCTGCGAAGGATTATAAATGGGAAAATGTATTCCCGGCTCTGGATGATCCGGAGGCAACGCCGTTACAGACCCCCCCATTCTCTCAGGGCGGTACCGGCGGCGGTACGGTCATTATCGGCAATGTTCCGGAAGGAAGCGTTTTTTCGACTCAGGGCGGTGCCACGGTAGCGGATATAGATTCCATACCGGCTGTCGGTCCCTTCGCCGGCGAGGGGGCTTCCGTTATAAGTGGCGGGAGTGTTTCTCCGGCGGCTTCATCGGCAATTTCTCCCGAATCGGCTTCCGAACTGAATGCCGCTACAGAGAACTATGTGCGTCAGCTTAACGAAATGACCGAACAGCTTGCTCAGTTGAAAAGTATTACCGCTTCCCTGAACGAAGCGCAGGCCACTTTGCTGGCCTCTTATGATTCTTTGAAGGGCAATGACGGCGCTACCGCCGGATATGTCGAGCAGATGCAGCTGCTCAACCGGAATATTGCCGGTTTGAATACGGTTTATGAAATCCAGTTGAAGAGCGTAGGTGCTCAGTTGGACACCATCGATAAAGTGAATATGGGCCTTAACAATATCCGCGCGATGTATGAAAACGGTTCGAACGACAGCTTCCGTATCCGGCAGGAAACGGAGCATATGACACAGACCCTTGCGCAACTTAATGCCATTTATGAGCGCATGTTGCAGGCCATGACCGTCAACATGGGCTTCTCGGCGCGTCCGGCACAGCCTTATGCTCAGCAGCCGGCCGGTTTCGCGGCTCCGCAACAGCAGTCGCCTTATCCGGCAGCGCAGCAGAATTCCGGTATCCAGCAACCGGCTTATGGACCTTCTGCACCCTATAACGCTGCACCGGCAGGTTCTCAGGGTTAATTACTTTCCGTCATTATTTTTGGTAAATTTATAAACAAGACTATTCATGTCGGCATCCAATAATAGACTGTCGCCCCGCCAGAAGATGATCAATCTGATGTATATTGTCTTTCTGGCCATGTTGGCGCTCAACGTTTCATCCGATGTCCTCAGCGGCTTCAAGCATGTCGAGGATGCCTTGACGACTTCCAACCGCGGCGTGCAGGCCCGCAATGAAAAACTTTACGGTGAATTTGCCGCCATTCATGACCAGAACGCCGAAAAGGCCGGCTTGTGGTTCGACCGTGCACGGGATGCGCGCCGGCGTTCGGCAGAACTCTGCGCCCTCATCGATTCTTTGAAGCTACGCATCGTGCGCTACGCCGATGGTAAGGACGGCGATGTTTCCGATATTCAGAATCAGGACAACCTGGAAGCTGTCAACTTTATCATGCTCTCTCCGTTGACCAACGGCGCCGGTACTCTTTGCAAGGCTTTGGAGGAATATCGCGAGACTTTGCTCTCTTACGTTCCTGTCGGCGACGGAAAATCCATCGCACTCACGTTGAGTACCGATATTCCCGCCAATGCCATGGGTAACGGGCAGACCTGGGGGTCGGCGATGTTTGAAAACGTTCCGGTGTCTGCGGTAATCGCCATCCTGACCAAAATTCAGGGCGATGTGCTTAATGCCGAGGGCGAAGCGCTGACGGCGCTCATGCAGAGCGTCGATAGGGGCGATGTCCGTGTCAATCAGCTCGAAGCCATTGTGATACCCACCTCCCGCAATGTCATGCGGGGTTCTCAGTATGAGGTGCAGATCGTCATGGGGGCGATCGATACGACCCAGTCGCCCGATATTTATATCGGCGACAAATTGCTGGAAGCCGAGCGGGGCGGGCGCTATTCTGTCGTTGCCTCCCGTGAGGGCATACAGACGCTTGAAGGACATCTGGAGGTTACGCGTCCCGACGGCAGCCGCGAACAGTTGCCTTTCCGATCCGATTATTTTGTCAGCGAGCCTGTGGCCACGGTTTCCAATACGATGATGAATGTCATGTATGCCGGTATCGAGAATCCCCTCAGCATTTCGGTCCCCGGTATCGCCTCTTCTCAGATTTCCGCTACCATGACCAACGGCACCCTGTCCCGTTCCGGCAACGGCTGGGTTGCCAAGCCGGCCAAAGTGGGTGAGGATGCCGTCATCCATGTCTCTGCGACGCAGAACGGTCGTACGATGACCGTTTCCCAGATGGCTTTCCGCGTCCGTCGTTTGCCCGATCCGACTCCCTACATTCTATATAAGGATGCTTCCGGCAATTCCCAGCAATTCAAAGGAGGCGAACCCATCAGCAAGAACGCACTTTTGGCGGCGGGCGGTTTGCGTGCCGCTATCGACGACGGTTTGCTTAATGTAGAGTTTACGGTCAAGTCTTTCCGTATCGATATTTTCGATTCCATGGGCAATGATATCCCTGAGGATTCCCAGAGCGCCCAGTTCAGCGAACGGCAGCTGTCTGCCTTGCGCAGATTACAACGTGGAAAGAAATTTTTCATCACCCGTGTTAAGGCTGTAGGTCCCGACGGTATCGAACGTACCCTTTCACCGATAGAAGTTATTGTCAATTAAAATAAATCGCGATATATGAAACGAATCTCAAGGATATTGGGCAGGCCCTTGCTGATATTGCTTATCAGTGCCGCTTTCGTTCTGGAGGCCGATGCGCAGAGTTCTGTGCGCCGTACCCCGCGCAAGGAAAATTCCGCCGCTTCCGGCAAATCGAAAAACACCGGCTCGCGCTCAGGGGCAGCTTCCTCTTCTGCCAAGACCCCTGCAGCGGGCGGTGCATCGGGGAATGCAAAGAAATCTCCGGCCCAAAAGCCTGTATCGGCAACGGCCAAGGGCGGGAATAGCGACAGCGCGCCAGTGAAACGCAATCCCGCTGCTGTGAAAAAGAACGGTCCCGTTTCGGGCGCTTCCGCTTCGGTAGCGGATGAGGCTACTTTGCGCTCGCAGGCTTTCGATGCCTATCAGAAGCAGGAAGAAAAAAATACGCCGTGGCAGCGTACGGTTTATCGGGAACTGGATCTTACCCGTGGCAGCAATGCCTCGCTTTATTATCCGGTGGAGCCGACAGATGGGCTGACCAATCTTTTCCGTGTTGTGTTGGAACTTGTCGCCTCCGGCAAGGTGCAGGGCTATGAATATCTGGACGGTCGCGAGGTCTTCACCGAACAATATGCTGTCAAGGTCCAGGATGTTCTCGATAAGTATCAGATACTTTATAAGATGAAGCCCGCTTCCGGCCGGGCAGCCGCAGAGTTTACTATCGAAGAAAGCGACGTGCCGAGCAATGAGGTGCTCAGCTACTTTGTTAAAGAGCGCTGGGAGTTCGATCATACCACTTCTCACTACGGGCCGCGCATCGTGGCCATTTGTCCGGTGCTTCACCGGGCCGGAGACTTCGGCGGCGAGCCGTTTCGGTATCCTCTGTTCTGGTTGCGCTATGAGGATCTGCGCCCTTACCTTCGGAAACAGCTCATCATCAGCGATGGAATGAATGGGGCGCCACGCTATACGATGGAAGACTTTTTTAATCTTCAGCAATATGAAGGCGATATCTATAAGGTGCAGAATCTGCGCGGGCTTTCACTGATGCAGCAATATCCGAATCCGGATACGCTCAGGTTGGTGCGTAAGCGGATCGATGCGGAACTGAATGGTTTCGGCGACAGCATCTGGGTGAAGGAAATGCCCTCCTCCGGTTCTGCGGAAAGCAACAGGAAATCGTCACGGAGCCAGGCCTCCACTTCACGCCGCGATGCCTCTGCCTCTGTTGCTGCCGGACAGGAGGTGAAACTCAACCGCCGTACTAAAGAAGAGGTCGATGTGACCGCGGTCAAGGCTGAAAAAGAGGCGAAGATCGAGGCCAAGGAACAGGAGGCTGAGCAAACCGGGGTTGCCCATAGTGTCCGTCGCAGCCGTCGCTGATCGATATACCGTATATACTGGAAAATATATTGCGGCAGGAGGTTCCGATGAAAGAAAAACCTCCTGCCGCAATTGTTTTCCCGTCGCAAACGTTTCGGGTGCTGCCTGCCGCGTGACGGCAGGCAGCATCTTGCTTGTGTGGAGCGCTTGTTTTTATGGCGGAAGGGATTCTGCCATGCTTTGCGGTTCTTGCTTTTTAGCGCCTGTCGGCACAATGCCTGTTGGGGCCTTTTCCTGCTCTCCGCGAAGGCCTTCCGACCTCGTGTCTGCTCTTTCCGGCAGGGTTTTTCCCGCTCTCGAGAGACTGCGAGGGTTATTGTATAAAACTGGATGAACAAAAGGGCTTGTTCGGGATAATTTCTTTTGTATTTTAAATGTTAAAGATTTGATTCGTGGTGATTTATTTTTGTTAAATATTTATTTTAATATTAAAAGTGTATTTTTGTCACATCCAAATTGCAGAGGTGACAAAATAATGAAGTACTTTTACATCCGTTTTAGTGATACCATGAATGAATCTATGCCATGAAAGCCATTCACCGAATCGTTCTTTCTGTCGCTGTTATTCATTCCTTATTGCCAATAATAACATAATTAATAATAACAACAAACACATGAAAAATCACGGAAGAACCGCTTTTCTTAGTGGTTTGTCTAAGAGCCTCTTGGCAGCCCCGTTGCTTTGCATAGCAGTGAGCAGTTGTGAAGATAGCGAATTTGACAAGTACTATGAGCGCCCGGGATGGTTGGAGTCTCCTGCTTGGAACGTGCTTGAAAAGCGCGGCGATTGCAAGACTTATCTTTCTCTGGTAGAAAAGACCCTTTATTCCAAACAATTGGAGGGATCGGGTAGTTACACATTCTTCGTGCCGAATGATTTGGCATTTGAAACCTTCTTCAAAGAGAATCCCTACGGTTACCGGTCGGTAAAAGACATCCCGGATGATGTTGCTGCCGATATGGTTTCCTACATGATGCTTTTCAATGCCTATCCGTGCGATAGTTTGGGCAATGTGCTGGAAGGTTATAATACCTGGGAAATCGGTCGTGCCTACAAACACATGACACCATCTTACGACGTGCTTCAGCGCGACTATGTGAATGGCGATAGTATCTGGACATACGACTATCCGGGCAGTACCTCTTCCGTGTCCGTTTCTTTGGACTGGCATAATTACCGTTATCTGCCTGTCTTTTCCGAAAACTACATGAGGGAGAACGGTCTTGTGGAAAGTGATTATACCCATTTCTTCAAAGAGGACAGCAACTGGTCCAAATATGGCAATGTCTTGGGTGCGCAGATTCAGGAAATCTCTGCTGGAAGCGGCGACCTTTATTGTGAGAACGGGGTGATTCATATTATTGATAAGGTCGTTATGCCGCTCAAGAACCTTGACCGTATGATTATTGAATACGGTGAGATGCAGGAGACCGATAACACGGAATTGTTGCCGGCAGAGGCTTCCGAGGGTGCATGGTCTTATCTGAAAGATTTCCTTTACCATAAGACGGGCGACGGTAATTACTCGTTCCTGACCTATTCATCCAACACGACTTTCCAGCACTATTTTGAAAAAATGTACCCGGATCTTGATCTTTCCACGTTCCGTGTACGTAGATATAGCGGCGTGCCATTCTGGTTGAACTATGAGGCGTATTCAGGTGTGACGGAAGGCGAGGATGCCTATAACAGCGGTGTTACTCTCTTCTTGCCTACCAAACGGGCCATGGAAGACTATGTGAATAACCGTCTCTTGGCCTATGTGGAAGATAAATCCGATTGGGGTGCTGCTTTCAACACGTTGTCTGAAACCGTGTTGTCCTCTTTCTGGCGTTCCATTCTTTCGGATGGCATCATCTGGCCGTCTCAATATAAGAGCGCTCAGAACAGTATCGGCTCTAATGAATTTATCAACGGCGGCCTTTCCGGAAATGATTTCGCCACGATATCCGAGGGTTCTGCCTTTGCCTCCAACGGTCTTTATCACGTGGTCAACACTTTCCCGCGGACTGCGGCCTTCGAAGGTGTCGCCAGTCGTTTCCTGCTTGACTCCCGCTATAGTATCATGGAGCGTATGTACACACAGTACTATACCACCAGTACTTTTAAGAACATGCTGAGGTCTCCCCTCTCCAATGAAGGACAGGTGGATATCACATTGATTCTTAACAGCGACGCCAATCTTGTGGACCGGTACGGTATTTATTACGATGCAGCGGCTTCTGTATTTAAAGACAACGAAGAGGTGGACGTCACTTCCTTTATCGGTACTATGGCCTTGCGCGGATATATCGAACGCGATACTACCGACCGTCTTGACTTGGAGGTGGATCCTCTGAACGGCGCTTACGGAGGCTGGGCGTTTACCAGTACTTATAACGGAGATATGATCCGCTACCGCAAAACCGGAAATGTTATCAACGGCAAGCCGGAGATTGCTGTTCAATCTGTATGGTCGCTGGCCCATCATATCAACGGAGCCCCAGCAGAGGAAGAAGATGTGGAACACATGCCTCAGACCGTCTCTTCTTCTCCTTTCTCTTATGCTTCCGTCACCAAGGATGACTATAAGGGTTATGTCAATGGTAACGTGTATATTGTGGAAGAGGGTAGCAACCCGATTTCTTATGGTACTCCCACCACCACTATCAGTCGCTATTTGGAGTGGTACCTTCGCTGCGACTCCGCACAGACTGCACCGAAACATTCGCTTTTCAAAACTTATTGGGAACAGGCTAAGTCGGCAACGACGAAGCCCGAATTCGGTTCCGGATATTATACGATTCTCGTGCCGACCGACGAGGCTTTGCAGTATGCCATCGACCAGAACCTGATGCTTTCTCCTTCGGATATTGCACGCAAGGCTCTTGGCGATCCGTTGTATTATGATACGGCCGCATACTATGTGAATACCTATTTGCTTTCTACCGACTGCTTCCCGGATGATGGAGCCGGCAATCTTTATTCTCCGGCTACCTGGTCTTTGCCGAATGCGCTCATAGACCTCTCCCGCGGTTATCCGGTATCGACTTCCTGCAAGCCGATGACCGAAGAATGGGAGGACTTTATGTCCGGTACGGCCAAGATGTCCATGCGTCTCCAGAAAGTGGGCGCCGACCATCAGTTGCGCTTCCTCGGACGTGACTATGAATCCGGTATCTATGTCTCTGCCAAGGCTATCAACGCCAGCGAAATTACCGGCGGCGTTTTCAGCAATACCGTTGTCCGCGAGCTCGGCCAGAGCAATATTATTGCTCCTCGTTCCGTGATTCACAGTTTCGATGGCTTTGTGCTTTATCAGATCCAGCAGAATCCGACCAAACACCAGGTAACGGAATAAGCACATCTTAATGAATCAGAAATTATAATACTAATCACATGAAAAAGATATTCAGAGTATATTTGATGCTCGCTCTCTTGAGCCTTTTGCCTGGATTCGCTTTAGCACAGAAGACATTGGTGCGTGGTGTGGTCATGGACGGCACTTTTGACGAGCCTATGTATGGTGCTAACGTTGTCTGGCAAAACAAGGACGGGCGTACCGTCGGTGGTCAGCAGACCAATTTTGACGGTAGTTTCTCCCTGTCGGAGGTTATGAAGCCCGGCGATCGTCTGATCGTGACTTTCACCGGTTATACCAAACAGACCATCGAGTTGGTCGCCGGTCAGTCTGTATATAATGTTACCATGAAAGAGGAGACCGTGGCTTTGAAGGCTGTCGAGGTGACGGCTGTCAAGCGCGTTAACTCCGGTATGATGAACATCAGCGAGCGCGATATGACCACGGCTTCCAAGAAAATCGATATGACCGAATTGGAAGATTTGGCAGTAGCCGATGTCACCGACGCTCTCCAGGGCCGTGTGGCCGGTGTCGATATGGTCGCTGCTTCCGGTGCTCCCGGTTCCGGTATGTCTATCCGTATCCGTGGTACGACCTCTATCAACGGTTCTTCCGAACCTTTGATCGTAGTCGACGGGTTCCCTTATGAAACTACTATCGACAGCGATTTCGACTTTTCTACTGCCGATGAAAATGACTATGCCACCATGTTGAACATTTCTCCCGACGATATCAAGGAAATCAATGTTCTCAAGGATGCTGCCGCCACTGCTATTTATGGTTCCAAAGGTGCCAATGGTGTGCTTTTGATTACGACCAAACGCGGTTCGGTCTCTAAACCCACCATCAGCTATTCTTTCAAAGGTACTCTCTCCAAGCCGGGTGACGGTATCCCGATGCTGTCAGGTGATGAATACACTACTTTGATCATGGATGAGTTCTTCAATTCCGGCCGTCCGTTTAATCCGAACGCATATCCGGAGTTGGCCAACGACGCCAATAACCTGTATAACTATTATAATTACGGACAGAACACCAACTGGTATGATGAACTGACCCAGACCGGTTATTCCCAGGACCACAGCATCTCTGTTTCCGGAGGTACGGACAAGGCTATGTACCGCGCATCTCTTAATTACTATGATGCTGAAGGTACGACTATCGGCGAAGAGTATCAGCGTCTCCAGACCCGTATCAATGTCGACTACAACATCTCTGAGAAGTTGAAATTCACGGCTTCGATGTCTTATAACTACTCTGTGACCGATCGTAACTACGTCACTTATCTGAAATCGCAGGTCAATGTTCTTGGTCAGGCGTTCAACCGGGCCCCGAATATGGGCGTGTACGAGTATGACGAAACGGGTACGCTGACCGACAACTTCTTTACTCCGGCCGAGGATCTTTCAGGCGCCTATTGGCAAGGCAGTTATACCAACCCCTATAATCCGGTTGCCATGGCCAAAGAGGGTTATTTCAGACGCAAGGATAACCGTGTAATACCTAACATGACTTTGCAGTATCGTCCGTTGTCCTGGTTGCGCTATCAGTTTGATATCGGCTTCGATGTCTTCAACCAGAAGGACAATGCTTTCTTACCGCAGTCTGCTACCGGCCGTCCGTGGACGGAAAATACGGTCAATAAGGCCCATGACACCGACAATGAGACCTTTGCAATGCAGACATATAATAAGATTTTCTTTACGCCGGACTTCGGAGAGAATCAGTCTTTCCAGGCCATGCTCGGCGTAAATACTCAGGACTATCGCTCTAAGGGTGTCGCCATCGCTACAAGCAACACAGCAAGTACTAATTTGACCGACCCGTCTAACGGCGGTCTGGTGGCAGGTAATAGTGCCAACCTGAGTTCTTATTCGAATGAGGTTCGTTCTGTAGCGTTTATCGGTCAGATTCAATATTCTGTGCTGGACCGTTATATTTTAGGTGCCGCCTGCAACTATGAAGGCTCTTCCAAGTTCGGAGAGGGTAACCGCTGGGCGTTCTTCCCCTCCGTTTCCGGTCGTTATCGTATTTCCGGCGAGCCGTTTATGGAAAGCGTCAACGATAAATTTCGTATCTCAGAATGGTCTCTCCGTTTCAGTTATGGTGAATCCGGTAGTTCGCGTGCCTTGTCTAACTACGCATCCCGTGCCACCTATAATACTTATGGCTATACCTATCTCGGTAATAAGGGTAACTACCAAAGCGGTTTGCAGTTGGCATTGCTGAAGTGGGAAAAGACGAAATCTTTCAACATCGGTATGGATCTCGGCTTTATAGACAACCGTATCTTGCTTCATGGAGAGTGGTATTATAAGAAATCTTCAGACTTGATCGACAAGAACCGCACCATTCCGACACACACCGGTTTTGCAAATGCTTCATTCCTCAACTTCGCCGGTATGGAAAACCGCGGCTGGGAGTTGGATGCCGACTTCTTGATTGTCAGAAATAAAGACTGGAATGTCAAGTTCTCTGCCAACTTAGCCCGTAATGAGAATGAGTTGGGCGAGGATTTGGAAACATTGGGTTCTTGGGTAGGCAATACCACGAACGGTACCTATCCGACACTGTTGCTGGCCGGCCAGCCTTTGGGCTCTTTCTATGGCTATATCTATGAAGGCGTTTACCTTAACAGCGATCAGACCATCGCCCGCGATGCCAACGGCAACCAGATCTTTACTTATAATGAAAAGGGTGAGAAGGTGCCTGTCTATATGCGCTTCAACTATCCCACTGCCGATTATGTCTTCCAGCCGGGCGACGCCAAATATAAGGACGTCAACCATGACGGTAACATCAACGAGCAGGACGTCGTTTATCTGGGTAACGGTATGCCGCTCATCACCGGCGGTTTCGGTCTGAATGTGAAATGGAAGAACATTGCGCTCAGCACCTTCTTCAACTTCCGTTACGGTAATGAAATCGTCAATATGGCCAAGGCCAGCATGGAATCTATGCGTGGCTTCGGCAACCAGTCCCGCTCCGTGCTTCGTCGCTGGCGTCACGAATATTCACAGGAGGAGATCGACCGCGGTCAGGTGCCTTCCGATCTGTTGCCGCGTGCTATCTATGCTCAGGGATATAACTCGCTGGCCTCTTCACGCTATGTGGAAGACGGTTCTTTCCTCCGCTTCAAGAATGCAACCCTTTCTTACTCTTTCCCCAAAGAGTGGCTGCAGGGCACATTCATCTCCGATGCCAAGATTTACTTCCAGATGCAGAACATTTATTGCTGGACGAAGTACACGGGTATGGATCCGGAAGTCAGCATCAGTAGTCCGAAGTCTCCGGGATACGATACTTCCAATACGCCCCGTGCTAAAGAGTTTGTTTGCGGTATTAATGTGAGATTCTAAAGTCGATAACGGATGAAGAGAGACGGAGAGCGGCCATGCTGAGGTTTTCCGGCTGGTTGGCGGTTCCTCTCCGGTAAGCGTTCGCGCTACCGGGAGATCCGGAAACGGTCGCCTCGAAAGAGCAAGGGCTTTCGGTCTTCCGGATTCCCGATTCATACAAAAATTAAAATACAGAATAAAAATGAAACGCATAAAAAATATAATGACAGTGGCTCTCTTGGGGGCATCCGTCGCTTTCACCTCCTGCGACGACTGGCTCTCCTTGGATCCTGAGAATGCTGTGCCTGCCGATTTGTACTGGCAGTCGAAAGAAGACGTTTCCGCAGCCATGACAGGCATCTATTGTTCAGTGCTCAGCACCTCCAATCGGATGCTGATGCACGGCGAGATGCGTGCCGACTTTGCAACGCATGGAAGAGTATTGGATGGCGGCTATAAGAATATCCGCGAGGGAAATATCATCTCTTCCAACACATGGGTAACCTGGACCCCTTATTACCATGTCATCAACAACTGTAATCTGTTGCTGGAACGGTCGGACATGGCCTTGGAACACGACCCATCTTTTACTCCCGAAGAATGTACGAACTATAAATCTCAGGCTTTGGTGATCCGCGCCCTGATGTATTTCTACCTCATCAGGACTTATAAGGATGTGCCTTATGTCACTTGGGCCTATTATGATGATCAGACAGACCGCACTTGTGCCGTTACCTCCCAGATGGACATTCTGAACGACCTGATTGCCCAGCTGGAGAAGATTCAGCAGACTTCGGGCGCTTTGGCCTATTCGTATAGCCAGACCAGTGCAGCTCACAACAAGGGCCAGGTTACCATGTATATGTTAAAGGCCCTGTTGGCGGACATGTATCGTTGGAAAGGAGCGCTGGAAATGGATCAGGCAGCATCTGAAACCGCTTATCAGCGTTGTGTAGATCTTTGCAACGAGCTTATCGGATGCGGTCAGTTCGCTTTGATTCCTGTCTCCAAGACCGACGCCAAGGCCGCTGTCGGCACCTATCTGGAAGATGCGGCTACTCATGCCGACTCTTGCTTCTATGTGATCAGCGGCGATGCTGCCGACAATATGTTTGATCAGATCTATGTCAAAGGAAATTCTTCCGAAAGTATTTTCGAGCTTCAGGTCGATGATTATACGGCAACCCCGTTCTACTCGCTTTTCTGCGGTAATTCTACTCTGATGCCCAATGATGCCCATTTGACCGATGACGTATTCCTGCCCACTACCAACGAGTGCGCACGCACCGGTAATTATGAAGATATCCGCTACAAGATCAATAGCGTCGGCCAGGGTGAGTCCAAACTCTGCTGGAAATATGCCGGCCGCGATCTCAATGGCGAAAGTTATGTCAATCGTGCGGACTTTGACAAGAATGTATTGGTTTATCGCTTGGCGGAAGTCTATCTGATGAAGGCTGAGGCCCTCAATCAGCTCGCTTGGATTCATAATGAGGACCCGGACATGCTGGTCGAGGCATACAAGGCGGTGTTCAAGGTCCGTGACCGTGCCGCTGCCGTCGAGGCCACCGATGTTCTTTGTGCCAACAGCGTACCGATGCAGGTGCAGTACTGGGATGAATTGCGTAACGATTCCTCCATCGTGCTTGACAGCCGCACGGAACTCTCTTGCCGCGATATGGAACAGTTCATTCTGGAAGAGGAAGGCCGTGAGCTGATGTTTGAAGGCCGTCGCTGGTTCGATGTGCTGCGTCATGCCGCACGTAACAATTACGGCGCCGGTCCCTGCAAGGGCGGTAATCTGAATTATCTGCTGAGCATCGTGATCAATTCCACCACTATCGACAAGGTGACTTATCTTCGCAATGCTTATCTGAACTATGAGAGCCATTATCTGCCTTATCCGAAGCAGGATGTATCTCTCAATAAGCTGCTGACGCAGAAACCGTTCTATGGAACAGAATAAAAGAGAATTTGTAAAACTATAAATTTTGAAGAATAATATGACTGTAAAAAATATATTCCGCAGTGGGGCGCTGATGGCAGTTGCCATAGCCTTTGCTCCAGTGTTTACGGCCTGCGATGACTATATGGATGGCGACGACTGGGTTGCCAATTCCGAGCCGCAGCTCGATGAGCATGTCATGAATAATCCGGACCTGAGCCTTTTCCATGCCATCATCCGTCAGGGCGATGCCGTGGGTATGGTTCACGCCTATGGTACCTATACATTGTTCGCCCCGACTAACGCGGCCGTCGCCAAGCATCTCGGTGGTGGTGACGCCGACGCCGCGATGGCCGCCATTACTGCATTAAGTGCCGACTCGGCCCGCGCGATCGTCAAATACCATATGTTGAGCGATACCCTGCATACTTCGGATTTCGTAGACTCCCGTTTATCCTGTCCCAACATGGAGACAGATTATATGACGTCACAATATCTCTATGACGAAAACGCCGGAGAGAACTACTACGTCATTAATCGTAGTGCCCGCATCGTAGAAAGCGACATTCACGCCGGTAATGGTATTCTCCATATCGTGGATGGCTTCCTCCATCGTCCTGAATACGCTGTCACCGATGTATTCGCCAACATCAGCAATTATGCTGGCGAGGGCTATGACGCCATGACCGGCCTGATGCAGGAGATTTTGGATAAAAATGAAAATATCAAGAAGTCCATCGACTCTATTTTGGCCTCCCAGAAATATCTGACATTCCTCGTACAGCCGAATGCCGTGATGGAGAAGGAGGGCCTTTTGACATTGGACGATGTTATCGCCGCCCTCCAGAAAAACAATATTTCCAACTATTCGGAAGAGCAGTTGCTTGAAAACTGGATCGGCTATCACTTCCTGAAAGGCCGTTATTACAAGAATGATATCATGGGTATCTCTGCGATCAACACCTGTACCTCTTTGAATAAAGTAGTTACTGTTACGACATTGGGCGAAGATATTTATCTCAATCGTTTCGAGGATTTCGATGATCCCGGTATCCAAATGCTTACAAGCGGTCAGTTAGTGGATTTCGTTTGTGCCAATGGTGTCGTACAGACTTTGAATGGTGAGTTGGAAATTATCGAACGTGCCGCTACCCGTATCAACTGGGATATGGCCGACCAGCCGGAGATGCGGGCTCTCAAGGGCTTCCGTAAAGCTGGTACCTATGTATATTTCAACTCCACCTTGTCAGCGGATGAAACCGGCTATGTGCCGACTGATCTTTCCTTGATGAGCTGGTCCGGTAAAAACTCTCCGTCGGTGCAGTATTGTTGCGATTTCGAGCCTAAACTCGGTTCCGATAACTTCGACGTCAAGTCTGAATATGTTTACGGCGACTATTTGAATTTCCGTCTTGCCACTCATGTGATGCAGTATCTGGAAATCAAGACCCCGACATTGGTTACGGGCAAGTACAAAGTTTGGTTGCGCTATCGCGCTATGGGTACTTTCTCCCGCGGCGATGGCACCATCCGTACCACCTTCAAGCAGGACGGTCACGATGATCAGGTCTTCGGTACTGTAACCCTTTCGCAGTACGGTAATGCTTCCAACAGCCGCGACGACGACGAGACGCAGTTGGCCAAGGGACGCCAGCAGCCGCAGGCTCTTTATCCGAACCAGACTTATGTGACAGCTGTCAACCTCGGTACGATCGATGTCTTCTCCGATGGTGTACATACGCTCCGCTTCGATCCTCAGGACGGTAATCAGGCCTTGGGCCAGAACTATGACATGCTCATGTTCATCCCAATCGATGTCGATCAGGTACATCCGCGTGTCGCTGTTGACGGATCCGATTCGCGTGTGTACAAGGTGATCAAGGATGAGGACGGAAATCTCGTTCAGGACCGTTCTGTTTATATAGATGTGGCCGGATACAACAGCAGTTATCGTACTCACATTTTCCCGAATCAGTGTGACGTTGTGGCCGGAAAACTGGAGCCGGGAACATGTCCGCAGGCCTGGTGCCCGAATCATGATGCCAGCCGCTTTGATGAAGAGGGCAATTTAATAGAACAATGAATAAATACTATCGACTATGAATAACATCAAGAAAAGATTTATTTTCCTTATGGGAGTTGCAGTCGCCGTCTTCGGTGGCAGCAGTTGCGACGACCAGTGGGATGATGAAGAGGTGAGCGGATCCCGTTCACAGACCATCTGGGAGGTCATTTCTTTATACCCGGAGTTGAACTCTTTCCGCGAGGCTCTTACCCGTGGCGGTTATGACGCCTTGTTGCAGTCTTCCGGTGCTTATACGGTGCTGGCGCCGGTGAGTCAGGCTATGCAGGCCGTTCCGGATTCTCTTTGGGAGGAAGTGCCCGGTTCGCATATCGCACTGCTGGAATATAATAAGGCCATGCTCGATACGATGACCTATCTTACGATGTACAATGGTAAGATGATTGTTCTGGATTCCATGAAACTGACTCAGGAAGAGGTTGTCTGCCGCAACGGTATCCTTCGCTTTTCCGGTTTTGCTTCCGAAAGGCAGCCTAACGTCTATGAACGTCTTTACGATCTCGCCGAAGAGAACGATATGGCCGCTTTCATTCTCAGTTTGGGCGATTCTGTCATGGATATGGACCGGAGCGTTCAGACCGGTCTCGATCCGGTGACGAATACTCCGGTTTACGATACGATTTATAAGTATTATAATCCGCTTTTCGAGCGTATCCCGCTCAACGATAACGGCGCATTGATTTCATTGGTTCTTCTCGACAACGAGACATTTGCCGCTCTGTCCGATAAATACTGGCCCTATCTGAAACAACACAACGGTGAGCACCGTGAAGTCGACTACGTTTCTACGTTGAAGATCGACTCTGCCAAGACTACTCTGGTGGCCCGTACGGAATTGGTTTGCGATCTGACTTGTCGTCTTAAAGATGCCAATCCTGGTAGCAAGACGTTCCGTTCCATCGGCGGTATAGAGCTGGATATGTCCGGCGCCATTCTGCCTGAAGACTCTGTCTGGATGGTATCCAATGGTAACATCCGTCTGGCCAAGAACGTGAATATCCGCATCAAGGACAATAAGATCAAGGATGTTTACATACAGGGCGAGGATTATTATGCGACCAACGAGAACTATGTCTTCACCCGCATCGTTCCCTCCGCCATGGGTGGCCGTGACGTCGTGCTCTGCGGTGCCGATACCATGCGAACTTATGCCGCTTACTATGTTGACAGCCTTGGCAATATGACCGACTCTGTCATCTTCAAGCATATATCTTCCAACTACGGTTATGTCGGAACCTCTTTCAGTTCCAACGGCAATCCCCAGCTCAACTATGCCAAGGGCGGCTCTTATCTGGCTTACAAGGCTCCATTGTTCTCTTGCAGCTATAAGATTTATTGGCGCAGTGTCGATGATCGCGCTCACCATTGCGCGCCTGATACAACGGCTGTCAATTATCCGAAATATCTGGAAAACAAGAATTATCCGTGCGGCGGCGTGCTTCGCAATGTTCAGAAGCTGTACCTTTCCCAGCCCGGCGACCTTCCGCTGGCTTACAACAATGCGGAAACGGTCGGCGACTTTGTGTTGAATTGTTCTCCCAACAACATCTTCAACAGTACCTTCAAAAATTATCGTTGCATGGCAGGTTATGATCCCGATGCCGACCTGGTAAGCGAAGTCGGCAAGAACGGTGGTTTTGCCCGTTTGGGTGTCAATGCCGGATATGCGTTGGATGATCCTTCCTATGAGACTCCGCTGATCTGGTGCGAGACGGCAAAGATCGATCAGACAAGTGTTTTCTATACCGGTATTGTCGGTGTGAGCACCAACGAGCGTTTCGCAATCAACCAGAAAACCGGAAAACCGACCTCCATACCGAAAGACATTTTCTACTGTATGTATGAGGGCGACGCTACGGTTTTCGTGACCAATGCTCCCTTCAACCAGACGAATACGACCACACCTTCGGCCAGCAAAGTGCAGCCTCATGGCTCCATCTACCTGGATTATATTCACTTTGTTCCGGATATCGATGAATAACCCTCCAAATCTCCAATTATGAAAAAGAGTTTTTTGATATTTCTGATTGCATGTACAGCCGGTTGCACAGCGACTTTTGCCCAGGAGGCAAAAGGCTTCGCCGGTGTTCTTAAGATGGCCGGGGGTGAAACCAAGACCACGGTCCATGGCAAAGTAGTTTCCGATGCTACCGGTCAGCCTATTCCCGGTGTTTCAGTTTCCGTGGTCGGCCATCCCTATTCGGCCATGACCGACGATGCAGGTTCCTTCACTCTGCAGGTTCCCGCTTCCGGAGATTGTGAATTGAAGGTCAACGGTCCTACACAGGCCGGCGTCATTGTCTCTTTGCGTGACCGCGACTATGTTTCCATCCGCCTGATGGAAGATGGCTACAAGACCATGACGAACAATGATGTGCTGACTCCGCTCGGTATGCGCGAGCGTTCACATGTGACCTCCGCGCTTTCCGTAGTCGCCGATGACAATTCACTTTCTGTCAAAGGTTCTCCGGAGGCCCTGATGCAGGGCAATGTAGCCGGTCTCGGCGTCGATTTCCGTTCCGGGGCCGATGGCGCAGGTGCAAATTTGCTGTTGCGCGGCTATAATTCCATCTATGCTACCAATCAGCCGTTGCTCGTTATCGACGGTATGGTGATTGAAAACCGTCAATTCGGTCTTTCTTTGGTCGAGGGGCAGATTTCCACCCCTCTCGGTGCCATCGATGTGAAAGATATCGACCAGATTACCGTTTTGAAAGATGCTTCATCCATTTACGGAGTCAAAGGCGGTAACGGCGCTATTCTGATTCAGACCAAGCGCACGGTAGAACAGGCCACCCGCATCGATGTGACCGCTCTCTGCGGTATCAACATGCAGCCTGAGAAATTGCCGGTACTCGGGGCCAAAGACTCCAAGCGTTATTTGACCGAGTTGGCACAAACCTCCGGTCTGACTTCCGGTCAGATCAACGCCTTGCCGTGGGTTAATCCCAATTTGCCCGTTCAACGCCCGGACAAGACTTGGGAAAACAGTGCTTATTATAAGTACAACAACAATACGGACTGGCAGGATGAGATTTTCCAGACCGGATTCAAGCAGCAGTACTCCTTGATGGTAACCGGAGGTGATGACAAGGCCATATATGGCGTCTCCGTCGGTTTCCAGAATAAGGACGGCCTTATCGAGGGCACCGATTTCCAGCGTTTCAATGCCCGCGTGAATGCCGCTATCAAGTTCACGGACCGTATCCGTTTCAACGCCAATATGAGTTTCGTCTACGGCGTCAAGAATCTGGCCAACGAAGGTTCAGTTTCGGTGCTGAACCCTCTTTATACCGCTTTGACGAAAGCGCCGTTCACCTCTCCGAACTCTATCAGCGAGCTGAATGTCGCTTCTCCGGCTTTCGAGGCCGTCGATGCCCTTGGGGCCGCCAACCCGGCCGTTGTTGTGAACGATGTCAAGAACGAATATTCCTATTATCGGTTTATGGGTAGCTATAATCTCGAAATCGATCTCGCCAAAGACCTTCTGCTGACGTCGACATTCGGTCTTGACTTCAACAAAGAGCGTGAAGAGATCTTCTATCCCTCTTCCGGTATCCCTTATGGAACCTTGCCGAATGCAGAAATCGTTAACCAGCAGCTGCATCGTGTCGAACGTCTTTACGACCTCTTTAACGAGACCCGTTTGAACTATACCAAGAAGCTCGGTGATCATCTCCTGGACGGAACTCTCGGTTTCCGTTATATGAACTGCTCCGCAGAAGACGATTATGGTCATGGCTATAACTCTGCCAGCAATTACTATCAATCTATTTCTTCCGGTGATGCCGCACTTTATCAGAACGGCGGTGCCTTGGGCAACTGGAACTGGCTTTCTTTCTACGGCAATATCGATTATGCCTTCAAGAACCGCTATTTCCTGCAGGCCATCGTTTCTTCGGACGCCTCTTCCCGCTATGGTGACGACGTCGCTCCGTTGCAGGTATATCCCGGCGTATCGGCCGCATGGCTCATTTCTTCCGAGAAGTGGATGAAGAGGGCAGGAGCTGTCAACCATCTCAAGCTGCGTGCCAGCTGGACAACGGCCGGTAATGACGACATCGGCAATTACAATGCCAAGCGTTATTATGTTTCTACCCCGTTCCTCTCTAACAACGGTCTGATTCGTGGTAACCTGATCAACGAGGATCTGAAGCCCGAACGTGTTACCAGAATGAATGTCGGTCTCGACATGGCTTTCTTCAACGAACGTCTCGGCCTCACCGTCGATGCCTATAAGAGCAAAACGGAAGACCTCCTCATTTATTCCGATGCCGATTCTTTCAGCGGTTTCGCCAAATACGTTTCCAATGGCGGCGAAATGGAGAATCAGGGTCTGGAAGCCACAATCTTCGGGCGTGTGATCAACCGCAAGCATTTCTCCTGGGATCTGAGCGCCACCGTTGCCCATAACAAGAATGAGGTGAAGTCCCTGGATTGCGGTCTGATCGAGACTGAGATCGGCGACGGTACCGTCCTGACCCGTGCGGGCTCTTCTCTCGGCGTATTCTACGGTTACAAGACCGACGGGGTCTATGCTACGACGGCAGAGGCCAATAAAGCCGCCCTTTCTACGATGGTCGGCTCAGTCAAAGTGCCGTTCGGGGCCGGCGATGTCCGTTTTGCCGATGTAGAGAAAGACGGCGTGATCGATGGAAAAGACCGTGTCGATATCGGTGATCCCAATCCTGATATCTTCGGAGGTTTCTCTTCCGTCATGAAGAGCCACGGTTTCACCCTGACCGCCCAGTTCACCTATTCTCTCGGCAACGACATCTACAATTATACCCGCAGCCGGCTGGAGAACATGAGCAGCTATACGAATCAGACCAAAGCCGTCCTGAACCGTTGGCGCACCGAAGGCGATATCACCTCCATGCCGCGTGCCCAGTATGGCGACCCGATGGGCAACAGCCGCTTCTCCGACCGCTGGATCGAAGACGGCTCGTTCCTCAAGTTCAAGTCGCTGACTTTGTCTTACGACGTGCCGATCAAGAGCTCCTTGTTTACCGGTATTACTGTTTACGGTACGGTAGAGAATCTCTATACGTGGACCGATTACAAAGGCTATGATCCGGAGATCATTTCCTCATCTTCCAACAATCCGCTGTATCGTGGCGTAGACGCCTTCACGACTCCTACGTCCCGCACGTTCTACATCGGCATGAAGATCGGTCTCTAAAAAAGAAGGTGTGAGGATTATGAACGGTGCAACACCTCTGCCGGTGGCCGCCTTATCGCCGGTTTCACAGCAGGCAATCTGTTTCCCGGTTCATAATCCACACAAAGAATCCAATTCTTAACTCGTATAAACATTCTAATTTAATTTGATATGAAATATCGCAAATTCTGGTCCGCTCTTCTCTTTGGAACCGCTCTCCTCGGGGCCGCTTCCTGTGTCGACGCCGACATCGACGATGCGCTGGACTATAAAGATACCTATACTAATGTGGGAGACGCCGACAAGCACATTCTGGGCGTTTACTCGCAGTTTATGGCGCTCAGCGAGCAGATGGTCGTGCTCAACGAGTTGCGCGGCGACCTGATGGATATCACCGGTAACACCAACACCTACCTGCAGGAGGTGGATGCCAAGGTGGACAATGAGGAAAATCCTTATCTCGATCCCACTCCCTATTATAATGTCATCAAGGAGTGCAACGACTGCCTCGTCAATTTCGACAAGATGCTGAAACGTCACGACATGACCGAGGACGAATACAACGAACGCTATTCCGACATCGCCGCCCTCCGTTGTTATGTCTATCTGCAGCTGGCTACTCAGTTCGGCCGGGTGCCTTATATCACGGATCCGATCATCTCTGTTTCCGATATGAAAGAGGCTGCCGCCAAGGCGGAGATGCTGGATCTTACGGAACTCCTTCCGCGCCTGATTCAGGTGATGGAAAACCTGCCTTTCCTCAAACCTTATGAGGAATCACCGCTGGTATATGATGGCGTGAATAACATCCAGACCACGGTCAACGGCGAACGTCTTTCTTATTATTTCGTGCACAAGAAGTTGCTCCTGGCCGACCTTTATCTCTGGAACAACCAGTTCCATGAAGCTGCCGCCCTATACAAGGAGCTGATGGACATCGATTCCGATGGCGACGACGTCAGCAATTACCAGCGCTACAAATGTACGGTTTCCATTAACGCCGACCAGATCGGCGACTTCTATCAGGCCTCTCTTTCCCGATTCATGGAGGGTAACGTGCACAGCTTCCGCACCATCTGGCCCAATATGTTCTCGGACGCATTGACTGCCAAGGCTGCCTCTTACGAATGGATCTGGGCCATCACCTTCCCCAAGGGAATGACCCCCCGTTATCCGTTTGTCAATCTTTTCGCATCGGTTTCCGACGGCGGCAGTTACCAGCTGAAGCCCTCTTCGGCCTGTATCTATAACTTCGCCCGTCTGGATCGCCTGCGTCGCAACGGGGCACCTTTCGACACTCGTGGCGACAGCGCCACCTACCGGGTGAATTTTGCCGGCGACACGCTGTGTGCCAAGTATCTGTACAAATACGATCCCGCTGTTCCTTACGAGCAGGAAGGCCGCTGGTGGCTCTATCGCGCTCCGATGGTTCATCTGCGCTTTGCAGAGTGTATGAACCGCCTCGGTTATCCTGACTTCGCCCTGGCATTCATTACCGAAGGATTGTCTAACTATTACGGCACGACCTACCCGAACGGTGTGAACCGCACTTCCGATCCTCGTGACTTCCAGACCAACGGACACAATCTGTTCCATCTGCTGAAACCCATTACCATGGGAGTCTGCGACAATGCTCAGGATTCGGCCCTTCTCTTCTTCGATACCCGTATGTACACCAAGGCGTCCGACAATCCGTTCGATGGTATTGTTCGCCGCGGTCCGTGGCGTCAGCACGGCGGTCTTCGTCGCGGTCGCGCCTGCATGGAACCGGTTTATGTCTCCGACTTCGCTGCCAAATCGCTTGCCGATTGCACCACCAAGGAAGACTCTATCTATGTCGTCGAAAAAATTATCATGGATGAGGCCGCACTTGAGCTTGCCCACGAAGGAAATCGCTTCCCCGACATCGTGCGCGTCGCCCGCCGTATGAACGGAACCACCACCGCTACCGTGAATGGTCGTTCCTACACGCTGACACACGAAGAAGGCATGGATGGTAACGCTTATTTCCAGGCTGTAATGGATAAAAAGTATGCAGGCAGCCGTAACGTGCTCGGCGCGCCCGACTACTCGGCCGGTGAAAGTTCCTGGTATCTCCGCTACAGGTGATAACAGATACTTATTGTACTAAAAATGAAAATATAAAACGCTCCGTATTTTGCAAAAACGGGGCGTTTTTCTTGTTTATTCGTTAAAAATATCATTTATCTACAGAAAAATATGTACGTTTGAATTATTTGCTCTATATTTGCAACGAGGATTGTATATTGCAATATTACATATAGAAATCAGAACAGTTATATAGTTAATTTAAAATGCCATGAAGAAATTATTCCTTTTAGGAGTGTTCATGCTTCTTTCTTTTAGTGGGCTTCGTGCCCAGCGCCAGATGGAGACACTGGATCGCGGACTCGTTGCGGTAAAAGTTCCGTCAGGGGTTTATACCTCTTGGCGTATTACCGGAGACGAATGGTACGACGTGACCTATAACATTTATCGCGACGGTACCAAACTGAACGATGAACCTCTGACCGTTTCTAATTTTATCGACCGTTCGGGTTCCGCCTCTTCCTCCTATACGGTGCGTGCCGTTGTCGGTGGGGTAGAACAGCCGGCATGTGCACCCGTATCTGTCTGGGGCCAGCAATATATGCAGATCAAGATGTCCGACCTCTATTCCAAGAACGGCCATCTGATGAACAATGCCTATACGATCAATGATGCCTGTGCCGCCGACCTGGACGGAGACGGTGTTTATGAGTTGATCGTAAAACGGATGAATACAGACTTTACCTTAGCCAACGATACCGCATATTGTCTTTTCCAGGCCTATAAGCTGGACGGTACTCTGCTGTGGACTTTGGATATGGGACCCAATCTTATCAACGCCGGTCATGTAGAGACCAACTGCGTGGCCTTCGACTTTGATGAAGACGGCAAGGCCGAAGTCGTTTTGCGCGCTACCGACGGCACCATTTTGCCCGACGGTACTGTAATCGGGAATGCGAAGGTGAACTATCGTCCTGTCGGAGGACGCGACTATCAGGTCGACGGCGACGAATGGCTGGTGGTTCTCAACGGTGCGACCGGAGCCTTGATCGACAAAGTGATTTTCGATACCGACCCCGTAAACGGTAATAATCTCGCCCGTCGCAGCGCTGCTTTCTGGTGGAACGGCAATTCCAAGGCCTATGGTCACCGTGCCAACAAGTTCCATTTCGGTGCTCCCTATCTGGACGGTCGTCATCCGAGCATCTATTTAGGCCGTGGCTGTTATACAAATTTGCACATGGCTACCTATGATTTGGTCAACGGCAAGTTGCAGCGTCGCTGGGCCTATTATACAGATGACACTTCCAGTCCGTTCTACGGTCAGGGATACCATAATTTCTGTATCGTCGATGTCGATATGGACGGCCGTGATGAGATTTGCCACGGTAACTGCGTGATCGATGATGACGGAACGGAATTGAGTTCGACTGGCCTTGGCCATGGCGATGCCCAGCATTATGGCGACCTCGATCCTTATCGCAAGGGTGTGGAGGGTTTCCGTTGTCTGGAGGACAACCCGGGCGCCGTCTTTGTGGATGCTGCCACCAGTGAGATCTTGTTCCGCTGGATACGTGGCAACGACTGCGGCCGCTGTCTGGCCGGTAACTTTACTGACGATTTTCCCGGTGCGGAACTTTGGACGGTCGACGGCCATCTGTGGAGCGCTTCTACCAGCCGTGCTGCAGATCAGGTGGCAGCTACTACCGCTCCCGGTGTGACGATGAACTATCGTATTTACTGGGACGGCGATATCCTTGATGAGTCTTTCGACTATGCTTCGCGCACCTCTGTGGGCGACGGTCTGGATCCTTCGGTTTTCAAATACGGCAACGGCTCTCCGATATTCTCCGCCACGGGTTGTATGACCAACAACAACACGAAAGGCAATCCTTGCCTTCAGGCCGATCTTTTCGGCGACTGGCGTGAAGAGATCTGCGTCCGCACCAGTGACAACCGCTATATCCGGATTTATACTACTACGGCCTTGACGTCCCATCGCAACTATTCGTTGATGTATGACTTCCAGTATCGTCAGGCCATCTACTGGCAGATGTGCGCATACAATCAGCCGCCTCACGTCAGCTACTTCCTTGGTAATCTCGAAGGCATCGTGTTGCCTCCTCCTCCGGCTTGTTCCAACGGAAAACAGGAAATTACAGACGCCCTCTCTTCCAATGCCGACGGCAAATTCGTGATGATGGCACAGACCAAGAATACGACGGTCAATGTCAACGGAACGGTGAAGCCTTCCAACGTGATGGTCAATACTCCCGCCGACTATGTAATCAAAGGCGGTACGTGGAGCGGCGATATGCGTTTCATAAAAATGGGACTCGGTAAGATGACCCTTAGCGGCTGCACTCTGAATCACACCGGTAATACGGAGGTGTGGGGCGGAACCTTGGTTAACGAAAGCGATATCACCGGCAGCCATCTGATTCTGAAACGTTTTGCAGAGGCCGATCTGACCGGAGCCTATAAAAAAGGTATCAAGATGGAATATGGTGCCGTGCTTCGTCCCACCTCTTCTGCTTCGTCCCTTGCCACGTTGACAGCCTCCTGTCTTGATATGGATGGTGGTGCCGTGTTGGAACTCAATGTCAATGGTCAAGGACAGACCGACATCGTTACAGTCGATACGTTACGTCTCGGCGCAGCCAATCCTATCGGCGCCACTCCGGTAATCCGTGTCGTTAGAGGCGGAACGCTTGAAGCCGGTGATTATACTCTTGTCCAGGCAACCAAGTCTTTGCAGGGTAACGTGAATGCCATTACTATAGAGGGCCTGGAGGGCGTCTCTTATGAATTAGTGGCCGGAGACAAGTCTGTGATTCTCCGTGTCAAGGCACAACGTGCTGCAGCTTCCGTATATTGGTCCGGTGCGGTCAATTCCATCTGGAATCTCAACGATGTACAGAACTTTGTCAATGGTGGCACCTCCGATGTCTTCGTTTCGGGTGATGCGGTGACTTTCGATGCCTCTGCAGTCAACAAGACCGTCACCGTTGCCGAAAATGTAGAGCCGTCTTCCGTTGTGGTAGAGGGCGACGATGATTACACTTTCCAGGGCAGCGGCATGATCAGCGGTACGACCGGACTGGTTAAGAACGGCAACGGTACGCTTTATGTCAATAATGAAAACAACTTTACCGGCGGTGTCCGCATCAATGGCGGTACGGTAAGTGTAGCCACACTTTCCGATGCTCAGAACGTCGGTGCCTTGGGCGCCTATACTACCGAGAAGGGTAAATTCTATATCGGTGAAGGAGCAACCCTTCGCGCCACAGCCGCATTGACCAATGCTTGTCCGATCGAAGTGGGCAATGGCGCTGTGATCAACAACTCCGGCACCTTTACCCAAAATGCGGCCGTTTCTGGCGGTACACTGATCAAGAAAGGGGCTGGAACGTTGATATTCCGTGAACATAATGCCATTAAGAAGCTGGAAATCGAGTCCGGTACGGTCAACATTCCTGTCGAATATCAGAACCAGACCGCATTGGGTGATACGGTAGTCCTGCGCGGCGGTACACTCCAGTTCGAGGATAATAGCTACACCTATGCCCAAAGTTATTCGGCGTGGGTAGTGCCTGAAGGTGCCAAGGCTACGGCCCGCCTCGATAGTCGTTGCAACTATCGCGGTACACTGCATGGTTCCGGTGAACTGACAATCTATGTTCCGGCTTACTATCGTACTTACATGTATGGCGATTGGTCCAAATTTACCGGAACCTTGAAAGCCACGGGTGCGAAATCGGCCTCTTATCCTATTGTTTTCACCAATACCTACGGCCTTCCCAATGCTACGCTCAATATTCCTAATGCCGGCGATGTCGTACAGTTGGGCGATGGCAATGCTTCTACTTCCGGTACTTTCCGCATCGGGGAACTGACCGGTGTCGGTACTTTGGCTGCCGGCTCGAATGCAAGCAACACTTTTGAGGTAGGATCCAAGAATACGGATTTCTCATTCGGCGGTATTTCCAATGCTACGATCAATAAGGTCGGTACTGGTGTGATGTCGATGACCGCCAACACAGGATCGGGTGCCATCAATGTAGTCGAGGGTACACTCCGGGTCTATAATTCCATTACCTCCACGACGACGGCTACCGGTACAGGACTCATTACCGTGAAAGATGGTGGTGTATTGACCGGCCGCGGCTATATGGGCAATAGCAAAGTGGTGGTGGAAAATGGAGGTGTTTTCCGTCCCGGCCTGCTTTATCTCAGTGTATTGAATCTGACAGGAACTTTGACACTCAACGAGGGCGGTGTGCTTGAATTGCGCATCAATACCAACACCACCAATTCAAGCATCTCTATCGGCACTGCCGCTTTGATGCGTGGTACCGTCCGTATCCTGACCCGCTCCGATTATGTGCCGAAGATCGGCGATACATTCTCTTTCTGGACCTGCAAGACATTCAACAAAAACTATACGCCGACTCTCGAACTGCCCGAATTGCCCGCCGGCATGAAGTGGGATACAAGCCAGCTCTGCACGACGGAGGGGCGCCTGACCATTGTGGCAGATGAAAACGGCATTGCAGACATCACTTACGATACCGAGGTGACCGTCAGTGTGACCGGCCTGAATGGTGTTGAAGTGACAACATTCACCTCGGCCTACGGAATGGTCAATGCCAATATGGCTGCAGCCGATGTACCGGGCGGTGTATATCTGCTTAACATCAGAAGTGCCGCCGGCACGGAGGTCCGCAAATACTTCAAACGATAAAGCGTATGCCAGTTCCTCTCCGTTACCGAAAACGGAGAGGAATTGGCGGCCTCTGATACAGAAAGGACAACAATTAAATTTACTAACATTATTTACTAACTCAAAATCTCTTTTAAACGTATGAAAAAAAGATTTTACTCCGTTTTTGCAATTGCCGCGGCCGCTGTCGTGTCTGCAAATGCTCAAGCAGTCATCGACGCCGATGAGGTTTTCTCTCTCCCGGCCGATGAAGGAGACTACGCTGGTGAGGAAGAATTCATCATCGCCGGCGCTACTGTGACATTTGCCAATGAGGCAATGAATACTTGCGCGTTCCCGTTCAAAAATGGTGAAACCGTTACCTTGATGGAAGGCGGTAAGGTGAAGTTCTTCGACTCTCCTGAAACCGCTTATCCTAATCCGGCAGACTTTACCGATGTTGACGGTGTGGACTGCTCCGGTTATATGACAAATGAGGGTGTGGCTGTAACTGCAATTCCGTTCAACTGGATCATCGAGGGTACTGGCAACGAAATCTATCTTGACAGCTATTGCACGATGGGTGGTACTATTTCCGGTGCGGGTGATCTGACCATCTACTGCGGTAACAAGAACACTATCAATTTCAATTGCTATTTTGCAAAGAATACTTCCGCTCCCGAATTTACAGGTACTCTTTATCTGAAAACTTTGGACGGTTATTCCTGCGACACGATCCGTTTCACCAGCGGTTGGCCGGGTAACAGCCCCGACGGTGTTTCCTACACCAAGACTTCCGGTCAGTGGGCTGCTGTGCCGTTTACCATGGATATCACCGGTGCAGGCGCTCCCTGTCTCTATGTTGCTTCCGGTGCTTCTGCATGGCCGAAGATCGTGGGCGAGGGCTCCATTCACACTGGCTCTTCTTATTCATTCTGGCGTAACTCGTCACCTGCTTATTATGACGTGACTGTGGACGGCGGTAACGGTGACCGTGACTTCGAGATTTATCCCGGTGCCACAATCGCATTCAACGCTCCGGTGAACTCTCCGAGCCGTTACGCTTATCACCGTCAGGGCCAGCTCCTCCTTATCAACTCCCAGGAGCCTTCATTCTCCAACTGCGTGTACGGTTTCTCTCTCCGCAACAACAACGGTACCATCGGTGGTAACGGTTATATCGATACTGGCGTAGGTGGTAAGGATGGTTCTACAATCAATGTATATCCGGGCCATAACGGTGCCAACAGCATCGGCGTTTTGACGATGAAATCTCTTTGGTTGTACAACAATAACGGTGTGGCTTTCGATTTTGACGGCCAAACTTCCGATAAGATCGTGATGGTTGACTCTGCTAACTTCCAGGGTGCCAATACCCGTGTATGGATGAACCTGATGGATGGTTTCTTGGACAATCCTAAAGTGGGTAACTACAAGATGCTCGACGGTAAGTGTGTGACTGCCATGCAGGCTGTAAACGATACGATCGGTTATTATGTAGTAGACTCTGTATTGACTTACATCCATGTTCCTACAGGCGATACGATTACCTACTATTCGAAGATTTTCCCGGATAAGGGTAACCGCGAGATCGATACATTGGCATTCTGGGGCCTGGGTACAGGTACCGGTGCCGACTATGTTCCGAGCCCGAACAAGATTTCTGCCGAAGACTGGCAGCTGGGCACTTATTCCGCCGAGGCCCGTGCCGCTATCGAGGCCCGTCAGTTCATGCCCTACACCAACGATACGATCAAGTATCTGGATGAAAACGGCCACAACCTGACAGCTACCGATATTCCGATCCTTGGAGCTTATGACTACATCTATAACTTCAACCTGGTGGTTAAGAATAACGAAATGAAGCTCAAGCAACCGACCGGTGACACTTTGACCATCGCTCGCGACCGTTTCAACTTCACATTCAAGACCGATGTTACGGATGAGGAAACCGGCGCAACGACTACGGTTATGCGTTATACGACCAACACGATTACCCGTACGGCTTTTGCCGAGAATGGTGTCGACACCGTCAGGACGGATTACTGGTTCGATTTCACTTACTTCTTTACAGACGGTATTATTGCCCTCTGTAGCGAAGAATATCCTGAAGTGGATTTGAACAGAGGCTTCAACAATGGTGTTGCCACCAACATCAATACTGTCAATAAGGAGACTCACGCTGTGCTGAACCGTGCTATCTATACTATCGATGGCAAGCGTGTCAACACTTACGTCAAAGGTCTCAACATCGTGACTACTCGTTATACTGATGGCACGATCGAAACTAAAAAAGTTTTCTTCCGTGAATAATCACAGATAAAACAGAACGGCAGTAAGAATCCCCCGCTTTCTTGCGGGTGGATTCTTCTGCCGTTTTTCAATAAAAACTGCTATTATCGCTCCGGCATTTGGTAAATGGTGCTGGTCATGGCCGGAGTGAACATGAAAAACAATCGGCACCTTCATTAATACATTTAAAAGTTATGCGATTTTTTAACAAGTTGAAGTCAGTGATGCTCGTTGCGGCCTCATTGTTCTGCTTCAATGAGGCTTTCGCAGACACCGCGTTGATTGCATGGGGAAATTGCACTACTGGCTCTTATGATGGGACCAGTGTGAATAACCAGTTGACGGGTAACGATGGTGATACTGCCGAGGGCTTTGTTCTCCAGCTGACGGGAAATGCTACAAAAGCATATTCTGCTGCAGCTGTGAAATTCAACGTGCCGCTTCCTGATGGAAGCACCGGTTCGCGTACGCCCATCAAGCTTTCTAATGGTGCTCAGAACACAGTTATTCTTCCTGCTGGCAAAGTGGCTACTAAAGTAACTTTTCATAGTTACTTGAATTACGATCCGGATGCTAAGGGTGTAGAAGGTCGTGCCTCTTATTGGAAGGAGGTTGCAGGTGTATCCTATACCGTAGATAATGCAACTCCGATGGCCTGCTGGTTGAACGGCAAGACTATCGGTGATCCGGATGTTATTTCTTTCGATCTGGATAAAGTTACCACTTTTACGTTTTCCAATACCGGTGAACAGCCGTGTGTTATCCTGTCTGTGGAATATGAAGATGCTCCGGCTAATACTCCGGCCCTCGAAGGTGCGACCGCACTCCTTGTCCCTGCTGCAGGTGCAGACCCTGATACTGTTAAGGTTGATTTCTCTGTTGTGGGAGAGGCTACCAATTCGCTTTATCTTGTCGGTGCTGAAGGCGGACCGGTTCTCACCGGTGTAATGTACGGCATGAATCCGATGACATTCAATCCCGAAGGTTTCGGTGAAGAAGGTTTCCTGCCTGTTGAATCCGGTCAGACTTATCATTGGGAGTTGCTTATCCCGAAGGAAATGTACGAAGAGACCCGTTCCGAATGTACTGCAAACTTGGCATTCTATCTTGTTGATATGAACGAGGCATACGAAATGAATGTTTGTGGTGAGTTTGCTCAATCCATTTCTTTCGGTGCTTATACGGCTGCTCCTTCTCTTGAAGGTCTGAATATCGAGCCGGCTTATGCCGCAGGTGCCGATCCTGATACTGTCAAGATCGATTTCACTGTAAAGGGCCAGCCTGTTAACGCTTTCTATATTTTCGGCGTTGACAATGCGGTTCTTTCCGGTGTGAAATACGGTATGAATCCGATGCCTTTCAATCCTGCCGGTTTCGATGAAATGGGCCTGATGAAGGTTGAAAGCGGTGAGACCTATCATTTGGAAATCCTGGTTCCCAAGGCATCTTATGGTGAAGCCCGTTCCGAATGTGATGCAACGCTTGCTTTCATGTTCCTCGATCTGAACGAGGAAACATTCGATATGCAGGAGCTTCAGACTGTAACTGAAACGATTCATTTCTCGGCAACTTCGATTGTAGAGGCTATTTCCCTCGATCAGGAAAGTGTCGAAATCGAAGTCGGCGGTACTGCCACTTTGACCGCAACGTTTACTCCCGCCGATGCCGTTAATACTGCCGACGTGGTTTGGACCTCTAAGGATGAAGCTGTCGCTACCGTTGAAAACGGCGTGATTACTGCTGTCGCTCCCGGTACTACCACTATCGAGGCTGCTATCGAAGACATCGTGGCTGTCTGCACTGTGACGGTTGTTGAGGGTGCTGCGAAGGATGATAATATGACGGTTGTCAAGAATTGGGATTTTGCAGCAATGGCTGCCGAGGTAGAGAGCAACACAGCCATGACCTATTCAGATGAAACCGTTAAGGTCGGTGGTACAGATTCCAACTTGGGTACCGGAGCATTTGAAGGTCTTGCCATGCAGGGTGCAAACAATTTCTTGATTCATCCGAAGAATGGCGGTCTCTATCAGGGCAATGGTGGCGGCCGTAAGGTCGGTGTATTGAACATGGCCAAAGGCTCTATCATCACTATCGTAACGAACGGCGAATGTATGTCTTTGGCAGATGCTACTACAGCAGAACAGGTTTCCATGGAAACTGCTGATGGCAAGACTACTTATGTATATAAGATGACTGCAGAGGGCATTTTGGCATTGACCATGACCCGTTATTTCACTATTTATTCTATTGAAGTTAAACAGCAGACAGCTCTTGTTGATGCTGCCAACTGGGACTTCGCCGCAATGTCTACCGAAGTAGAGAGCAATACGGCCATGACTTATTCAAATGAAACCGTTAAGGTCGGCGGTACGGATTCCAACTTGGGTACCGGGGCATTTGAAGGTCTTGCCATGCAGGGTGCAAACAATTTCTTGATTCATCCGAAGA
>CAZMOE010000006.1:85602-102279 GCA_964567855.1 uncultured Prevotellaceae bacterium
GCATTTGAAGGTCTTGCCATGCAGGGTGCAAACAATTTCTTGATTCATCCGAAGAATGGCGGTCTCTATCAGGGCAATGGTGGCGGCCGTAAGGTCGGTGTATTGAATCTGGCCAAGGGTTCAGTTGTTACGATTGTCACAAATGGCGAATGTATGTCTTTGGCAGATGCTACTACAGCAGAACAGACTTCAATGGAAACCGTTGACGGCAAGACTACTTATGTTTACACCATGATAGAAGAAGGTACTTTGGCATTGACCATGACTCGTTACTTCACTATCTATTCTATCAAAGTTCAGCAGGTTGTTAAGTATATTGCTGCTCCTAACTGGGACTTCGCCGCAATGTCTACCGAGGTAGAGAGCAACACAGCCATGACTTATTCAGATGAAACTGTTAAGGTCGGTGGTACAGATTCCAACTTGGGTACCGGAGCATTTGAAGGTCTTGCCATGCAGGGTGCAAACAATTTCTTGATTCATCCGAAGAATGGCGGTCTCTATCAGGGCAATGGTGGCGGCCGTAAGGTCGGTGTATTGAACATGGCCAAAGGCTCTATCATCACTATCGTAACGAACGGCGAATGTATGTCTTTGGCAGATGCTACTACAGCAGAACAGGTTTCCATGGAAACTGCTGACGGTAAGACTACTTATGTATATAAGATGACCGCAGACGGTATCCTGGCATTGACCATGACCCGTTACTTTACGATCTATTCTATCAGTGTCCTCGCCGTTCAGTCAGACATCAAAGTTCCGACTATCGAGGTAACTGGCAGCACAGATGATATCGTAACCGTTACTTTGGCCTGCGAAACCAAGGGTGCCTCTATCTACTATACTATCGGTGATGGAGAAGAAACTTTGTATGCCGAGCCGTTTACATTGAACAAGACCGCATTGGTTACCGCATGGTCCGTTAAAGATAAGGCTGTTTCAAAGACAGTAGAAAAAGAGGTTGTGGCCGGTCGTGTCGTTACTCCGACTGCCACTATCACTGCTGTTGCCGGTTTGCAGCGTACTGTAACGTTGGCAAGTGCAACCGCTGATGTCGCTATTGTTTATTCTGTAGACAATGAGACATTCAATGCTTACACTGAACCGTTTGTGATCGATGCGACTACTGAAATGTGGGTTGTCGCTTCTAAGGTTTCTACTGTAGATCCTGAACAGACATTTGTTTCTGATACATTGAACACTACTCTTGCTGCCGGTGAAATGGTTTCTTTGGCTGCTCCGACATTTGCCAAAGCCGTTCTTGATTCCGCAACTATGGCAGATTATGCAGAAGCAGGCTTGGCTGCCTTTACGATTGCCGCCAACCAGTCTTCTGTACTTTGCCAGCCGACCGCTACGATCAACTATGAGTTCTTCAAGTTGAATGCTGAAACCGGTCGCGTTTCCGAAGTCGCCGATCTAAGCGGCCTTTATACCGATACGCTGAAAGCATTGCCTTACGGTCTCTTGAAGGCTACAGCCAGCGCTGAGGGTTATGCGAGCGCTGAATCTCATATCTGGTTGAAAGTCCCGGTTGAACTGACCGAACTTTGGGCGATCGACTTTGAAACGATGGCTCTTGATCTTCGTGAGGCTACTGGCGCAGAGACTTGGATTGCCGCAACATTCAATGATGTAATGTTCAATGGTAACTTCCGTGCTAATTCTAAAGCAGACTTCTCTACTGTAACTTTGGGCGACAGCATACTGAACCCCGGTTTCGTTCTTCAGACCGGTACTACCTGGTACCTCCGCACAAATGACAAGAACACTTCTGTCGGTCTTTATAATAACAACAGCGGTGACCGTGCATTCGGTTTCGCCGGCTTGAAGAAGAATCAGATTGTTCGTGTCAAGGTACAGGATGCAGCTCAGGTGATTTACACCAGCGGTGTGATTTCTCCGAATTTGTCTCTTACCGATGGCAATGTTCTCTATTACGATGTCACTGCCGATGGTAATGCCACTCTTGACATGAACCGTTATTATACGATTGACGAAGTGGGCGTCTTCTTGAATCCTGCATTGACTCAGATTCCTGAAATCACCGTTGACCGTTGTGATGGTACTGACCGCTATGTCGGCATGACTTCCGCAACTCTCGGCGCAGACATCTATTACGCTTTCGGTAAAGAAGAATACAACTCTTATCAGGTTGTAGGTTCTATCGATACCATCCTTGTCAGCGAGGCTACAGAAGAGCTGGAGGCCGTATATCGTTATGACACGACCTTCGTAGAGGCTATCGACACTGTATTGGTTTATGGCGAATATCAGCTTTACACCGAACCGGTTCGTATCTCTGAAACCTCTCACATCATAGCTTACGCAACTTATCAGGATCTCGATTCTGAGACTGCTACTGCCACTATCGAGGCCGGTACCACCGTTCAGGTTGCCCAGCCTGTGATCAAGTACATCGAGACTGTGGAGGGCGGCAAGAAGTTCGCTATCACTGTCGATAACAAGAACGTGCTTTCTGCTCCGACTACTCCGATCTACTACACGTTGCCCGGCGGCGAGAAGACTCTCTACACCGAGCCGATCGTTGTCGCCAATGACGTTTACGGCTGGATGACCGCTGTTGCAGAATTGGAAGGCTATGAAACTTCGGTTGCTGCCAACCGTTATGTAGACAGCCGTGAATCTTATGCTGAGGTTTACGAAGCCGTTGTCGCTACATCTACCGTTATGCCTGCTGAGGCTGCCGACATCGAATTTGCCGATGCTGCAACTATCAATGTGGAGCAGGAAGAAGCTTTGACTCCTACGGGTCGCATCTACTTCCACCGCAAGATGCATGCCGGCTACAACAGCCTTGTATTGCCGTTCAACATGACGTCCAAGAACCTCGAAACCGGTGCTGTGAAGATTACGGATGCCAGCGGTAAGTCTCTGACCCGCGGCGTTGACTATACTATCTATAAGATGGCTGTCAGCGGTACTTCCGGCAAGGACTTCGGCAAACTCGCCAACGACAGCGTGCTCGCAGAAGAATCCATGATTCACACTGCCAACCTCGTCGGCAATACTCAGAGCTACCTTATCACTGTGGCTGACGAATATGTAGGTCAGGATTTGATTTTCGTTTCTCTCGAGGAGCAGAAGATCCAGATCGATCAGAACACCTTCGACGCACAGCCTGCCGAAGGCTGGAAGCTGGTTACCAACAAGCGTTTCCAGAAGGTTGTGGCCGAAGTTCCGGTTTATCTCGTTAACGAGAAGGGTGACGCCCTTGTACGCCACGAGGCCGGTGTTGAAATTCCTGCATTCACCGTGGCTGTGATTGCCGATGCCGAGTTTACCGAAGCTCATGACAAGATCCGTCTCATCGACAACTCGTTCAAGTTTGTTTACAAGAACATTGCCGAGAATACCATCTTCCTCCCGACTCAGGAGAATATGGAGGCTGCCAATGCCGAGAAGTGGGCTCGTACCGGTGACGAGGCTAACGGATGGAACAACTTCGTTTATGTAACGAACAAGAAGGGTACGATCGATCCTACAACGGATGAAGAATGCAGCAAGACTACCTTCCCGGGTGTGGGTATCAAGAACAATGCTCCTAAGAATGTTTACTTCTACGTTACCAACGTAGCTTCGTTCACGGTTTATGTAGTTACTACGGGCAGTTCCGATCGTACGGCTACTTGCACGGCTACCGCTTCCGACGGTACGGTTGTGACTGGCACTGCATTCTCTCAGGAGTACACTTCCGCACGTCTCCAGATGACTCTCGATCCGACCAAGTCTTATGAACTGAAGTTCGAGGCCGATGCCGACATGCTGTTGTATGGTATCAACTTCATCTCCGGTGGCGGCCAAGGTATCGAAACTATCGTAAACGATCGCTTCGAGGCCGGTGTCATCTACGACATGATGGGCCGCAAGGTTCAGGAGGTTAAGGCCGGTCAGATTTACATCCTCAACGGCAAGAAGTTCATGCAGAAGTAATTCTGTCAGGAACACAGACCTTGTTTGATAGGCGGGGTCGTCCGAAAGTTCGGGCGGCCTCGCTCTTTTTTGTCTTCCGGGCAATGGGCGGCCGTGTATAAACTTCTTGCCTGCACGTTTTTAGGAAAAAGATTTGGGCATTTGGAAATATAATGCTACTTTTGCCCGATATAATTCACATTACCATGAAGAAATATTTTCTATCTTTATTGATTTTAGTAGTTTGTCATGTATCGAACGGCCAGAACTCCAGTCTGGATCTAAGCGGAGAGTGGCAATTCCAAACAGACAGGGAGGAGGTGGGCGTTGCCCGGAAGTGGTATGAGCGTGCCGGTCTGGACGATACCATCCTGTTGCCCGGTTCCATGCCCGAACGGCTGAAAGGTGACGATCCGACCCTTAAGACTCCGTGGACCGGCAGTCTTTATGACAGCTCTTTCTATTTTAATCCTGCTTTAGAGAAATATCGGGCAGAGGGGAATATCCATTTCCCTTTCTTCCTTACCCCGTCGAAGCATTACAAGGGTGTGGCCTGGTACTTGCGCGAAGTGGAGGTGCCTAAAGACTGGCGTGGAAGCCACGTGACGCTTTTCCTGGAACGTCCGCACATCAAGACCACCGTTTACGTGAACGGGCAGGAGATCGGGTCACAGAATTCCCTTTGTGTTCCCCATGTCTATGACCTTACCCGCTCCATCCGTCCCGGTAAAAAAAACCGTATCGCCATTTGCGTGGACAATACCATGCGCGACGCGCCGGTGGGAATCGATTCCCACAGCGTAACCGATCAGACGCAGGGCAACTGGAACGGTATTGTCGGACGCATGGCCCTCGATGCTACCCGGCCGATCGGTTTTGAGGCCGATGGAGATTTTGCGCCTATCGAGGTTTATCCGAACATCGGAGAAAAAAATGCCCGCATCAGAATCGCCTTGCGCAACCACACGGGCAAGGATCAGAACGTACAGCTGCGGCTGAAAGCCGTTTCCTATAACACCGACCGCCCGACGGAGGCGACGACCCGGCATTCTGCCACCGTTTTTGCCTCCGATACGGCAGTTACGGTAATGAATGTGACGTTGGACGGTCTGACGCAGTTGTGGGATGAATTTACGCCGACCCTCTATCGCCTTTCTGCTGAAGTGTTGGACAGTAAAGGAAAAACTGTCCTGGCGGAAAAAGAGGTGACGTTCGGTATGCGTGAAATCAGAATCGATGGAAAATGGTTCTATGTCAACAGCCGTCAGACCATGTTGCGCGGCACGGTGGAGAATTGCGATTTCCCTCTGACCGGTTACGCCCCGATGGATACGGCCTCCTGGATGCGTGTGTTCCGCATCTGCAAGGAATATGGTTTGAATCACATGCGTTTTCATTCTTATTGTCCGCCGGAGGCCGCTTTCGTCGCTGCCGACCTTGTCGGGTTCTATCTGCAGCCGGAAGGACCGAGCTGGCCGAACCACGGGGTGAAGCTGGGCCGGCGTGAGCCTATAGATACCTATCTTCTGGACGAGACGCGCCGCATTACCCGCGAATATGGCAATCATCCTTCGTTTACTATGCTGGCGGCCGGCAATGAGCCGGCTGGCAACTGGGTGCCGTGGGCATCGCGTTTTGTGGACTATTGGAGGCAGAAGGATACGCGTCGTGTCTACACCGGCTTTTCGGTGGGGGGCGGCTGGGCCTGGCAGCCTAAAAACGAATATCATGTCAAGGCCGGTGTGCGCGGTCTGGATTGGGGCCGTATGCCGGAATCGATGAGCGATTTCAGTGACCGCATCGATACGGTCAGCGCTCCGTTTGTCTGTCACGAGCTGGGACAATGGTGTGCGTTTCCCGACTTTAAGGAGATCGACCGTTACACGGGCGTTTATAAGGCCAGGAATTTTGAAATGTTCCGCCAGATATTGGCTGACAATGATATGGCCGACATGGGCGAGAAATTTTTGCAGGCTTCGGGCAAGCTTCAGGCCCTTTGTTACAAACACGAATTGGAAAAACTGCTTCGCAGTCGCGATTATGCCGGTTTCCAGATGCTTGCCATCAACGATTATTCCGGTCAGGGTACCGCGCTGGAGGGTATTTTGAACGTCTTTTTTGAGAATAAGGGTTACATCACTGCCGATGACTGGCGCGGCTTCTGCGGAACTACCGTACCGTTGATAAGAACTCCTAAGTTTGTCTATCGGAGTGACGAAACGCTGAAGTTCGATATCGAAGTTTCTCATTTCGGAGCTGCCGACATGAAAAATGCCCTTGTCTATTATCTTTTGACCGATGAGCAGGGCAAGATTCTCCGTCGCTTTATTGTCGGACAGCCCGGCGACCCGACCTATCCGCTTTCCATTCCGATCGGAGCGCAGAACAAGGTCTGCGGTTTCTCCTGCGACCTTGCCAAACTGGCTTTGGAGAAGGCGCAGAAACTTACCCTTACGGTAGGAGTCCGTCCGGAGAAAGGTCAGATGCCGGAGATTGAAAAACTGACGGAAGAGGGCTACAGGAACAGTTGGGAATTTTGGGTTTATCCGGCTGAAGTGACCTGTGACGAGGGAAAGGTCTATGTGACCGATACTTTGGACGCCCATGCCCTTGATATCCTGCAGAATGGCGGCGACGTGCTCATTACGGCGGCAGGAAAGGTTAATTACGGCCGTGACATCAAACAGTATTTTACGCCGGTATTCTGGAACACCAGCTGGTTTAAAATGCGTCCGCCTCATACCACGGGTATCTATCTGGATGAAAATGCTCCGGTGTTCCGGGAATTTCCGACCGAGTCTCATAGCAACCTTCAATGGTGGGAACTGCTCAACCGCACTCAGGTGATGCTGTTCAGCGATTTTCCGAAGGGTTTCCAGCCGACAGTGCAAAGCATCGATACCTGGTTTTTCAGTCGCAAGATCGGTATCCTCTTCGAGGCCCGGGTGCTCAACGGCCGGCTGATGATGACCACCATGGATATCAGTCACGACCTGGATAAGCGTGTCGTGGCCCGTCAGATGCGTAAGAGCATCCTTGACTATATGAATTCTGGGGATTTCCGTCCGGCCTATGCTGTCGACGTGCAGCAGGTGGCAGATCTGTTTACGAAACCGACGCCCAAGGTGGATAGTTACACGACCGAATCGCCCGATGAACTGAAGCCCGGGTATGAGAAGAAAAAGAAATGAAAGAGACGATGATGTTCCGACAGAAAAATAACAAGATAAAGAAAGGAAGTTGCCACGGCTTCTTCCTTTCTTTGCTTTGCATGGCATTATATGCGGCCCCGACAGAGGCGAGAACGGAGAAGAAGGATGCAGGGGCGGTTTCCGGACTGACAGCCGGCGAGTTCAATAAATACTGGACGGTGGAGAGCGAGGCAGCGGATTACCGGATCTCGTTCTCCGGCGATACCCTGGAAATCGTTTCTCCCAAGGGGCTGACGCTATGGCGCAACGAGAAGATGCGTGGCGATGTCACAATCGAATATGACGCTTGTCTGATGGACGAGGGCAGGGAGGAAGACCGGCTCAGCGACCTGAATTGTTTCTGGATGGCTTCCGATCCGCTGTATCCCGACAACATTTTCAAACGGAAGGGCTGGCGCAAGGGCATTTTTGTCAATTGCTATACATTGCAGTTGTATTATATGGGCTATGGCGGCAATTCCAATAAGACAACCCGTTTCCGGCGTTATGACGGCGACGAGCGCGGGGTGACCGATGCTGTCCGGCGCCCTGCTATCCTTACGGAATACACGGATTCCGCCCATTTGAATGTCGCCAACCGCTGGCGGCACATTCGTATTACTGCTGAGGGTAATCGGGTTTGTTATTATATCGACGGAGAGCGATTGGTTGACTTCCGCGACCCGGATCCGTTACGCGAAGGCTGGTTTGGCTTCCGTACCACTTGGTCACGGGCGCGGTTGACGAATTTCCGCTATAAGTGTGCGACTCATGACAACGAACCGGTCGTTTTGCGCTGGATTGAGACTCCGGAGCCGGGAGACCGGTCGGTGCCTGTGTCGTTCGGCGTTCCTTTCGCCCGTGGGACGGTCGCTGACGGTGACCGTTTCGGCATTACCCCGCTTGACGGAACCGGAGAAAACGCTGTCGGTGATGGGGGGGCTTTCAGGGAAGTGGATTTCCGACCGCTGGCCTATTGGCCGGACGGATCGGTGAAATGGGGCGGTTTCGCCGGAACGCTTCCTGGCGCCGAGGCCTATCATCTAAATAAGCTGGCCGGGAGACCGGGGCGCAAAAAAGATTCGGCCAGGATGCTGACTGAGACCTCCGGACAATATATCATCAATACCGGAGAGATGCAGGCCTATATCCCCAAACGTCCGGCAGCAGTCGTTATCGATAGTCTGCTGATCGGCGGCCGGCTTGTCGGTGGTTCCGCCGCTTTGGTGTGTGCCGTGAACGGAGAGGAGCGCTATGGCCGGCTGGATAGTGCCGTAGTGGAACGTCAGGGAATGCAAAGTGTGGTTTTGAAACTGTGCGGCCGGCATTGGGAAGGTGATCTGCCGTTTTTGCTGAGGCTTTATTTTTCTGCCGGTTCGCCTCAGATCCGTATGGTTCACACTTTCCTTTATGATAAGAAGGCGGAAACGGACTTTGTCACCGCTCTTGGAATACGGTTTGCCGTGCCGATGCGGGAAGAGCTTTATAACCGTCATGTGGCTTTCAGCGGTGCGGACGGTGGGGTGTGGAGCGAGCCGGTGCAGCCGTTGACGGGTCGCCGGGTCCTGTTCCTGAATGAAGAAGAGGCCGCGGAGCGTCGCTTGCCGCTGCTTTACGAGCGACAGATGGCCGGAGAACGAATCCCGGAGCCTGCCGCGTTCAGTCCGAAGTACCGGGCTTACCTCGATCAGTGGGCCTCGTGGGATGGGGTCCGCCTCTCACAGTTGAATGATATGGGATATTCATTGCGTAAACGTGCCAAGAGCATACCGGCGACTCCCTGGGTCGGAACCTTTTCGGGAACACGTTCCTCGGGCTGCGTTTTCCTGGGCGATGTGAGCGGGGGCATGGCTGTGGGATTGCATGATTTCTGGCAGTCCTATCCGTCTACGCTGGAGGTGGCCGATGCTACGGTAAAACGGGGAGGCGAGGCTATGCTGACCGTATGGCTGTGGAGCCCGGAGGCTGAACCGATGGACTTGCGACATTATGATACCGAGGCACATGGATTGGATGCAGCCTATGAAGATGTGCAGGCGGGAATGAGCACGCCTTACGGCATCGGGCGCACGTCGACGCTGGTGGCCGAGCCATTCTCGGCTTGTCCGGGCAAGGCGGCGTTTGCGGTCGTGGCGCGGGATCTTGTTTCGGCTCCGCAGCTGACTTGTACGCCGGAGTATCTGCACCGGCAGCGTGCTTTCGGGATCTGGAGTTTGCCCGATAGAAGCGATAGTCTGCGGCAAGAGATAGAAGCGCTGTTGGATGAATATGTAGAATATTACCGCCGGGCAATCGACGATCATCATTGGTACGGATTCTGGAATTACGGGGATGTGATGCACACCTACGATCCTGTTCGCCATGAGTGGCTGTATGACGTGGGCGGTTTTGCTTGGGACAATACCGAATTGGCCTCCAATGCCTGGCTGTGGTATAGTTATTTGCGGACGGGACGTGCCGATCTCTGGCGTATGGCGGTGGCCATGAGCCGGCATACGGGCGAAACGGATGTTTATCATTTCGGACCGTATGCCGGATTGGGAAGCCGCCACAATGTTACTCACTGGGGGTGCGGGGCCAAGGAGGCTCGGATCAGTCAGGCAGCATGGAACCGCTTTTATTATTATCTGTCAGGAGGGGATGAACGTACGGGCGAGCTGATGACGGAGGTGCGTGATGTCGATACTTTGCTTTATCGGCTGGATCCGATGCGTCTGGCTCAGCCCCGCGAGTTGTATCCCTGCACGGCGCCTGCCCGCCTGCGTATCGGGCCGGACTGGCTGGCTTATGCCGGTAACTGGATGACCGAATGGGAACGCACCGGCGATCGCCGTTATCGGGATAAGATCGTGGCCGGCATGAAGAGTATTTCCGCTTTGCCCAATGGCATATTCACGGGCCCCAAGGCGTTGGGATATGATCCGGCGACGGGAGAGGTTTCCTATGAGGGCGATCTGGCTATGCAGAATACGAATCATCTTCTGCCGATTATGGGTGGATTCGAGCTGATGAACGAGATGTTGGAGATGCTGCCGGAAGAAACCGATTGGCGGAAGACTTGGCTGGCTCTGTGTCGGGATTACCGTATAAAAGCAGATACGATCAGCCGCAATCATTTCCGGATTCCCCGCCTGGCGGCCTATGCCTATTATCTGACGCATGATAAAGCGCAATATCAGCAGGCGTGGAAGGAGCTGTTCGGTCATCCGAAAGATCTGGGAGCACCCCGGTGGCGGCCTATGGAGCTAAGCGCTCCGGAGGTGCCGGCTGGTCGGGTGGAAGAGCGGTCGGTATCGACCAATGGTGTGGCAACATGGAGTCTGGATGCCATTTATATGTTGGAGGTATGCCCATGAATGGTTGCGGAGTCGATGCCGGCGTGCGTCGGTATGTGGAACAGGAAATTATTCCGCGTTACAGGAATTTCGATGCCGCCCATCGGGAGGATCATGTCCGTATGGTGATAGAGCGGAGCGTGACATTGGCAGAAATGTATGGTGCTGACGTGACTTTGGCCTATGTTGTTGCTGCCTATCATGATACGGGGCTGGTCGAAGGACGAGAGATACATCATGTCGTGTCAGGCCGGATATTGTTGGAGGATGGGTTCTTGAAAGAATGTTTTTCTCCGGAACAGCGGCGTATGATGGCCGAAGCTGCAGAAGATCATCGGGCTTCGGCAGGGCATGAACCTCGGTCTATTTATGGGAAAATTGTGGCAGAGGCCGACCGGATGATCATTCCGGAGGTGATTATCCGCCGCACCGTACAGTATGGATTGGCTCATTATCCGGATCTGGATAAAGAGGGGCATTATCGGCGGTTGTGTTCCCACATGCAGGAAAAATATGCCGAAGGAGGATATCTGAAATTATGGTTACCCGAATCGGAGAACGTGTCGCGACTGGAAGAGTTGCGGCGCTGGATCCGGGATGAAAGGAAATTAAGAGAGGAGTTTGAACGGGCGTGGACCGCCTGCCGGTGTTCAGAATAGTTTCTGTTTCCGGAAAATTACATATCCCGTTACTGCGGCAATCACAGAGATGATGACGGCAAGCGGAAAGCCCCAGAACCATGTTTCCATGCCGTTGAGAAGATTCATTCCAAAGAAACTGGAGATGCCGGTGGGGATCATCAGAAGAATGGTGATGGAGGTCAGTCTCTTCATGATGACGTTGAGGTTGTTGCTGATGATGGAGGCATAAGAGGAGCGTTCGCGCTCCAAAATGCTGCTGTAGATGTTGGCCGTGGCGTAGGCCTGCTGAAGTTCTACTTCGACATCATCCAGCAGATCCTCGTCGTAGGGAAGATGGCGTAGATGTTTTTTGAGACGGACAAGGACAACTTCGTTGCCGCGCATGGAGGTAATGAAATACACGAGGAATTTCTCTATTTTCATGATACGCAACAGTTCGTCGTTGTTCATCGACTCTTCGAGGGCCTCTTCCGCTTTCTTCATCTGCGTGTTCATCTGTTTCAGGTATTTCAGATACCAGACAGAACTTGACAGGAATAGGGAAAGGATGAGGTCGTAGCGCTGACGTTCCACCAGATTCTTGCGGTTGGTCCATTTGATGAAATCGGCGATCATCTCGGTTGCGGAATAGCAGATAGTGATGAAAATGTCGTTGCGCACGATGATACCGAGCGGAAGGGTATTATAGGTGGGGTTGTGGTCTTCGTCGAGTTCTTTGTAGGGGATACGGATCATATTCATGAGCCATCCGCCTTCGTTTTCCGTACGCGGACGCTCTTCGGAGTCTTCGATATCCTGCATGAAATCCAGTGGGGCACCGAAACGCTCTTCGAGTTCAAGAAGTTCTTGAGTCGAGGGTTGTGTGACCTTGATCCAGCAATCTGCCACCCATTCATCTATTTGCTTGAAGCCATGTTCGCACTTCCAATATTGTATCATCAGCCTGCTGTTTTAGTTCCGGTTCCTTTTTTAGCGCTGCGAAAATAAGTTTTTTTTGCTTATTATAGTGCTTGTTATGCTGAAAATGTTTCAAAAATAGCTACTTTTGTCCGATTTTACTTCAAATCATGGGGCTGGGATGGAAAAAACTTGTCTCATGTTCTGAAACGGTATCAATATGGAGTGTATGCTTATGGATTGGACACCACGTCTGAGAGATTTTATTGCCGCTCATCTGGATGATGATCTGGACCGGCTGTTGTTTTCTGCCCGCAGGTATCCGGATATCGATATGCCGGCCGTAGCGGAGCAGATTGCCGCCCGCCGTCAGTTGCGTAACAAGTTGCCGGAATGGTATGCGGAGCCGGATCTGATTATGGGCGGGAGGATCCCGGCCGAACAATGTTCTTCAGAATTGACTGCACGGTATAAACGGGAGCTGGTCGTCGGACGGACGCTGGCCGATCTGACAGGTGGTATGGGTGTCGATTTTTATTATATGTCGCGTGGTCTGGAGGCTGCTGTGTATGTGGAGCGACAGGCTCATCTGTGTGTTGCGGCCCGGCATAATTTCCAGGTTCTGGGTGCCGGTAACGTGGAGGTGCTGGAGGGTGATGGAATGGAGTTGCTGCCGGAGGCGGATACGATTTATCTGGATCCTGCACGCCGGGCTACGGACGGTAGTCGGGTTTATGATCTGGCGGAGTGCGAACCCGATGTGGTGACTCACCGGCAGAAGTTGATGGAACGATGTCGCCGGTTGGTGATTAAAATTTCTCCGATGGCGGATCTGAACCGGGTATTACAGTTGATGCCCGGCATTTCGCAGATTCATGTGCTGGCTGTCCGCGGGGAATGTAAGGAGGTGTTGCTGGTGTTGGATCGGGAATGCGAAACGGTTGCGGTGCCGGTGTTTTGCGTCGATTTCAGGGCGAGCGGGAAAATAGAATTTCGGTTTACCTGGCAGGAGGAGAGTGAGGCACGCTCCGAATTTGCAGAGAGCTGCGGTCGCTATCTTTATGAGCCCGATGTTACGGTATTGAAGGCCGGGGCGTTCAGATGTGTCGGGCAGCGCTATGGGGTCAGGAAATTGGAGGTTAACAGTCATCTTTATACATCGGAGGAACTGAGACCGGAGTTCCCGGGTCGTATTTTTGAGGTCGAGGAGGTGATTCCTTTTGCTTCGAAGACGGTGAAAAATCTCCGGCGGACGATTCCGCAGGCCAATATTACGGCTCGGAATTTTCCATTGACAGCCGATAAGTTGCGGGCACGCACCGGCATCCGCGACGGGGGAGAGGTGTACCTTTTTGCAACCCTTTTGAACAAGGTTGGGGCCTGCCTGCTACGATGCAGAAAGTGTCTGATGTTGATGCTTTTGCTGTTGAACGGATGGCTGGTCGCCGGAGTCCTGTGTGCCAGGGAACATTCTTCCGGATCATTGGAGAATCTTTTGGAGGGGTTACGGGAAGAGCCGTTTACAGAGTGGTATTCCGGGAAGCCTTTTGTGCATCTGGATCGGGATGTGAATATTTTGCTGACTCCGGAAATTGCATCCGTGGGCGATACGGTCGATTATACGGGGACACTCTGGCGGTTTGATTCAATGATCGGAGAGGAGAACTGGATGGGACAGAATACCTTGTTTCTTCGTTTCCTCTCTCCCGAAGGTCGCGCCTATCGGTTCGAGACCGCATATACGGAAATCGATCAGCTGGACTCTGCCTATTGTCCTGTCATTGCCGGTCTTTACAGTTATGACCTTATTCGGTCCGTGGATTCGCTCTTGCGCGGGTGTACGTTGTATATCATGATTTATGATGAACGTATTCAGTGTGCGGATAGTGTTGCCGCGGAAATATTGTCGAAGAAATATGTACCGGTGGTGATCGATTCGATAGGCTATGGCACGGAATCGGCCCCGCTGAAGGTCTTTTATTCCCGAAAAGGTGCCTCCGCATCGGTTTGTGCGGCGTTACCCGCTTCGAGGTTGGCGGCCTCCTCCACGCCTTTGCACAAATTGTTTTCCTTGACGGATCCGCGTGTCGGGTATCCCGATATTACGGATGAATGCTGGACGAAGATTTGTGAAGGAAAACTTTTGCAGGGAATGACGGCAACGGAGATCCGTCTGTCGCTCGGCCGCCCGGAACGTTTCGAGCGTCACATGACTTATGGGGGCGTGCTGGAACGGTGGTTTTACCGCAACGGGCTGATTTTGGAATTGTGGGACGGACATTTGCAGCGCTTCGGTATGCAATAGAACATATCGGATGCTCGCTTTTGCCGATGAGTGTCCTGTTTTTCTGATTTATTGGATTATAATTTCTACAAATATTTTACATTATGCTTAAAAAAGAACGATATGCCGGGGTAATAGCATGGTTTCAGGAGCATTGCCCCAATGCACAAACGGAATTGTCGTACAGGAATCCGTTTGAACTTCTGGTGGCTGTGATTCTTTCGGCCCAATGTACCGACAAGCGGGTCAATATGGTGACGCCAGATCTGCTGAGGGCTTTCCCGACGCCGCAGAAGATGGCGGAAACGACAGAGGATGAGATTTATGAGTACATCAGCAGCGTTTCTTATCCGCGGAACAAGGCTCGCCATCTGCTGAAGATGTCGCAGATGCTTATGGAGGAATTTCACGGGGAGGTGCCCGCCGCTTTTGACGATCTGTTGAGGCTGCCCGGGGTGGGTCGCAAGACTGCCAATGTGATTTCTTCCGTCATATTCGACCGGCCTTGCATGGCGGTCGACACGCATGTCTTCCGGGTGTCGAACCGTATCGGACTGACAACAAATTCCCGTACTCCGCTGGAAACGGAACGCGAACTGGTGAAAAATATTCCGGAATCTTTACTCGGGGTAGCGCATCATTGGCTGATTTTACATGGCCGGTATGTCTGTACGGCCCGGTCGCCGCATTGCAATGAATGCGGTATCTCGGATTTTTGCAAGGAATATTCGGGCCGAAAGGAAAAGACACAGGTCTGACGGATATAAGAGAAACGAAAGAGTGATTTTACGCTGGTATTGTTTGTCTCTTTTTTGAGTTTTCAGGAAATGAACTTATTTTTGCGGAAAATATAAAAGTTATGACGATCGGAAACTTGGGAAGATCCCTTCTGTGTATTTTTCTTCTTTTGTCAGTCGGGCCGTTGGCTGTTGTGGCCGTAGAACTTTCATCGTTAAGCTGGTCACAAGTGTGTTCAGGGAAGATGGGAGAGGAATGGTATGGATCTGATGAGGCCAGAATAATCGCGGACAGAGTAGTTCATATTCAGAAAACCACTGGTGGTTGGATGAAAAACTATGAAATTCATCTCTTGTCTGACGATGAAATCGAAGCTCTGTACGAAGATCGTTTCTCTCATTCGTGCCTTGACAATAATGCCACGACTCAGGAAATGCAATTTCTTGCCCGGGTTTTGGCAAAGACACAAGTCGAGAGTTATCGTCAGTCGTTTGTCCGCGGACTCCAGATGATTTTGACTGTACAGAAGACAAACGGAGGTTGGTCGCAGTATTGGCCTCTGTATGGTGGCGGACGGTATCACGACTATATAACGTTTAATGACAATCTTATTACCAACGTATTGCGTTTGCTGCATGATATTGTTTCTAATCGCGGAGACTATGCCGAAATCGTCGATGCCTCAACCCGCAAGGACTGCGAGAATGCTTTTGACCGATGCATAGAGCTGATTATCAAATGTCAGGTCGATGATAATGGTACACCTTCTGCGTGGTGTGCCCAACACCATAATACCACCTTTATCCCGGTCGAGGGACGTCCGTTCGAACTTCCTTCCATAAGCGGTTATGAGTCTGTGGTATTGCTGTCATTTCTGATGACAATAGAACGTCCGTCGCCTGCCCTGCAGAACACGATCCGCACGGCAGTGGCATGGCTTGATGCCCACAAAATTGTCGACAAGGCTGTTGAGACGTTTACCAATGCCGATGGCGAGCCGGACAAGCGTATCATTGACAAGCCGGGAAGTGCCGTATGGGCACGGTTTATCCAGTTGGGAGGTCCGACAGGAGAAGCCATTTACGAGGCGTTTTTCGAGATGCTCAAGTCTCGTGGCAAATCCCGCTCCTATACTTGGGAGGGTAACACATATACATACACGGAATATGAAATAGCATCTTCGTCATACGATCCTGACAAGGCCTATCAACCGATATTCTCCATATATGATGATCATTATCCTCACCTCTATTACCGCTTTTTATATAATTATGAGGACTCAGATCCGGTGTCCGATGCAAATGGAGTGCCAGTAGCGACATCTCTCAGTCGTGGGCCACGTTGCGGTTATGGCTTCGTGGATAGTTGGGGGGAGCGACTGATCAATACGGAATATCCGGCATGGGAGGTGAGAATGAAGGCATTGGCTGATTCAGAAGGATATAATCTCTATCAACTATCGCAGGGTTCTTATCTCGACAGTAATATAGACGGATCGAATGTGACTTATCTTTTTTCTGACGGTATCTCTGTCTCAAACAATCAAGGCAAACAATATGCCAAGGGTGTGAGTTATACTGACGCTATCAAGTATTCGGCCAATGTGGAATATACCATTCATCTTCCTGAGGATTTCACGGTTACACAAATAAGGTTTA
>CAZMOE010000007.1:0-98299 GCA_964567855.1 uncultured Prevotellaceae bacterium
TGTGTAACGATAAGGGGGAGTATTGGGATAATAAGGACTTGTTTTATATAAATTCAAAGGGGTGCGGATCGTCGAGTGGGTAAGTCCGCTGTAAAATTAAATTTCCCTCCCAATAGTTAGATATAAAACTATTGGGAGGGAAATTATTAAATATTTGATTACAGTATAGTTCTTTTCTGTGATTGGATCGAGCTAAGAACAGAAACTGTTGTAAATGAAATATGAGCTTTTTTATGTGGTTAAATGATTGTGCTGATCATGAATGTCGCGGCGACACCAACGATGGCGTACAGCTCGGGGAATACAGCAAGAATCAGCGTTTTACCGAACAGGTCATATCCAGCACCGATACCGGCAATACCATTGGCGCAGACTTGTCCCTGACGAATGGCAGAGAAAAGACAAACCAGGCCGAGTGCGAGACCTGCACCGAATACACCAGCGGCCTGCAACCAAGTGGTTTCATTGGTCAAAAAGCCTTGCAAAAGGAAAAATCCGAGGAATCCATAGAGTCCCTGAGATCCCGGAAGTGCCGAGAGCACCATGTAATTACCGAATTTATCGGCATTCTTTTTCATTGCTCCAACTGCTGCATTGCCTGTGATGGTTACACCGAAAGCACTTCCGATACCGGCGAGACCTAACATAAGTCCGATGCCGATGTAAGCTAAAATAATAGGTTCCATAAATTTTTAATGAATTAATTGTTTTAAATTATTTGTGATATTTCTTGTTTTGTTTTTAGGGGTTCAATCATTTGCCTGATGTTGTCTGAATGGCTGGTAGATTTTACCGCCGCCTTCAAATCCTGCATTTTTGTAAAGTTCGACGAAGGTCAGTCGCATCGGGTGTACAAAGGCTCCCAGTCCGGACATGAAGATATTGATGCCATGGCCAAAGATCAGAATAATGGCCGGGGCTATCCAGCCGATAACGGGCCAAGGGCCCGCGGCCTGCATGGCAAGGTTGTTGAAGACCAAACCAAGGACGGCCCCGGAGATACCGAGGGCAAACAAGCGGACATAGGAGAGAATATCGCCCAAAAGCCCGGAGGCCATGTTGTAGGTATCCCAAATTCCGGCCCCAATGTTGATCAGCGGATTGCGTTTCAGATTGTTGAGCAGGAAAACGGCTGCAATGCCGATGCCTCCGAAAATGTAATAGCACCAATTGGCAGTATCAGCATCGATTTTTCCGAAATGTTGCAGGGCGGCGGCTCCACCGCATCCCAGAATGAACGATAGCCAGCCCCAGGTCGGGATTGCCTGATCGAAACCATAGCGGAGAGTGTAGCGAATCGCTTTTACAATCATGCCGACGATAATCTGGAAAATGCCGATGAGCAGTGAGGCGTAAAATAACTGATTGCTGTCGAGGATGACATTTCTCATACTGTCAAGCCAATCCCACTGCATGATGCGTTCACCGTTGGGTAACGTTTCCTTGATCAGGGAAACGCCGAAGAATGTTCCAGTCAGCGTTCCGAAAATACAGGTGCCGCCGCCCATGATACAAACCAGCAGCATGATTGAGCGCAGTTTGGGCATTTTGAAATACCCTATCAAACCGATGGCAAGCAGGAGCAGGCCATAACCGGCATCACCCAGGCAAAGACCGAAAAACATGACGAAAAACGGTGCGAACAGCGGCGTGAGGTCCCATTCTCCATAGGCAGGCATATCGTATAGCTTGGTAATGGGTTCAAAAAGCCGGTTGATCCGGTTGTTTTTCAACTTGATCGGCGCGTTGTCGTCGGGAGTAGCTTTGCGTTTCTGATAATATATTCCTTCCGAATCCAGGAACGTATCGAGCTGTTTGGTACCGTCATTGGGTACCCATCCTTCGAACAGCATGACTTTGTTTTCTGCCTCGCCTGCAGTAGAAAGTTCTATCTGTTGCAGATCCGTTTCATTAAGATTGGCAAGATAGGCCGATTCTACTTCCCGATAATGGGCGAGTGCCACATCTTCCTGTTGCAGAAGCAGACGTTTGAGGTTATCTTTGGCCCGAGTCTGCAGGATGATGAGTGTCGATATCGGACTTGGGCTGAGGGTGACTTCCCGAGCTGTAGGAATGTCTATCTGTTGGGCTGCGGGAGTAATCGTTATGAAATATACTGCTTTTTTATTCTCTTCGATGATAAAAGCGTTATATTCATCTTTCCACGCCGGAGACATTTTCTTAGGTGATGTTATCCAAAACCGTGTCGCCCATCCGGCTTCGGCCAGCGCGTCGATATTTTTATGGCTGAAATCGCCCCAGGGCGTCATTTCTTTGATTTCTTTATCCAGCTCGCGCAAGTTTTTCTGCTCCGTTTCGATCTGGGAAGAAATTTCCTGCCATTGGACACTGATGGAAGCCATATCTCCGTCCTCTTTCACCATGGGCAGTCCATTGATGTCTTCCTGTTTCAGAACCTGTCTCATTTCTTTCAGAATCTTGCCCAAATGAGCCGTCTGTTTCAGTGAGGCCTGGAATGAACTGTCGGCTGCCGGTTTTCCCTCGCCGGTAGGAATGACATGAATAACACCGAGTTGCTGAATCTGTTCCAGAAAGGATGTATAATCACGATGATACACCAGGAAGGTGTAATGACTCATTTTCTCAATCATTTGTTTCCGTCCTCCTCTTTTGAGTTGATGTTACCGGGTATTTCTGTTTCACGAATAAAAAAATCTCCGTCCTGATCGGCATCTTCTTCTGTGGTGCCGCTTTGGATCAGACGATTCTTCTCCTGTGTTGCCCGCATGATTTTCTGGGAAGATTTGGAAAGGTTTTCTTCATCTTCCATGAATCGCTTGATCTTCCGGATGGCATCCTGATATCCGGGTATCTGGATTTTCTCGAACAGATTTACCTTTTGGGTCGTTTTTTTGCGTGCAAATTCCAAAACGGAAAGCTTTTGGGTCATCAGATCACGTTCGATACCGGTCTGGGCCAGTTCTTTGAGAATGGTTATTCCTTCTGGATACCAGCTCGGAGCATCGAACATACTGAACGGATGAAGCGTAAATTCAATATTGTCCAGCTGTGGAACCAATACACCTGCAATTTTTCGCGTTCTCAGTCTGACGTCCTTTATACTGATCAGCGCTTCGTCGAATTCGTTCCACAATGCGCGCATTGAATTATAGGCCGCAATCTGATGTTCCAGTTTCAAATCCAGTGCCGTCGCCTCGTCCTTGCATTTTTTTACTTCCATGCGGAGAGCGCTTTCCTTGTTTTTCAGCGTCGGCAAGGTGCGTACCCGCATCTTGAGATTTTTCTCAAGGACCTGTAGCGATGTTTTGTTATATTGAAACTTTATCATTTCTGCTTGTATTTATGAAAAAGTGAACGTCCGGACAAAAATATTTCTCAGTCACTTTTTTCATGATTAACTTTTAGGCCAGTATTTGTCGACCAGAGCTTTTTTGACATTGACCTCTTCTGGCTTGAAATGGGTTGCAAAGAGTCCCCATACCTTATCCAGCATTTCATCGATGTCAAGATTTACATCGATTGCCAAAAGATCGTTGGCATATTCACGTGCGAATGCCAGGCAACGTTCGTCATAATTGGTGAGGTCGAACCCGTTTTCGCTCTTGGTGCGTGCATTGCTTGCGTCGGAATACAACCGCACTGCGGCATTCATTACCTGAGGATGGTCTTCGCGCGTTTTCTTGCCTTGCACGAGCTGCTTCAGACGGGACAACGAGCGGAACGGATCCACAATGACCTTGCCGATTTCAGAATCGCGGCGCAAGAAGAGCTGACCCTCTGTAATATAACCGGTGTTGTCCGGTACGGCATGGGTAATGTCTCCACCGGAAAGGGTTGTCACCGCGATGATGGTGATAGAACCGCCAGTGGGGAATTGTACCGCCTTCTCGTAAATTTTGGCAAGGTCGGAATACAGGGAACCCGGCATTGAGTCTTTGGATGGGATCTGATCCATACGGTTGGACACGATGGAGAGGGCATCTGCATAGGACGTCATATCGGTCAGCAATACCAATACTTTTTCATTCTTCTGTACGGCGAAATATTCTGCCGCAGTCAGAGCCATATCAGGAATCAGCAAGCGTTCTACCGGCGGATTTTCTGTCGTGTTGATGAAGCTGACGATACGGTCCAATGCTCCTGCATCCGAAAAGATATTTTTGAAATAGAGATAGTCATCATTGGTCATACCCATTGCACCAAGGATGATTTTGTCTGCTTTGGCACGCATGGCCACTGTTGCCATCACTTGGTTATAGGGTTGATCGGGATCTGCAAAGAACGGAATTTTCTGTCCGGAGACAAGTGTGTTGTTCAGGTCGATACCGGCAATACCGGTGGCAATGAGTTCTGAAGGTTGCTTTCTGCGGACCGGATTCACAGAGGGACCGCCGATCTCTATTTCCTCACCTTCTACCTGCGGGCCGCCGTCAATAGGCTGACCGAAAGCGTTGAAGAAGCGGCCGGCGAGCTGATCACTGACCTTTAGTGTCGGGGCTTTGCCGAGGAAAATGACTTCGGCGTTGGTCCGCACGCCGCCGGTACCCCCGAAGACCTGCAGGGTCACTTCGTTGCCGGCTACTTTTACCACCTGTGCCAACTGGCCGTCGATGGTAGCCAGTTCATCGGCTCCGACGCCTTTTGCACGAAGCGTTACCGTAGCCTTGGTGATGGCTGAAAGTTTGCAATATATTTTTGTAAATGCTTTCATATTGTTTGGTATGGATTTGATAAGTGTTATGAATTACAAAAGGGCAGAACCGAGTTCTATTGGTCCAGAGCCTTTATCATTCATCTTTTTTGCTTTTTTCGGCAACCATTGTGTCGATCTGTTTTTCGTATTTGAAGAAATCTTCCGACTTGTATTCGCAATAGTTTTGCTGCTTGCAGACATTGATAAGGGTTTTGAACCAATCCATGACATCGTTGAAGTCGTTGAATTGCAGATCGGCGTTGCAAATGCCGATGATACGATCAAGCAGATACTTCTGACGTTCAAGCGGACACACGGAGTCTACTTTATCGAAGGCATCCTGTTGCAGGATAACGAAGTCAATCAGTTCCGATTTCCAGAAAATGATATGATATTCGGTCGGAACGCCATCATCACCCAGGATGTTGATCTGTTCTGCAATTTCCTTGCCTCTTAGCAATCGGGTCTTGATATCGTTGACCTGCTTGGTCCATTCCGGAGAGAGTAGGGAACTGATATAATTCTCGAATTCGGGATATTCCAGATATTTGGAGTAAGAATCGATCGGGTTGACGGCCGGATAGCGTTTACGGTCAGCCCGTTCTTGCTCGAGAGCGTAGAAACATCTTGCAACTTTCTTTGTATTTTCAGTGACCGGCTCTTTCAAGTTACCGCCTGACGGTGAAACGGTTCCGATAAAGGTGATGGAGCCGCTTTGTCCGTTGTTTAGGGTCACATATCCCGCACGGCCGTAGAAGTTGCTGATAATAGATGAAATATCCATCGGGAATGCGTCCGGACCCGGAAGTTCCTCCAGACGGTTACTCATCTCACGCAAGGCCTGGGCCCATCGGGAAGTCGAGTCGGCCATAAGTAACACACGCAATCCCATTGTGCGGTAATATTCGGCAATGGTCATGGCCGTATAAACCGAGGCTTCTCGGGCAGCTACGGGCATGTTTGATGTGTTGGCGATGATGATGGTTCGTTCCATCAGAGAGTGTCCCGTATGAGGGTCTATCAGTTCTGGGAATTCGGTGAAAATTTCGACGACTTCGTTGGCACGTTCGCCGCAGGCAGCCATGATTACGATATCAGCCTCCGCCTGTTTTGAAATAGCGTGCTGAAGCACGGTCTTTCCTGTTCCGAACGGGCCGGGGATGAATCCGGTACCTCCTTCAACGATCGGGTTGACCGTATCGATGGTACGTACACCCGTTTCAAGAAGTTTGAACGGTCTCGGTTTTTCCTTATATAAAGTGATCGGCTCTTTCACCGGCCATTTGATAGTCATATTCACTTCAATATCATTGCCCTGGGCGTCCGTCAGTACGGCAATGGTATCCAATACCTTATATTGGCCTGCAGCGACGATGCTTTTCACGGTGTAGGTGCCCTTTAGAGTGAAAGGTACCATAATCTTCAAAGACTGGAAGTTTTCTTCGACAGCTCCCAGGTAGTCGGCAGCCTTGACCTGGTCGCCGGCTTTGGCAATGGGTTCGAAATCCCAGAGGCGTTCCGTGTCGATCGGGAAATTGGACTCGCCTCGTTGTAGGAAAACTCCGTGCAGTTTGTCCAGATCATTTTGCAGACCGTCATAGTTGTGTGACAGCATACCGGGACCCAATGTTACTTCCAACATGTGGCCGGCAAATTCCACCGGGTCATTGATTTTCAGACCTCTGGTACTTTCAAATACCTGTACGAAAGCATTTTTATCTGATACTTTAATCACCTCGGCCATCAGTTTCACACCGGCAGTCGAGATATAGCAGATTTCATTTTGTAGTACAGGACCGTCTACTTCTACCGTAACAAGGTTGCTGACGATTCCTTTTACTAATCCTTTTGTTGCCATTATGTATTTTTATTTGTAATTACAATAATAGAATGTTGTTACTTGACCTCTTCTTTCAACTGGGCGATAATATTGCGAAGTTTCTCTTCGCCTTTTTCAGCATCGAGTTTTGCCCATCGTCTGATGATGTCTGTTTTTACAAGGAAAGCGAACAATTGCTCTATTCCGAAGTAATTGAACGTAATGAGTGTATCAATACGTTCCCAGCGGAAGTCATCGAGTTTACGTTCCTTGTCAAGAGCCTCGGTTTCATTCGCAATGTCCATGATTTCGTCGAAATATTCGACTTCATCTTTCAGACCCCAGTCATTTTCCCGGCTGGTACGCAAAGCTTTGGCCACATCATTGTTCCCGATGATGTAAGAGGTCGCATCCAAATCGAGCCGGCGACCGTTGGCAGCTGTCAGCAGGTTGCCTATATTGAGATTCAATTCAAACCATGCGGCAATGATCTCGTTACCGCAATCGAGGGCCTCCTGGTAATAAAAGTGGGAGAGGAGGCTGGGGGTATATATTTCATTGGAGGCCGAATGGTCGTTATGAAAATATCCGGCCAGGAATTTTTTCATATATGCCGGAGCCTTGATTTCGGCTTCCTCATCGTTTTCCATCTCTCTGATGATGTCATATAATTCTTGCCGGGTATAGATGCCGCCCTCTTCCCAGGTGTCGGTTTCCAGGCCCTGAATGTCATTGCCTTTATCGGTGGACATGCTTTTCAGCAGGGCCTGCAGGTTGGCATTGTCATGCTTCAGCAAGTACAGCTCCAACAAGTGCCGGTCTCTGAGGTTCACACCATCGAGTAGCTGATTCCTGATTTCCTCGGGAGAGAACGAGGTGTCGGGATCCTGAATGCTGATGTTGGGCAGTCCGGCGATCAAGTAGTAATAATTCATGTCGTCGAAGCTTATTACTTTAGTAGAGCAGTTTGATGAGTGCCGGACGAAGGAAGTCTTTGAATAGTTCTTTAAATTCTTCTTCCCCGAAGATGATTTTATATGCTCCGTCGGCAGGGGCTACGGAAAATGCATGTTTTAAACCGTTGACCTCTTCAATTTTCATACCTTTGTCGAGAAGATCTTTGGCTTTCTGTGCAAAAAAGGCGCGCAAAGATTCCGCATCTTCTGTCCCGATAACTAATTCTTCTTTCTGTCCCCATTCGGAAACGAGTCTTAGGGCCATCTCCTGAATGAATTTAGGATCTTCCCATGCTTTGTCTACAGCCTGGGTCGTGACGGTATCGGTAATACAGTCGGTGAGGGCCGTTTTGACGGCTTCGATGGTTTGCCCTGCATATAATTTCAATTCATTAATGGTGTTTTGGCGCAACTCTTCACTCTTTTTACGGGCATTTTCGGTCATGGCTTCCGCATCGGCTTTAGCTTGTGCTATTATTTTCGCTGCGGTTTGTTTTGCCTCGGCAATGATTACATCTGCCTGGGCATTTCCTCTTTCTACTCCTTCCTGGTAGAGCCGATCTGTAAGTTTTTGAATTTGTTTTTCCATATATTATAGTTCTAAGATTATTCAAATATTAGTAAAATTCGGTTGTAAAGATAGATAAAGTCTGTGAGATGGCAAAAACTATTGAATGAAAATCTCATTACATTCACTTAAACAAGACAAAAACTATATTTGTTGTGCATTTTTTGAAATAATTGTTTTATGACGATTATGTCGTGATTTCTCGTTAATTTTGTTGGAAATATTCTTTTTTAAGAAAAGATGAATATTGAGTTCATAACCGATTATTTATTCTTTCAAAGGCATGTCTTGCTGAGCGGAAAGACTATTATATGTATTTTTTGATAGAGGAAACCGGATTTTGTAAATAGAAGTTTGGAAATATTATCGTTGTCGAAAATCAAGAGGAATTTATTGGAAAAGAGACATCTGTCCGGGTGTTGCTCGCATTCAGGTTGTGTTTGTCTGCCGAAGTATTTTTTTTGCCTCAGCGACATTTCGTAAGGTTGTTTTTCGCAGTCAAGAAGACTGGCGATATAAAATGTCGTTTAGGTCCCTTGACAGACCGCAATTTTTCCCCTATGAGGTCAAAAAGATCCGTTAAGGGACGGATCGGACAGTCGATAAAGGAATAAACTTGGCCGGATTGGGGCGAAAAATGACAATAAATTTGTAATTGCCTGTCGTTTGCCTTATCTTTGTCCTCGTAAATGGAAAATATTGTCATAAAGTCATGAAAATCGGGAAGTCTTTCTTTAAGAAGCATTGGTTCGCTGTGGCGGTCGGGTGTTTTGTGCTGTATTTTTCATTTTTCGATGATCACAGCCTCCTGAAATTTTTTATCTATAACCATCAGGCCGCTCAGCTTGAAAAGGAAATCGAGACTTATAAAGAGTTCACGGAACGTTGTGAAACTCTCATTCAGGAATTGGACGAAGGCGGTGAAAGCCTCGAAAAGTATGCACGCGAGCGTTTGCTCATGAAGCGTGAAAACGAAGATGTCTACCTGATAGAGTAGCCGGTGCTTTGATCCGGGAGAGAGCTCTGTCTAAGTTCATGCCGGAAAATGATTGGTTGTCAATAAAAAAACAGATTCAGTGAATACAGTTGTCAAAATAAGTTATGTGTTGATAGTCTTTGCGGCCTGCGCCTATTTATTTTTGCCGTTATATGCTCCGTATATAATGGCTGTCGGTGCGGCGGGAGTAGCGGTAAGCCACTTGCGGGAGGTTTATGACGGGCGGAACCTCCGTCTTAAACGCATTTACCGCCAGCGGCGCATCATTGCCCTGGTCTTTCTGCTCGCTTCGTTCATGATGTTCCGGCCGGGAATGCTTTGGGTGGTCTTGTTGCTCATTGCCTCTTTGCTGGAACTCTATACGCTTTGGGTGATAGGGCGCGAGGCGCGGCGGGAAGGGGCGGACAGGTGATGATTGCCGGTTCCGTCATTGCCGCGGGTGGCGAATTTTCTGTTGCCGGCGGTTGCGTGAATGCAGAAAGCGTTATCGATTCAATTTTATCCTCATTAATAAATTAAAGTATCATGAAAAAGTTTATTCTATTCCTGTTGGCGGCGGTTTTTGTTTATTCTACTGACGCCAAGAGTAAGAAAAAAGTCGATTTGTTTCCCGATGGGACCGAGATTCCGGCTTGGTTTCGCGAAAATGTCTCTGTGAATATCGACAGTTTAGGAAAAAAGTATGTCTTGACGGATTATGAGATCTTTGCCGACGGCCGGCTGCATACCGAAGAGATTCAGGCTCTGATCGACAAGGCGGCAGCCAATGGCGGCGGTGTTATCGTTATTCCGCGTGGGACTTTCATGACTGGTGGTCTGCAGTTCCGTCAGGGTACTCATCTTTATCTGGAAGATGGTGCGACGCTGATGGGATCCGATTTTATCGGAGATTATCCGTTGGGCAAGACCCGTATCGAAGGCGAAACCTGTACCTATTTCGGTGCGCTTATCAATGCCGATGGGCTGGACGGTTTCACGATTTCCGGAAAGGGAACGATCGACGGTAACGGTCTTCGATATCACAAACAATTCTGGTTACGCCGCAAGTGGAACGGAAAATGTACCAATAAAGACGAGCAACGGCCTCGGTTGGTTTATGTCTCCAATTGCAAGAACGTACAGCTCGAAGGTGTGAAGCTTCAAAATTCCGCATTTTGGACTACTCATATATATAATAGTGAAAACGTCAAGTTGCTTGGCCTTTCCATCTATTCGCTTGAGAAACCCAATCATGCCAAAGGCCCCAGCACCGATGCTATCGATCTGGACGTCGTAAAAAATGTGCTTGTGAAGGATTGTTACATGGCTGTCAACGATGATGCTATCGCTATGAAGGGAGGCAAAGGCCCCTGGGCCGATGATCCGGCCAAAAGCGAGGGCAACGGAGGCAATGAAAATGTAATTATCGAAGACTGTACGTATGGATTCTGCCACGGCTGTCTCACATTGGGTTCTGAATCTGTCTTTAATCATAACATCATTCTGCGTCGCATCAACATCATCAATACGGCCAACAACCTGCTTTGGCTCAAGATGCGTCCCGATACCCCGCAGCGTTATGAATATATCACGGTTGAGGATATCACCGGACCGGTTAAGAACTTCCTGCTTGTCAAGCCCTGGACACAGTTCTATGATTTGAAGGACCGGAAGGATGTACCCATGTCCTACAGCGATCATGTCGTTATGCGCAACTGCGATGTGACCTGCGATGCTTTCTTTAATGTCAGGCCACAGGAAGATCAGTATCATCTTTCCAACTTTACGTTTGAAAATCTTAATATCAAGGCCAAAAACGGTGCTTGTGATCGTAATGTTGTCGAGAATTTTGTTTATAAGAATGTGAAAGTCAACGAATGAAAAAATAGCGGCACTTTCCGGGGTCGCTATTTTTGTCAACGGCTGGGGTGAAGTTCCGGCCGTTGGATAAAAATGGATATAATTATGGACGAATCCAGATATCTGGCTCTGTTGGCCCAACGGGAGATCAAGCCGACGGCTATCCGTCTGCTTGTGCTTAAGGCCATGGATGCTGTCGATTACGCCGTCTCGCTTTCCGATCTGGAAGGCCTGCTCCAGACGGTCGACAAATCTTCTATCTTCCGTACCATCACGCTGTTTCATGCCCGCCGGTTGGTGCATAGTATCGATGACGGCAGCGGTTCCATCAAATATGCACTATGTGCGGAAGACTGCATGTGCGAAATTCCCGATCTGCATGCACATTTCAGTTGCGAGCATTGTGGTCGTACCTTCTGTATCGAGCAGCTACCGGTTCCGGCTGTCCGTTTGCCGGAAGGCTTTGAATTGCATAGTGTGAATTTTGTGATGAAGGGCCTTTGCGACAAGTGTCGGCGGAAGGTGTAGGTACTATGCTATCCTGATTAAGAGATGTGACCCTTTCTGTGGTTGCCCCGGGGGCAATACGGAAAGGGTTGTTTTTTTGTAGGCTGTTGCGATTATCTTTTGGCCGAATGGAAACGGTAAATTTTTTATTCCGATTGTCGATTCCGTATTTTGTATTGTTTTGTGGCATCCTGATTGGACAGTTGATAAGGAACGCTTTTTTTGTATGAAGCAATATGTAAAAATGCAATTAAAATATTTGTCTTTAATGAAAAAATAGCTACTTTTGCATACCCTTATTTGCCCAAAATAGGGCAAAGGGGGTATTTTATTGGTAAAGGACGTTTACGAACGTTATCTTCTACGGTCAAATCTCGCAAGTTTGTACCCTAAATATATACAAGAAGATGCGGCAACGAAACGTCCACGTTGGGTAATTATATTTCAACGTTCGGCATTTCATCTATTGTTTAGTAGAATGAACAATGTCGGTTGTTGGATTTTAATATCTCATGACGTGGGCTGACTATGCGTTGCTTATCCTTGTATATAGGCAATGCGAGAGCCTGACCGTGGGATAAGCGAGGAGTAAAGAACCCACGTCTTTTTTTTATTTGGCCGAATCTGGGATTTCTATAGGCTGTCGATAGAAATTCTATAATTATGAAACATTTATTTGCAATCCGTTATTTTTCCGGGCCGTTAGGGTTATTCGGAAAGAATCTTATTTGTGGAACAGAGCAGCATGGGACAATAATGTCTGTCGTTGTATGATAATTGAGTTATATGTAATTATATCGGTTTCCAAACTGAAATATTTTTATGGCAGCGGAAAAATTGAAAACCGCTGTGTTTCCAAAAACAATTTTACAATAAAAACATATAACTATGGTTGATATACATAAAATAAGTGGTGATAATAAAATATCTGCAGTCCTCAATACTTACAATGCTTCATTATATTTAGAACAAGTGCTTGATAATTTGGCAGGGTTTGATGAAATTGTGGTTTGTGATATGGAAAGTACCGACTCGACAGTGGATATAGCTCGAAGGAAAGGGTGTCGTGTGGTGATATTTGAGAAAAAAGGTATTTCAATATGTGAACCGGCAAGAAATTTTGCAATACAATCAGCTTTGAACCAATGGATCTTGGTTGTGGATGCAGATGAAATAGTAACGCCGCAGCTTCGCAATTATTTGTACAAGCGAATAGATACAGGGTGTCCGGATGGGCTTTACATTCCTCGTCGCAATATGTTTATGGGACGTTTCTTTCATTCCTCTCCAGATTATCAATTGCGTTTTTTCCGGAAAGATAAGGTCGATTGGCCACCTGTTATTCACAGACCGCCTCTTATTGCCGGGCGGGTAGAAAAGATACCGACAAATCTTAGTGGAGTACATCTTGTTCATTTATATGACGCGAGTCTGTCCGATAGATTATTGAAAATGAATGTTTATACCAACTATGAGGTTGCAAAGCGGGCTAAGAAGAATTATGGGATTGGTACCTTTTTATTTCGCCCGCAGTGGTTTTTTATCCGTTGTTTATTTATACAGGGGGCTGTGCTTGATGGCATCCGGGGATTGATACGTGCTTACATGTCTGCCTATTACCAAATTGTGCTTCTCTCAAAGATAAAAGAATATCATTGGAATAATGAGCAGGATAAAAATAAGGCTTAGAGATGGTCTCTCCCAGCCGGTCTCTTCTTTTATAGGCAGTGTGCCTGGAATATTTAAGGAGGGTGGTCGACTTTTGTTTAAAGGGCGTAATGAGGTGCGGCTGATGGAGGTCGGTGGATGTCGCTTTGTAGTGAAGCGTTTTAAGCGTAAGGGGATACTTATGCAGTTTGTAAATCGGTTTAGATCTGGTAAGGCATTAAAATCTTTTAATAATGCCTACCGGCTTATGGAACTTGGTGTACCTACACCTCGTCCGATAGCATGTATTGAAATTCGAAATGTTTTAGGGTGTCTTGTGGATTCTTACTACATTTGTGAATATGTTGATATGTTATCCATACGGGATGGGTTGTCTGAGAATGGAGATTTTAATCGGGAGATGACGCAGGCTTTCGCACGTTTTGTCGTTATGTTACATGACAGAGGTGTTCTGCATCATGATTTGAATTCCACCAATGTAATGTATTGCTATAGTAATGGAAAATTTGAGTTTACCCTTATCGATATAAACAGGATGACATTTTACCCCTTTGTGGATAACCTTTCGACCGATGAGTGTCTGCTCAATATTTCTCGCTTTTCTTCTTGCTCGGAGATGTTTCATTATTTTGTAAAAGAATATCTTCTGATTCGTCAATGGCCTGAAAATCTTTATGAACGTGCAATTATTGTCAAGCGAAGATGGGATGAAGCTTATGCGAGACGTAAGAAGGTGTTGAATTTCTTTAAATGTAGAGGCTTTAAATATTAGGATATGGAGAACAATGGATAATTCGGAGCATTATGTTATATATCATTAAAGAAAATAGTTTTTGGGCGGATTATATCTTAAATCCACTCGATGGGCGGGAGAATATCGTTTTTCTTAGATATGCTCGGGTCAAGTATCAGGGGGCTAAAAAAATAGCGCAATGTATTATAAGGTTTGCGAGAGCCATTCTTTTTAATAAAAAAGGGCTATGGAGTAACTGGTTCTTTACTGCAGATTTCTTGAAGGAACTGAAAAGGATAGGACCCCATGATCGTGTCCTCATGTTTTCTTGTCAGAATTTGAAAGAGCTTTTGGTATTGAATAAAGAAATTGATTGCGCTGCAAAAAGTGTGTTCTTATGGAATCCTTTGGCTACCGTAAATAAAAATTTTTATAGTAAATGGGAGTATGCCCGTTATTTACATGCTACAGAGATGAGAATATGCACTTTTGATGAGTGTGATGCCCGTACTTATCGGTTTGAGCTGGTAAACCAAGTTTATCGAAAACCACGTGTCGAATTGTCAAAAAAAGATTTTAATATTGATAATGAGGTGTTTTTTGTTGCTCGTGATAAACGGCGATCAAAGCAAATTGCAAATATTCTGAATGCTTTGGAGCTGCAGAAGGTAACACATGAATTTTATATCCTTAGGGATAAGCATACTGAGGTGTTTCGGGAGTTGTTGCCCTACTATATGGATCGTCAGATATCGTATGATTACTATTTAATGAGATTAGTGCATGCGAAATGTCTGTTGGAAGTCTTGCAGCCCGATCAGAGTGGGATGACTATACGAACGCTTGAAGCATTGTTTTTCGGCAAAAAACTGATTACTACTAATTCGGGTATAAAGCACTCTGATATTTATCATCCAGACAATATTTTCGTGTTGGATGGCACCGAGAATCGGACCATAAAGGAATTTTTAGGCAGTGACCTGCACGAATTTTCGCAGGAAATTGTCGAACGGTATGATATTGAATATTGGATAAAACAATTTGAATAAAAATATGAATGTCTGATGGTTTCTGTTGACTGTTGAATTATTGAGATATTGATTGATATATAGGGTGGGAGAAAGATATCCGTTTTATGGGGGCAAAATGGGAGAAAGGCGGAAATGAAAACTCTGTTATGGTTTCTTTTGACGGTGAAAATATTGCCGGGCGGTACTTTGTCGGAGCTTTTTCTCGAAAAGAGGCGGTGGATTCATTTTTTTTGTGTATTTTTGCACGCGTTGTTTGTAAAAATTTCATCATAGTGGAACCGAAATACATTTTTGTCACCGGAGGAGTCGTCTCCTCTTTGGGTAAAGGCATTATAGCTGCTTCTTTGGCTCGCCTGCTTTTGGCGAGAGGTTATCGCGTCACCAATCAGAAACTCGATCCCTATATCAATGTCGATCCCGGAACGCTGAATCCGTATGAACACGGGGAGTGTTATGTAACCGTTGACGGTCATGAGTGTGACCTCGATCTCGGCCATTATGAAAGATTCACCGATCAGCAGACCACGCGTGCCAATAATATTACAACCGGACGTATTTACCAGAGTGTTATCAATAAAGAACGTCATGGCGATTATTTGGGAAAGACCGTGCAAATCATACCGCATATTACGGATGAGATCAAGCGCAGCATCAAATTGCTTGGTAATTCCGGTAATTATGATTTTATCATCACGGAAATCGGAGGTGTCGTAGGCGACATAGAATCGCTTCCATTCTTGGAAGCTGTTCGTCAGCTGAAATGGGAATTGGGTCGCAATGCCTGTCTTATCCATCTCACATATGTGCCTTATATCGCAGCGGCTAAGGAACTTAAAACCAAACCTACGCAACACTCCGTCAAGGAACTGCAACGTGAGGGAATCCAGCCGGATGTCCTTGTAATGCGTACCGAATATGAACTGACCGCCAGCGTTCGCCGTAAAGTGGCACTGTTTTGTAACGTCACTCCCGACGCTTGCTTCCAAAGCATCGATGTTCCTACTGTTTTTGAAGTGCCGATCAAGATGGATGAGCAAGGTCTGGCGGAATGCGTTCTTTCTAAGGTCGGTATCGAAGACCGACCGAAGGCAGATCTTGCCGCATGGCAGAATTTTATCGATATGATACATGCTGCTACGGCAGAGGTGCGCGTCGGTATCGTTGGAAAGTATGTGGAATTGGAAGATTCCTATAAGTCGATTAACGAGGCCCTTTACCAGGCGGCCACGCACAACCATCATAAATTGAAGAAGGTTTTTATCTCTTCAGAAGATCTTGACGATAATAATGTCGCTGAAAAATTATCCGGGCTGGACGGTGTTGTCGTATGTCCAGGTTTCGGCAATCGTGGTATTGAAGGCAAATTTGTGGCATTGAAGTATTGCCGCGAGCATGATTTACCTACTTTCGGTATTTGTCTTGGTATGCAGTGCATGGTTATCGAATTCGCCCGGAATGTCCTGGGGTACGCTGGTGCCAATTCTACCGAAATGGATACGAAAACCCCTTACAATGTTATCGATTTGATGGATGAGCAGAAGAGTATTACCAACTATGGAGGTACGATGCGTTTAGGCGGTTATGCTTGTCATCTCACAGAGGGCAGTAAGGTCGCCGAGGCGTATGGTAAGTCTGATATTGTAGAGCGTCATCGTCATCGTTTCGAGTTTAACAGCGATTTTCGTGAGGCTTACGAGTCTGCTGGTATGCAATGTGTCGGCGAGAATCCAGATTCTCATTTGGTGGAAGTGGTTGAACTTTCCGGCAAGCGCTGGTATATCGGTACGCAATATCATCCGGAATATTCCAGCACCGTTCTTCATCCACATCCGCTGTTTTTGAGTTTCATCCGCGCTGCCATCAGTTATCGCCATGAGAAAGAGCAGGCGTGAGAAAATTGTAGAAGGAAAGGTATGTTTTTTAATTCGTAATTAATAATTTGATGAATAAGAATACACTTATAGGCAGCATTTTGATGGTGCTGATTTTTGCGGCAATGGTATGGTTTAACCAGCCGTCGCCGGAGCAGATTGAAGCACAGCGTCGTTATCAGGATTCTGTTGCGCGGGTGCAGCGTGAGGCAGCCATAGAGGCTGCGGCCCAGCAGATGCTGGCTGCAGCAGGACAGAGTGAAGGGACTGATAGTATTTCACAGGTCGTTGCCGACTCTATTCGCGAGATTCGCCTGGTTCAGAAATATGGTAATCTTGCTCATGCCGCTCAGGGAGAAGAACAGACATTTGTTTTACACAATGAGTTTATTTCTGCCGGTATAAACACAAAGGGCGGCATGCTTGAATATGCACGCCTGCATGACTACACGGACTATACCGGCGCCCAGATTGAATTGTTTTCTAAAGAGAATAATCAATTCTATTTTACGATGCTTTCCATCGGAGGAAAATATATCAGCACTTCCGATCTTTATTTTACTCCTTTGCAGGTTTCGGACAGCAGTATCGTAATGCGTCTTGCTGCCAATGCCGAAAGTTATATCGATTTTTGTTATACACTGCCTTCCGGAAGTTATGTGTTGGATTTCAGCATCCGTCATAAGGGACTTGACGATATTATTTCTCCCACTTTGCCGTCATTGACCCTTACATGGAATCAGAATCTTCTCCAACAGGAAAAGGGACGTACTTTCGAGGAGCGTTATAGCAGTCTTTTCTATAAGTATGCCGATGATGACGCCGATGATTTGAGCAACAGCTCTTCCGACAGTGAACGCGTCAGCGGCGCATTGACCTGGGTGGCATTTAAAAACCAGTTCTTCTCTGCCGTATTGATTTCCAAGAATCTTTTTACTGCCGGAGAACTTTCCAGTAATGTCCTTAAAGAGGAGCAGGAGCCGAATTATATCAAACATTACAAGGCCGAACTTGAGTTTGATGTGAATCCGTCGTCTGCGGAGCAGGTCATACCTATGGCATTCTATCTCGGTCCCAATTCCTATCCTTTATTAGCTGATATTGACGAGCAGGTAGCTTCGCTTCTCCAGCTTAATGAGGAAGAATTGCAGCTCCAGAAACTGGTTCCGTTGGGATGGGGCATTTTTGGATGGGTCAATCGTTTCATCGTGATCCCCGTATTCAATCTTCTCAGTCGTTTTATCGGAAATTATGGAGTTATCATCCTGTTGTTGACGATTTTTATCAAACTGATTACTCTGCCGTTCACCTATAAGTCGTATCTTTCTTCCGCGAAGATGCGTATTGTGAACAAGTTACCCGAAGTGGTGGCCATTAATGAGAAATATAAGAATCCGGAAGATGCTATGGCAAAGCAGCAGGCGTTGATGGCGTTCTATGGTAAGGTTGGAGTCAGCCCGATGGGAGGATGTCTGCCGATGTTGTTGCAATGGCCGGTACTTCTGGCGCTGTTCTATTTCTTCCCGACCTCTATTGAATTGCGCGGACAGAGTTTCTTGTGGGCGGATGATCTTTCGACCTATGATTCTATCTATTCATGGAGTACGAATATCCCGATCATCAGTTGGATTTTCGGCAATCATATCAGTCTTTTCTGTCTTCTGATGACCGCTACGAACATCATATACACGAGAATCACCATGGCGCAGAATCCCGGTCAGCAGACCATGCCGGGTATGAAGCTCATGATGTACGGTATGCCGCTCATGTTCTTTGCTATTCTTAATAATTATGCTTCCGGCCTTTCCCTTTATTATTTCCTGTCGACACTGCTCGGCATTATCCAGACTTATGTCATTCGGGCGACGCTGAATGAAAATAAGTTGCTGGAACAAATGAAGGCCAATCTGAAAAATCCGAAGCGGGCGAAGAAAAGCGGCTGGATGGCGCGTTTGCAGGAGGCCCAGCGCAAGCAGATGGAAGAACTGAACAAGCAGCGCGAACGTCAGGCACGTAAGCGTTAAGATATGAATCGATGACTTTGGCAAACTTACGCCAAAGTCATTCATTGATAATAATTCTATGAAAGAACGTAAGGTTTTCCACTATAAATTCATATAATTTTAAAATACATAGAAGATGTCCGATCAGCGATATATGTTGCGCGGTGTTAGCGCTTCCAAAGAAGATGTGCATAATGCGATCAAAAATATAGACAAAGGTCTTTATCCCAAGGCATTTTGTAAAATTATTCCCGATATTCTCGGTGGAGATCCGGAATATTGTAATATCATGCATGCCGATGGTGCCGGTACGAAAACCAGTCTTGCTTACATGTATTGGCGTGAGACGGGTGATCTCTCTGTCTGGAAAGGGATTGCGCAGGATTCGCTCATCATGAATATCGACGATTTGATTTGTGTCGGAGCTGTCGACAATATTCTGGTTTCCTCTACCATCGGACGGAATAAAATGCTTATTCCGGGAGAGGTTATTTCCGCCATTATCAACGGGAACGATGAACTGATGGCAGAACTCCGCGAAATGGGAATCGGAGTCTACGGCACGGGAGGCGAGACGGCCGATATCGGAGATCTGGCGCGCACCATTGTGGTGGATAGTACCGTCACTTGCCGTATGAAACGCAGCGATGTTATCGATAATGCCAACATTCGCCCGGGGGATGTTATTGTCGGTCTGGCTTCTTATGGACAGGCCACCTACGAGAAAGAATATAACGGCGGCATGGGCAGCAATGGGCTGACAAGTGCCCGTCATGATGTTTTTGCCAAATATTTGGCGGAGAAATATCCAGAGAGCTATGATCATGCCGTTCCCTCGGATCTGGTTTACAGCGGCGGGCTGAAATTGACGGATCCGGTGGAGGGTTCGCCGTTGGATGCCGGCAAGCTGGTGCTTTCTCCAACGCGTACCTATGCTCCGGTGGTCAAAAAGATTCTGGATGCTCTGCGTCCGGAGGTGCACGGGATGGTGCATTGTTCCGGTGGAGCGCAGACGAAGGTATTGCATTTCATCGACAATCTTCATGTGGTCAAGGACAATCTTTTCCCGTTGCCGCCGCTTTTCCGTGTTATTCATGAACAGAGTGGAACAGACTGGTCAGAGATGTATAAGGTTTTCAATATGGGACATCGTCTTGAGGTATATCTCGCGCCGGAGCATGCGGAAGAGGTTATTGCCATCAGTCGGTCTTTCGGTATCGATGCGCAGGTGATCGGTCGCGTTGAGGCGGATGATCATGCCCACGTAACTCTTATTTCTGAGTTCGGAACTTTTGAATATTGAATTCTCCGGCCGTTTATTGACGGCCGGATGTTTCTTTTTCGGGGAGAAGGTACCTGTATGATGCCGCTTGTTTCATTTTTTGTCCTGAAAGAGAAAAATTACCGTTAACAGGTTCTATATGGGGGAGTGATATCGCCTCTTGCAGGGGCGATTCTTTCCACCCGATGCTGTGAACGGCCTGCTTTTCCCTCTGAAATTATTTCGGTTCCGCGCCGGGTAAGGACAAGATTGTATTTGCCGGCCGGACTTTGATGTTTAAGTATAAAACGGATTCTGATATTGACTGAATAAATGGAAGGAAACACTCTTTTGGATAAATTAGACGGTTTGGCTTCGCGTTTCGAAGAGGTCAGTTTGTTGGTGACCGATCCGAATGTGATTGCGGATCAACAACGTTATGTCAAGTTGACACGCGAATATAAGGAACTGGAAGACATTCTGAAGACACGGGACGAGTATGTCACGGTATTGGTCCGTATGGACGAGGCTCGCCTGCTTTTGCAGGAAGAAGATGTCGAAATGCGCGAGATGGCCCACGAAGAGTTGACCGAATGCGAGAAACGTCTGCCGGAACTGGAAGACCGCATCAAGTTTCTGCTGGTTCCCAAGGATCCGGAGGATTGCCGTAATGCCGTTCTGGAAATACGCGGTGGTACCGGTGGCGACGAGGCTGCTCTTTTTGCCGGCGATTTGTTCCGTATGTATCAGCGCTATTGTGATTTGAAAGGATGGCAATTGTCTGTTCAGAGCTGTACGGAGGGAGCGGTCGGAGGTTTTAAGGAAATCATCTGCATGGTTACGGGCGACAGCGTCTACGGAACCCTGAAATATGAATCCGGCGTGCATCGCGTTCAACGTGTGCCGGTAACCGAAACCCAGGGCCGGGTTCATACTTCGGCCGCTACGGTAGCTGTTTTGCCGGAAGCCGATGAATTTGAAGTGCATATCAACGAGGGTGAAATCAAATGGGATACTTTCCGAAGCAGCGGTGCCGGCGGTCAGAACGTGAATAAGGTGGAATCCGGTGTCCGGTTACGTTATCTGTGGAAAAATCCGAATACCGGAGTTACCGATGAAATTCTTATAGAATGTACGGAAACCCGCGACCAGCCCAAGAACAAGGAGCGCGCTCTCAGCCGTCTCCGCTCTTATATCTATGATCGCGAGCACCAGAAATATGTCGATGATATAGCTTCTAGACGCAAGACTTTGGTCTCTACCGGCGATCGTTCCGCCAAGATCCGTACCTATAATTTTCCTCAGGGACGTATCACGGATCATCGTATCAATTACACCATTTACAATCTTGCCGCCTTTATGGATGGACAGATTCAGGATTGTATCGACCATCTGATTGTTGCTGAAAATACCGAACGTCTCCGTGACGCGGAATTATGAAACGATATGACACCTATTAAAAACATTATATTCGATTTCGGTGGCGTCCTTCTGGATCTGGCTCCCGAGCGCTGCAAAGCGGCTTTTCATGCCCTTGGTTTTCATGCCATCGACGAGTTGCTGAATCTGACCCATCAGAAAGGCATTCTCGATGAGATGGAGCGGGGAATGAATACCCCTGAAGGTTTTTGCAATATTGTGCGGGAGGCCATCGATACTACGGAAACGGCTTTACCCACGGATGCGCAGATTCTCGATGCCTGGAAAGAAATGGCCGACGGTATCCCGGCCTATAAACTGGAGATGATTCATCAGTTGGCGTCGCAAGGGTATCACGTCAGCGCTCTCAGCAATACCAACGTTGTCCATTGGAATCATTGTCGCCCTATGTTTGTCGAGGTCGGTTTTCCGCCGGAGCAGCTTTTTGAATACATCTGGCTTTCATGCGAGATGCATGTTGTCAAACCGGATCCGGTCATCTTTGAACGCCTTCTGGCAGAGTCCGGCTATTTGCCTGAAGAGACCCTTTTTGTTGACGATGCCGCTGCCAACTGCCGTGTTGCCGAACGCTTCGGCATCAGGACGTTCACCCCGGCCGTGCGAAACGACTGGCGTCAACAATTGGCCGATCTTCTTGCCGCTATTTGATTTGCAGGCGGGAAATTAGGTTCTCCTTGTAACTTCCTCCGATAGGAATTTTCCGCCCTGCGACGTTCAAGTTCATAGGTTCTATCTCAAGAATATTTTTGAGCGAGACGATATAGCTTTTATGCACACGGATGAACCGGTCGGCCGGCAGCACCTCTTCCAACGACTTTAGGGAATACAGCGCTGTGATGCGCTTGCCCGTTGTGTAGAACGAAACATATTCGTGCTGTCCTTCGATATAGAGCAGATCTTCGTAATTGATTTTATAGAGTTTGTAGTCGGCCTTGACGACTATGAAATCATTCGGCGCCGGCGTGACGCTTTTTTCGTCGGTGGCTGTAGCGTCGGATTTTTTTTCTTCAGCGACAATACCGCCACGGTACTGTCGCACCCGTTCTATTGCTTTTTCCATGGCCTGCATGAAGCGGGGCAGGGCGATGGGTTTAAGCAGGTAATCGGTGGCGTTCAGTTCGTAACTGTCTATGGCATATTCGGAATAGGCGGTGGTGAAAATAATGGCAGGAATATCGGAACAGGTTTTGGCGAACTCCATGCCGCTCAGTTCCGGCATATGGATATCCAGGAGCAGGATGTCGACCCGCGTTTCCTTCATCTTGGCAAATGCTTCGAAGGCGTTGGCACAACTGCCCACGATTTGCACCGCTTCTATCTTTTCAATATATCCGGCCAGCAGTTTCCGGGCCAGAAATTCGTCGTCGACAATCAGAACATTATATTTCATAATTTGTTTCAAATGATTAAATTACTGATTTTTTGAGTTTAGAGTCAGTTTTACCCGATATACGGTTTCCTCGTCGGAGATCTGAAGCGTGTAGTGGTTCCAGAATTGCAGATCGAGGCGTTGCCGTATGTTATTGATCCCGATCCCGGTCCGCTCTTTGTCCTTGATATGCCGATAGGGAATGGCGGGTTTTGAATTTTCTGTGATGATAGTCAGTTGTTCTCCCTTTTGCTGTATGTCGATACGGATATATCCTTGTGGATTGTGTTCAATGCCGCTGTGTTTGAAGCAGTTTTCTATCAACGGTTGCAAAATCATGGGCGGTATGGGGTAATTGCTGTTTTCGATCTGCTGATTGAAATCCACGGATGGAACATGTTCCATCCGTATATATTGAAAACTGATGTAGTTTTCAATATAATGAATCTCTTTACTGAGAGTTACCCAGTCGCATTGGCAGTTGTCGAGGACGTAGCGCATCATCTCCGATAGGCGGAGGATGCTGTCGGGCGTTTTGTCGTCTTTCGTATAGGCCAGACTATATATACAGTTGAGTGCATTGAAAAGAAAATGCGGGTTGACCTGTGCTTTCAGGTATTTGATTTCCTGCTGGAGTGCGGTTTCTTTCATTTGGGCATCTAAGGCAGAGCGCTCGTTCAGGAAATAGTTGATGGCGGTTACCGCGAATGTTGAGGTAAGCAGGAAAGTGTATTTGATATAGAAGAATGTCTTGAGTGAAATATCTGCGCCACGATGAATTTCCTTAATTTCCAGATATTTGTCATAATAAAAGTGTAATAGGGTATATTCGTCCAAATGTGCGGCCCCGAAATTGATGATGATAAAAAAGACAAAACTCAATAAATAGAACAGCCACATTTTATGTCTGTTCAGAAAGTACGGGATGAGAATGTATTGGATGATAGCGCAGAATGAGATCAATGGCAGGATGGAGAGTGTGCTATTGAAGACCGATTCTTCGATATCGCTGTGCCGTAGGCCGAGGATAATAAACAGGAAGAACGTTCCCAGCCACACTAAGATATAGCGTGATTGCCTTAATCGAATCAAAAGAATATTTTTTCTGTTTTGTAGCATGGAGCGAAGATATTCCGTTTGCCGGAATTTTGCAAGTAGCGGCTCTTTTTTCTTCACCGAATGGCGTATCTTTGTCACTGAAGCGGGGGAGATGTTTCCCGTTATACTTTTTCTTAAGAAAACAGGAGCGGGAGTGTCCGGCGCATTGCCGGAGGTCTTGTCATGCCTGAATGCGGTTGCCGCCCGGTCGCCGCAGGTGGTTCTTATGGATTGGCTGCCGTTTCCTGCGTTACCGGAAGCGGCAGTAAGTCTGTGGAAGGGGGCTCTTGCAGTGTGCGGACCATTGTCCAGTGTGTATGCGCCGGTCGAGGCATGCCCGGTACCGGCAGTAAGGTGGTAGGCGGCGATCTTTTCATTTTTTTAGGGACCTCTGACCATGTTTGCGGTTCATGCTTTTTCAGTCCGGTCTGTTCATATCTTATTCCCGCCTGTTTGTAATCTCTGTTTTGTTATTAAAAATTAATTTTTGTTTTGGGCGACTTTTTTGTTGACAAACTTATCGGTTATAGAGATTTTAATTTGTTGAAAATAGAGATTTTTTTTACCTTTGCAGGTGTTTTTCGGAAATGTATCTTATATTATAATCATATTATTAATAAAAAATGAGACGAATCGAATTGAAAAATTTGGTTGTGGGATGGGGTTTGTGTCTGTCCGGGGCCTTTGCTCCTGCATTTGCACAGGATAGCGTAAACTTGAATCTTGATCAGATTTTGGAGATTGCCCTTAGCGACAATCCTTCCATCAAGGTCGCCAACCGGGAAATTGAAATCAAGAAGTATGCGAAGAAGGAAACCATCACCGGGCTGTTCCCGACCGTGACGGCAACCGGTACTGCGAGCGACGCCATTGTTCAGCAGAAGATGAAACTGTCGTTTTCACCCGAACCGGTGACCATGGGCCAGCAGTACACCTATGCGCTTTCCGGATCGGTTTCCCTGCCGCTTGTGGCTCCGCAACTTTGGAAGACGATCGCTCTCAATGAACAGGATGTGGAGCTTGCCCTCGAATCGGCCCGTTCTTCTAAAGTAGAGGCCATCAGTCAGGTGAAGAATGCTTATTACAGCCTCTTGCTGGCACGCGATTCTTATGATGCGCTTTTGGCCAACTATAAGACTGCTCAGCTGAATGCCGAGACCGTAACTGCCAAATATGAGCAGGGGACCGTCTCCCAGTATGACAAACTCGTGGCCGATGTGCAGGTCGCCTCTATCAAGCCGCAGTTGCTGAATAGCGAGAATGCCATCAAGCTGGCCGAGATGCAGTTGAAGGTGCTCATGGGCGTCGATGTCAACGAACCGATGACTTTCGTCGGAAAATTGAACGATTTTGAAAGCGAACTCTTTGCCGACCTTCTGACATTGAAAGCCGATACTTCTTTGGCTGACAACAGCAGTCTCCGCCAATTGGACATTCAGACCCGCCAGTTGAAGATCGCCGAGAAAATCAACCGCTTAGGCTACGCTCCGACCTTGGCGCTTTCTCTTACTGCCGGTTATCAGGCCTTTGCCAAGGAATTCAATCCTTTCGACGCTGATTATTTCGGCAACACCACACTCGCCTTATCTCTCAGCTGGACGATTTTCGACGGCGGTTCCAAATATATGAAGACCCGTCAGAATAAATTGAACATCGAGAATATGGAAACCCGCCGCGAGGATCTGGTCCGTCAGCTGGAACTGGCTGTCACCAACTCGCTTAACAATATCGAGACCTCTGCAGAGCAGGTTGTTTCCAATAAGGAAAATGTCTTCCAGGCCGAAAAGGCTTATACCATCAGCCAGAAACGTTATGACATCGGCTCAGGTACTATGCTGGAGATGACCTCTTCCGAATCTTCGCTTCTGTCGGCTCGTCTGCAGTATGTCCAGTCCATTTACAACTTCTTGTCGGCCCGTACCACATTGGAGGCTACGCTCGGCAAGCTTGTGACTGACAAATAATCATCAGTGAAAACAATTAAATATACAAGATATCCTAATGAAAAAGAATTTTCTGTACATTCCGATGGCATTGCTCTTGCTTGCCGCTTGTTCTTCAGATGGCAACAATGAAACGGCCACTTCTGTAGAAAACGCTTCCGTCGAAACCGAGGTAGCTAATGTGCCAAAGGTCAAGGTGACTCAGGTGACAGCCCGTCAGGTCGATCAGCTTTCTGAATTTACTGCCAATGTCGAGGCCGATGTCAAGAATGAGATTGCCCCGCAGTCGCCAGTGCGTATTTCCGATATTCGTGCGGAAGTCGGCGATCGTGTCAGCAAAGGCCAGGTGCTTGTCGTGATGGACAACAACTCTTTGACCCAGTTGCAGGCCCAATTAGAAAACCAGAAGACCGAGTTTGCCCGTGTCGATGAACTTTATAAGGTGGGCGGTGCCTCTAAATCGGAATGGGATGCCAAGAAAATGTCTCTCGATGTTTTGCAGGCCTCTTACGACAATCTGGTCGAGAATACGACTTTGAAGAGCCCTATCAACGGTATCGTTACAGTTCGTAACTATGACAAGGGAGACCTTTACAGCACCGGTAAACCGGTTCTGGTAGTCGAGCAGATCGCTCCTGTCAAGATCCTTATCAATGTCAACGAGCAGTATTACAAATATGTCAGGAAAGGTATGCCTGTTGACGGCATTGTGCTCGATGCCCTTCCGGGAGAGACCTTCCAGGGCAATGTTTCTTTGGTTTATCCCACTCTGGATCCTGCTACCCGTACTTTCCCGGTCGAGGTTCAGGTGAAGAATGAGAATCTGCGTGTCCGTCCGGGCATGTTCGCTCGTGTGACCTTGAATTTCGGTGCAGAAAATCGTGTCGTAGTTCCCGATTTGGCCGTTGTGAAACAGGTAGGTTCCGGCGATCGCTATGTGTGGGTTGTCAACGCAGACAATACGGTTTCCTACAACAAGGTTGAATTGGGTCGCCGTATGGGCAATGAGTATGAAGTTATCTCCGGCGTGGACAACGGAGCAACTGTGGTCGTTGCCGGTCAGAATAAACTGGCTTCCGGCAGGGAGGTTTCTATCGTGAAATAAGATTTCATGTGCCGGCCGGAGAAAGCGGTTGCCCTCTTGTTGTTTTGAACGGAGATCCTCCTTGTTCGGGATCCCGGCACCGCTCTTTCCTACCCCGATTTTAAAATTTTAAACCATATATATAAGATAAACATGAGTATATATGCCAATTCGGTCAAAAGACCGATTATGACGACCTTGGTCTTTGTCGCCATTGCGATCTTCGGTTTGTTCTCGCTATCCAAATTGCCTATCGATTTGTATCCGGATATCGAGACCAATACCATCATGATCATGGAGACCTACCCGGGTGCCAGTGCAAGCGATATTGAAAATAATATTACTCGCCCGTTGGAGAATACGCTGAACTCCGTGAACTATCTGAAGCATATCACATCCAAATCTCAGGAAAACTATGCGCTCATTACCTTGGAATTTGAATATGGTTACGATATCGACGATCTTACCAACGACGTGCGCGACAAGCTGGACATGGTTTCCAGTTCGCTGCCGGATGAGGCTGGTACGCCGATCATCTTCAAATTCTCGAGCGATATGATTCCGATCCTGATTCTTTCGGCTCAGGCTAAAGAGAGTCAGTCTGCTCTTTACAAGATATTGGATGATCAGGTCGTGAATCCCATCGCGCGTGTTCCGGGTGTCGGTTCCGTGTCTATTTCCGGAGCCCCCGAGCGAGAGGTTTATATCTACTGCGATCCTAATAAGCTGGAGGCTTACGGTCTGACCGTTGAAAGTATCTCAGCTTTGATCAGCGCTGAAAATAAAAACGTGCCCGGCGGTAATTTCGATATCGGTAACAATACCTATTCTCTCCGTGTGGAAGGCGAATTCGATGATCCTAAGGAAATCGAGAATATCGTCGTTTCTACGGCTAATAACCGTACTATCTATTTGCGTGACGTGGCCCGGGTTGTGGACACTGTACAGGAACGTGCCCAGGAAACTCATACCTATACTACCAACCCGAATGTGGTAGCCGGATATTCCGGTGAGCAGGGGGCAATCATCGTTGTGCAGAAGCAGAGCGGTGCCAACTCTGTCGAGATTTCCGATAAGGTGATGGCCATGGTGCCCAAATTGCAGAAGAATCTGCCCACTGACGTTACCCTCGGTGTCGTTGTCAATACTTCAGACAATATCAAGGCTACTATCTCCTCTTTGGAAGAGACGATCCTTTACGCCATGCTCTTTGTCGCCGTGGTAGTATTCCTTTTCTTGGGTCGCTGGCGTGCTGTCGTCGTTATTGTCATCACCATTCCGTTGTCATTGGTGGCCTCATTTATCTATTTGCTCATCACCGACTCTTCGTTGAATATGATCTCATTGTCATGTTTGAGTATCGCTATCGGTAACGTCGTCGACGATGCGATTGTGGTGCTCGAAAACGTAACGACTCATATTGAACGCGGTTCGGATCCGAAGCAGGCGGCTGTTCATGGTACCAACGAGGTGGCCATTTCCGTTATCGCCTCTACGCTTACCATGATCGCCGTATTCTTCCCGCTCACCATGGTATCCGGTATGTCTGGAGTTTTGTTCCGCGAGCTTGGCTGGATGATGTGTATCATCATGACCGTTTCTACGGTATCTGCCCTTTCCTTTACACCGATGCTCTGCTCCCAGATGCTCCAGTTAAAGCGTCGTGAAAGCTGGTTCAGCCGCTGGTATAACCACTATGTCGTTCATAATTTGCTTGACCGTCTGGATGTCGTTTATGCCAAGTTGATCAACAAGGCTGTCCGCAACCGCTGGAAGGTTTGTCTGATTATTATAGTCTTTTTCGTGGTCAGTTTGATTCCTGCGGTGAAAGGATGGATCGGTACCGGCTTCTTCCCGAGCAGTGATAACGGTCGAATCTCTGTCAATCTGGAGTTGCCGATCGGTACCCGCCAGAGTCATTCCAATAAAATTGCGGCTGAGTTGTCCGATATCTGGATGGTCCGTTACGGCACGCCGGATGTTAAGATCATCCGTGCCTGCAACTATACGACCGGTCAGGCCGATACGGACAATACGTTTGCTTCTATGAGAAACAACGGTACCCACATTATCAGTTATAATATTTCACTTTATAACGTGAACGACCGTATTGTCAAGAAGTCCATGTATGAGGTGGCCAACGAAATGCGTGCCGACCTTGCCCGTTATCCAGAACTTGTCAAGGCCCAGGTAACGGAAGGCGGTCAAAGCGGTATGGGCGGACAGACAACGGCAGACTTTGAAGTCTATGGATACGATATGGAGCAGACTGACTCGATCGCCAATATCTTGAAGCAACGTATGTTGGGCGTCAAAGGTGTGGCCGAAGTCCGTATCAGTCGTCCCGACTATCAGCCGGAGGTACAGGTAGACTTTGATCGTGTCAAGCTGGCCAAGTATGGCATGAACCTTTCGACTGCCGGTGCTTATCTCCGCAACCGTATCAATGGTTCTACGGCTTCATACTATCGTGAAGACGGTGAGGAATACAAGATCGTCGTGCGTTATGCTCCCGAATTCCGTGAAAGTATCGATGCTATCGAGAATATCTTGCTTTACGGTAGTAACGGTAGCCGGGTACGTGTCAAGGATGTCGGTGAAGTGGTGGAACGTTTCGCCCCTCCGACTATCGAACGTAAGGATCGCCAGCGTATCAATACCGTATCCTGTGTAATCAATCCGGCAGAGTCTGACTTGGGCGCTGTTGTGCGCAATGGTCTTGATATTGTCGATGACATGCGTGACGAAGGTCTCCTTAGCGGTGATGTCACAATCGACATATCCGGTTCTTATGAAGATCAGCAGGATTCATTCCGCGATTTGGCTGTTTTGGCTGTCCTGATTGTGATCCTTGTTTATATTGTGATGGCCGCACAGTTCGAATCTTGGTCTGACCCGACCATCATTATGTTGATTTCCATTCCGTTTACCTTTACAGGTATCATTATTGCCCTTTGGTGGACCGGTGTTGATCTCAACATTATGTCGCTCCTCGGCGGTATCATGCTGATCGGTATCGTGGTGAAGAACGGTATCGTGCTGATCGACTACATTCATTTGCTCCGTGAACGTGGAGAAAGCGTTATCCAGGCAGTTGTGAATGCCGGTAAGAGCCGTTTGCGTCCTGTGCTGATGACTACCCTTACCACGATTCTCGGTATGCTTCCGATGGCTATCGGTACCGGTCAGGGCTCCGAAATGTGGCGTCCGATGGGTATCGCTATCATCGGCGGTTTGACCATTGCGACTGTCATGACTTTGCTTGTCGTCCCTTCGGTCTATTGTATCTTCCAAGGCTTTGCGATCAATGCAGCCCGAGTAAAATGGGCGCGTAAATTGGATATCGATCGTTCCTGGCAGAAGAGCCGCCGTCGTTTCCTACGTAAAAAGAAACGTTGAAAAATAAACGGATTATATAAACTGCCGCCGATGTCTCCTGGAGGCAAAGGAGGTAGTTTATATATATCATCTGTTACGATATTTGAAAATATTTCAATGGGGCGGCTTTGGGCTGTGTGGCCGGTTATGGAATCCGGGACCGGATTTTGTTATTCATAACGGCTGTCCGTTGACAAATAAAAAAACATAAAAGACAATGAAAGCTGTATTTATATCATTTGACCAGGCCCATGCCGAGAAAGTCGTCGACATTCTGGGGCAGAGTCTCGTGCGCGGATACACTGCTTGGGAGCAGACGCAGGGCCGAGGTTCGAAAACGGGAGAACCGCACTTGGGCAGTCATGCTTGGCCAGGGCTGAACTCTTCTGTTCTGACGATTTGTGAGGATGAAAAGGTAGCTCCACTTCTGGAGCGCCTTGCCAAATTGGACAAGGAGAAGCCGATGCTTGGATTGAGGGCATTTGTGTTGCCTGTTGAGCAGGTACTCTGACCGTTTGTTGTAAAGTCCTATTAAAAAGCAGGCCGGAAACTGTCACCGATACTTCTATCGGTAAGTTTCCGGCCTGTTTTCTTTGTCTTTTTGCTTCTGTCTTTTATGTGTAGAGGAACCGTTTGATGCTTTTCTTCGGTGTCTTCTCAAATTCTTGTTTTACAAGTTCAAAACCGCTAAGCTGTGCGTAGGAGGGAAGTGATGCATTCAGTGTTTTGCGATGTTTCTCAATGTGGGCCAATAGCGCTTCGTCTGTCGGGAATCCTTCTTTGGCCGCTGTCGTATAGTCCGGATAAATTAAAGCGATCAACTTGGTGTTGCGTTGGACGACAACAGTCTCTGTGACGTAAGGAAGATTGCTGACGGCGTCTTCTATCTCTTCCGGATAGATATTCTGTCCGGAGGGGCCAAGGAGCATGTTCTTGCAGCGCCCTTTGATAAAGATATTGTTGTCGGCATCCATGATGCCCATGTCTCCCGTATGCAGCCAGCCCTCTTCGTCCAGAGCATTGCGTGTGGCCTCTTCGTTTTTATAATATCCGAGCATCACATTGTCTCCACGGGTCAGGATTTCACCGGGAATCTTGTGCGGGTCGGGGCTGGCGATTCTGACTTCCATGCGGGGGGCAGGCTGACCGCAGGATTCCGGTATGAATGTATGCCAGTCTCTGTAACCGATGATCGGAGCACATTCGGTCATGCCGTATCCGACGGTGAATGGGAAGTTGATTTCGTGCAGCAATTGTTCTACCTCATGACTGAAAGCGGCTCCGCCGACGATGAGTTCGTAAAAATTGCCGCCCAAGGTTTCGAAAAGTTTGCGGCGGATCTTCTGGTTGATGATTCCCCTGATTCCGGGCAGGCGGCGGAGAATACGCATCCGCTTTGTACTGATGACCGGGAAGATTCCTTTTCGGACGATTTTCTCGATGATGAGCGGTACGGCGATGATGAGTGCCGGTTTGACCTCTTTCATTGCCTGCAGGATGACCTGTGGGCTCAGCGGTCGGGTAAGAAAATGCACGTGTATACCGGAGACGAATTCATACAGCAGTTCGAAAGCCATGCCGTACATGTGCGCCATCGGCAACATAGAAATGACGTTTTGCCCGCAGGAGAGCATCGGCAACACCTCTTGAGCAAAGGCCATATTGGACCACAGCGACCGTTCCGGCAGCATAACACCTTTGGAGGCCGCTGTTGTGCCGCTTGTATAGTTGATTAGTACGAGTTCCTCGCGGTGGTAAGGATAGACCGAGATATGTTCTCGGCCGTATTCCTCAGGATAGGTTTCCGCAAACAGGGTATCGAGCTCTTCATATCCTTCCCGAAGGCGTGCTTGCGTGGTGTGTGCCAGCGAAAAGTCGTCAAGAAGTATGACCCCTTCAAGGGATTCCATCCTACTGGCGTCCAGTTGTTCCCAAAGCGAGCGGGTGATGAATAACAGGCGGCTGCCGGAATGGCAGACGAGCTGAAGGATGCTGTCGGGAGTGAATTCATGCAACAACGGTACGGCGACGCCTCCATACGTAAGAATGGAAAGGAAGGCCATGGCCCAGCGGCTGCTGTTTTTTCCGCAGATGGCTATTTTGTCGCCGGGGAGGAGGCCTGCGCGGCGATAGAGAAGATGGAATCTTGCCATTTGTCGGGCTACATCGCTGTAGCGGAATGTATCCCCATGCAAATCGGTGAAAGCCGGCAGATCCCAATGATTTCGGAGTGTATTGGTTAAATAACCATGTAAAGTTTGCTCCATATAAAGATAATAAATGGGTCGACAAATATAGCAAATATTACATGAAACATGGTGAATTGTTCAGAAAATTACATGTTTAGAGACTTTTTGAGGTTGTAAAGATGCACCGATGATAAAAAAAAGTTATTTTTGCGCTGCCTTTTCCGATGTTTTCCGTCGGGGAAGAGGGTTTCATCCGATGCTTATTTTATTACATTATTAATATATAATCATGTTCAGAACAAAAAACTGTGGCGAACTTCGCCTTTCCAATGTCGGTGAGGTTGTAACCTTGGCCGGATGGGTACAGCGCACCCGCAAGATGGGTGGTATGACTTTCGTCGATTTGCGCGACCGTTATGGTATTACTCAATTGGTATTCAATCAGGAAATTGACGCCGATCTTTGTGAGGCCGCCAATCATTTGGGGCGTGAATATGTGATTCAGATTGAAGGTGCTGTTTCGGAGCGTGAAAGTAAGAATAAAAACATACCGACAGGCGAGATCGAAATCATCGTGAGCCGTTTGACGGTGTTGAATCAGTCGGCCGTTCCGCCGTTTACCATTGAAGACAAGACCGATGGCGGTGACGATCTCCGCATGCAGTACCGTTATTTGGATCTGCGCCGCCCCTGTGTGCGTGGTAATCTGGAACTGCGTCATAAACTGGTCTTCGAGGTTCGCCGTTATCTGGACGCACAGGATTTTCTGGAGGTCGAGACACCTTTTCTTATCAAATCCACTCCTGAGGGCGCCCGCGATTTTGTCGTCCCGTCCCGCATGAACCCGGGGCAGTTCTATGCGCTTCCCCAGAGCCCGCAACAATTCAAGCAATTGCTGATGGTGGCCGGTTTCGACCGTTATTTCCAGATTGTGAAATGCTTCCGTGACGAGGATCTGCGTGCAGATCGACAGCCTGAGTTTACCCAGATAGATTGTGAAATGTCGTTCGTCGAGCAGGAGGACGTTCTTCAGATGTTTGAAGGACTGATCAAGCATCTTTTCAAGACTCTCAAGGGGGTGGAATACAGCGAACCTTTCATGCGTATGACTTGGGAAGATGCCATGAAATACTACGGATCCGATAAGCCCGATCTCCGTTTCGGTATGAAGTTCGTCGAACTGAAAGAAAGCATTCCGGCCGGTCAATTCTCCGTTTTCGACGATGCTCCTTATGTGGCTGGAATCTGCGCCGAGGGCTGTGCCTCTTATACCCGCAAGCAGCTGGATCAGCTGACCGACTTTGTGAAGCGTTCGCAGGTGGGCGCCAAAGGGTTGGTCTGGGTCAAAGTGGATGAGACGGGTGCCGTCAAGTCTTCGGTCGACAAATTCTACGCTCCGGAGACGATTACAGCTTGGGTTGATCGCTTCGAAGCCAACCCCGGCGACCTCATGCTGATTCTTTGCGGCGAAAAGCGTAAGACTCAGAAGCAGCTCTGTGCCCTCCGTCTGGAAATGGGCAGTCGTCTGGGCCTGATGGATAAATCGCATTTCGTGCCATTGTGGGTGATCGACTTCCCGCTGTTCGAGTGGGATGATGAAACCCAGCGTTATTATGCCACTCATCATCCGTTCACCATGCCCAACCCGGAAGATCTCGCCTTGTTGGATACCGATCCGGGCAAAGTGCGTGCATGGGCCTACGACTGCGTCATCAATGGCGTTGAGTTGGGCGGTGGATCTGTCCGCATCCACGACAGTAAGCTTCAGGAGCGTATGTTTGAACTTCTCGGTTTCACGCCGGAGAAGGCCATGGCTCAGTTCGGTTGTCTCATCAATGCCTTTAAGTACGGAGCGCCTCCTCATGCCGGTCTCGCGTTCGGCCTGGACCGTGTCGTCAGTATGTTTGCCGAGCTCGACAGCATTCGCGACTGCATCGCATTCCCGAAGAACAATGCCGGCCGCGACATGATGATCGATTCTCCGTCGGCTATCGATCCGGCACAGCTTGAAGAACTGCAACTCGCCCTTGACCTCAAGGAGGAGGAAAAATAATTTCGTAATCTATCGTATTTGTTTTTGCCGCGGGATGGATTTTCCCGGTCGGATGTGAGTTTTTTCTGTCGGCATGTTCCACCTTGCCGGCAAAAACAAATCGGATATTAGTTTCAAAATCTATGAAAACACAACTTCTTTCATTAACACTGGCTGCCCTGAGCATATTGCCGGCTGCTGCCAAGTTAAATCGTCCGATTAAAGATCCGGCTGTCATGGCCCGTCGTTTTGCTGAAAGTGAAATGACCCGTTTTCCGGAGGCATATCAGCTTGACCATGGCCAACGTTACTTTTTCGGTTACGCGCAGGGTGTAGGCTGTTGTGCTATGCTGAAGATGTGGCGTACGACCGGCGAAGACAAATATTTCGACTATGTGGCGCAATGGACCGATACGCTGGTAATGCCCGATGGCGATATTTATAAATATGACATGTCTGCTTATAATCTCGACTACATCAATTCGGGAAAGACTCTTTTTGAGGTTTATGCACGTACCAAAGACGTGAAATACCGAAAGGCTATGGATCTGCTTATCCGCCAGCTGAAAAACCAGCCCCGTACTCACGACGGCGGTTTCTGGCACAAGTTGGTCTATCAGCATCAGATGTGGTTGGACGGTCTGTATATGGCGTCTCCTTTTATGGCCGAATACGGTTATACATTCCAGAAGCCGGAATGGCAGCAGCAGGCAGTACACCAGATTCTGACTTGCCATCGCCATACCTACGATGCTAAGACCGGGTTGTACCATCACGCCTGGGATGAAAGCCACAATCAGCGATGGGCGGATGCCGAAGGTCATTCTCCGAATTTCTGGGGGCGCTCCACCGGCTGGTGGTTTATGGCTATGGTCGATGTGTTGGACTTCCTTCCCGAAGATTTTGAAGGGCGTGACACTATCATAGGATATATCCGCAATCTTGCGGCGGTGCTCCCCAAGTATCAGCGTGATGGTCTCTGGTATCAGGTACTCGATTGTCCGGAACGTGAAGGTAATTACCCGGAAGCCTCGGTCACCACACAGTTTATGTATGCCTATGCCAAGGCTGCCAATAAGGGCTATATCGATAAGAAATATCGTAAAATCGCCGAGGCGGCCTATAACGGCTTGCAAAGTAGTCTTCTCGTCGAAAATTCTGACGGCACATTGACCCTGACCCGTTGTTGCCAGGTCGGCGGATTGGGTGGAAATCCTTATCGTGACGGTAGCTTCGAATATTATATCAACGAAAAGATACGCGATAACGATGCCAAGGCGACAGGACCCTTTATCATGGGCTGTTTAGAGCTTGCTAAATAAAAAAATAGGATCGCATAGAGTGAAAATCCCCCTTTTTTGAAACTTTTACATGTTAAAAACTTGCAAAAAAGGGGGATTCTTTCTTTAGTTTCGTCCTATTTATTTAATTTTGTACCGATAAAAAGCGGATTTATGGATTATGTTTATAGGAGATGCTTCTTATTTGATATATGGATATTATTAAACACCAATCTACAATAATTATTTAACTAATTCAAATCATTAACAACACATGAAGAAGATTTATGCTTTTTCTTTAAGCGCTGTGATGTTACTGTCTGCCGCAGACATGACATGGGCGCAGAGCCGTAAGACTTGGGACTTCACTAAAGGTTATAGTGATGTGACCAAAGCTAACCTGACAGCTGATGCCAATTGGGTTTCAAATCGTACCGATAGTGAAGGTAACACTACCGGCTGGAAAGATGGTACGAAGATGTCCGGTACATTGATGGCCAACGGCGAGCCGATTGCAGAACTGGAGGGACTCGTTTTCGGAACAGCAGGACTGAGTACCAATAATAACTATTTGTTGGATCCTGCCAGCATTCGTATGTCTCGAGCCAATATGGTAGTAAACCTCCCGAAACTGGCAAACGGACAGCAGGTGATGATTATGGCAAAAAGTGCCAACAGTACAAGCGCTCGTGGTATTACTGCCAATACAACCAATCTTGTAAAGGAAAGCGGTCCGGAAGGTGATGTCGCACCCGGAGAGGCAGGCCTGCAGACGTGGGTTTGGCGTGTTGAAACTACCAGCGAAGACTCCGTAGAGGTATCTTTCAAGATTTTGGTCGGCGGCGTTGACATCTCTTTGATTCAGATTGATAAGGGCGACGGCGGCAGTATCGAAACAACTCCTACTATCGCTTGGGTATATGATTCTTCTGTCGAGGAATATGATTGGGAAAGCGATCCGTTCTACGCTTATACTCCTATCAATGAACAGGATACAAAGGCTTTCGATTTGGCTACATATACTTCTGAAGAGAAGTCCATGGCCGATAGTTTGGAAACATTCGATTTGGTAGTGTATTCCAATGGTATCGCAGCCGGAAGCACTTATGCCGAATTCCTTCTCGGTGAGTTGAACCGTGTGCCGGTATTGAACTTCAATGTAGATCTTTATGCCGCATGGGGACAGGGTAGCACCGCAGTTCCTGCACCGACCAGCGCTTTCACTTTGACTGAAGAGGCTGTGGAACATGATCTTTTTGCAGATTGTATGCTTGACGGTCAGATGTTGACCATCTTCGACGATGGCGATGCCGTTGAGGGTCGCAAATGTCTCGGTTATACCTTGAACGAAGGCTCTGACTTCGCTGATGATGAAGTTTTGGCCTATGTCGGCAGCGATGCCGCCATCCATCTTCATGGTACGAAGAACACTTATATGTTGCTTCCTTTGGCATCTGAAAATGCAGTTATAGAGGATGAGCCTATCATCAGCGATAATTTGATTCAGCTTCTTTCCAATACCATTTCTTATTTGCGCGGTACGAAAGGAAAAGTTCTGGCTGCCGGTCGTCCTGCTATTTCTTACAAGTATGACAACAATGTGACTACCGTCGAGTTGAAGTCAGCCATCAACGGATCTAAGATTTTCTATACTTTGGATGATACCGATCCTACTACTGCCAGCCCCCGTTATACTGAGCCGTTGGTTATTACTGAAAATCATACTATTCTCAAGGCCTTCGTAACGGCTCCTGCCTACAACGCAAGTTCTATCGTTGTTGATACTGTTCTTGTGAAGGCCAAGTTGGCAGCTCCGACCTATGAGGTGTCTTACGAAGGTAATATTGCCAAAGTTAAGCTTACCGCTCCTGAAGATGGCGAAGCCTATTACAATATCACCGGCTCCAATGATCCTTCTAAGTCCTCTAAATATGTGGAATCTTTGGGTCTCACCATTTTACGTCCTACGGTGCTGACTGCGTTCTCTTATGCTGATGGTAAGTTGGTTTCCGATATCGTTGAATTCGTTGTCGACAACACTGCTTTAACTTACTACAACGATACTTTGGCTCACCTTAACTTCCAACAGGACGAGTGGAATCCCGGAGTAGAACTTGTGGCAAGATATAACTATTACTCTGATGAAAAGGCCGATTCAACTATCGTTTTCGATGAAGACGGTGTAACTCCGATCGATACGGTTTATACTTATAAGCCTGCTGACATCTTGACAGAGGTTGAAATCGGTACGGATTGGAAGGTCGGTTCTTATGGTCAGCGTATTATGGTGCAGAAGACCGGTACATCTGCCACGGTAGGTGCAAGCTATGGTCCGGCAACCGCTTTGGATGCTGGCGCTTCCACCAATGGCTTTACATTCCTTCAGACCCAGAAATCCAATGACCCGGCTTCCGGTTATTTGAGGTCTGTCGTTACATTCCAGGCTCCGTTTGTGGCTGCATTGCATTTCACCGGCCAGGCTGAAAGCGGCGACGGCAAGCTGGATGGTAAGTACCGTGAGGCTGTTGAGATCTCAACTTCTGTGGATGGCGAAAATTGGACCGTTGTCGACACTGTCGCTACCAACTACATGAAGCTTATGAGCTACCAGACTGTAGAAGTCTTGGGTGACGGTGCAGTTTATGTGAAGTTTGCTTCTGCCAATCCCGCTAAATACAGCAACACTCAGAAGACGATGATCTTCGATATCTGTCTGCTTGCACCGACTCAGGAGCGTCCGGGCTTGGGCATCGATGAGGTTATCTCTGGCGAAAAAGTTGTGAAGGCCGTCCGTATGTTCAACCTCTCTGGCCAGCAGATCCGTGTTGCCGAGCAGGGTATCAACATTATCCAGACTATATATTCCGACGGTTCTATCGAGACCCGTAAGATCATGGTGAAATAAAAACCTTCGGCTTTTATTTATCATAGCATAAAAAACTGCAGAGACTGTGTCATTTAAAAGTATGGCATGGTCTCTGCTTTTTTATCCGGCAATGCCGTTGTGTTTTTGGGGCGTCCGCTTTTTTCGGATTTTTATCAGTCTGTTATTTGTAATAAACTATGTGCTGTTTATGTTCAAGATTTAAAATAACAGCGTTTTTTGATGCACTTTATTACCTTACAGATTCACTTTTGCATTTTCAATTTTATAGTTTACGGATTTGATAAGGGATTTAGTCGTTTAGAGACATATTAAGCGGCTATTTATATGTCTTATATCATATTCACGTTATTCCAAAGAACATCCGCTATACTTTGGGCAGGGAGAGTTTTTGCCTTGGGGATAGCGGATGTTCTGTCTGTTATTAATGCTGTATTATGAGGCCGGTTTTACAGAGGTAAAAATGATTTTAAAATCTTATTTTTTGATTCTCAGTACCGGAGCGATACTGCCTGTCGGCTTGTCGGGGAGATTTACGATCAGGCCTTCTGCCGTTTGAGTGAAGGAAACCTTGCCGTGGCCCAATAAATCGATGCGACCGATGCGGCGTGTGTGATGAGGATTGCCTGCGGCGAGAGATTTGATCACCAGACGGCCGTCTTCGGGCCATGCCAGGGCTGTGGCATAAATATGGCGGGCGGTCTGGGTGAAGCGGATCTCCTGGCTGGTCGCTTTGCTGTATGAGCCTTCATTGAATCCCTGTGCATTGAGTTTGATATTGCTTTCTGCGATAGGACCCTCGCCGAAAACTTTCCAGGGACGGGTATCGATGATAGACTCTCGGTTTACTTTCATCCACGCGCCGAATTCATCGAGAATGGCCTTCTCTTTTTCATCGAAAGTTCCGTCTGCACGCAAAGGAACACTGAGCAACAGATTTCCGTTTTTGCTGACAATATCGACCAGCAACTTGACAATGGTTGCCGCAGATTTGTAATGATTGTGTTGATAAATGTCGGTGTTGTAATGCCATCCGCCTATACAGGAGCAGGATTGCCACGGTTGTTCCATAATCGAGTTAGGAGCTCCGCGTTCCACGTCCCAGACAAGCGCTTTGCGTTGTTCTTCGGAGAGAATCTTACCGAACATGACCGCTTCGTTCTTTCCTTTATGTGTTTCCATGTTCCGGTTGTACAGATGCGCGGCAATTTTCAATCCGGCATCGCTGATGGGATAAAATGGCATGACTGTAACGTCGAAGTAGAGCAAATCCGGAGCATAGCGGTTGATGACATCCAGAGTGCGGTCGTAGAAATTAGTGACATACTCTTGTGTCGGAAGACAGACGTCATTGTTCCATGCCCATTGCCAGTGAATGCGGTTATTTGCCCAGCTGCGGTCGCTCATCGGGTGGTTCTGTGCATAAAGTTGCTGCGGATCGTATCCTTCCCACCATTTCCCTTTGCCATCTTCCTTTGTCAGTTTTCCATCATAGTACACTCCTGCCATTTTTCCGTTCTGATCGTAACGCTGTGACGGCTCGTACCATGACCAGGCATGGTCGGCATGCAGACTGACGCCGAAATGCAGTCCGTGATGACGGCAGGCTTCCGCCCATTCTGCCAAAATATCGCGATGGGGGCCGATGTTTTCGGAATTCCAAGGTTGATACTGGCTATTCCACAAGTCGAAATTGTCATGATGGTTGCCTAAAGCGAAGAAATATTGCGCGCCGAGACTCTTATAATAGGCTACCAGGCTGTCGGGCTGCCATTTTTCGGCTTTGAAAAGGGGAAGAATATCCTTGAACCCCACTTCCGAAGGATGTCCATAGTTTTTTACGTGATGTTCGTAGGCTTTGGAGCCTTCGATATACATATCGCGGGCCATCCAGTCGCCGGAGCCTTCCACGCATTGGGGTCCCCAATGAGCCCAGATGCCAAATTTGGCATTTCTGAACCATTCCGGTACCTGATATTGCGAAAGCGATTCCCAGGTAGGCTGAAACTGGCCTTTCTGCATCGGTTCGTGTTCTTCGGAAACCGGCACTTGATAGGACTGCGCCATTCCCCATACGGGAATAGTGGCCAGCAAGAAGGTGATAATGTGTTGTTTAGTCATATACGTTTATTTTTATAGATGAAACATGATTCGCGTTGAATTATGAAACGCAGTCTTCTTTATGTGTTTTTACCAAACTGGAAGAGCAAGCTGTTTCTGCTTTGTTGTTTTTGCCGTCATGCAATATTCGGCTGTCTGGTAATTACCGATTTCAAATTCTTTCGTTTTGTTATTTTTTGATTTTCTTAATTACAGGGGTTACCTGGTTCAACCAGAGATCAGCCATTCGGCGGTGTCCGGCGGGGGTGGGATGGATGCCGTCCCAAATCCAGTAATCCGGGCGGGGGGCTTCGGAAGAGAGCTTAGCAAACATCTCGTTGTAAGGCAAATAGATGGCGTTGAAATCTCGGGCGATGTTTCGGATTGTTTCAGCGCACCGGCCGATCATTTCTTCCCGCTTATTATAATCGCCGGCTTGCCCGATTCGGCCGACCTTGGCAATGAAAGGGGCCCCCAGAACAAATTTTACGTCAGGATTTTTCTGCCGGGCCTTCGATAGTAATTTTTTATAGGTTTCACCCCAATGGTAGAAGTCGAAATCCTCACCCGGATGTTCACGCAGATGCTTGTCGATGTCATTGGTGCCGATGAGAATGGAAATAACATCCGGGTTCAGGGCGAGGGCATCCGGTTGCCAGCGGTCATACAGATCCTGCAATGTGTTTCCGGAAATGCCCCGGTTGAAGAACTGTATGTCCCGCTTCGGATAAAGACTTTGACAGTGAGACGCACAGAGTTCCATATAGCCATGGCCGTAAATGTGATTCAGATCCCGTCGGTTGCGTTTCCCGCTCGGCGTGCTGTGGCCTCCGCTATTGCCCCAGCCGCCATCGGTGACACTGTCGCCGATAAAAAGCACTTTGGGCCGCTTGGCGAGAGTGATTTTGAATACTACAACAGGATCGTCGACAGATAATTGTGCGTCAATCAGCAATCCGTCGGGTGTCTGCTTGTAGCCGACCTGTTTATGCTCATATAGACATTCCACTTTGGTGACCGGGCAATGGCTCAGGGTCCGGATATGGAAGGGGGTACCGTCCCATCGGATAACGAAAGCGTAAATTTCGGATTCTCCCTTGCACGTGAACCGGATATTGGCTTTTGATGGGTGTTTTTTGATGTTCGGTCCTTCGCCGAAAACGCTATAGGCCCGCGATCCGTAGACACCTTCTCCGTAGCGGTCGAGCCACTGGCCGATGCGCAGCAATATTTTCTGCTGCTCCTGCGGAATACTGCCGTCGCCTTTCGGAGAGATATTCAGGCAGAGGTTTCCATTTTTTGATATATTCTCCACCAGATTCCGGATGATGCCCTCGGCACTTTGCAGTTTCAGGCCTTCGATATATCCGAACTTATTGCCGATCGGGTCATCTACCTGCCAGTAGGCGGAGGTAAAAAGTTCCTTGGGTGCCCGTGATTCGCGTTCAAAATCGAGGATGGAACCGGCTAAATAGGCTTTGCTTTTCGACTGGATGCTGACCTCTTTGCCCCAGTTCTCGGCGCTGTTGTAATAATATTGTGCAATACGCAGTTTCCACGGGTCCATGGAGCGATAATTGATACCGTTGTCGAAATAGAGCAGGTCGGGCCTGTAGCGGTCTATGATTTCATAGACACGCTCTTGCCATTCGTTCAGAAAACGGTCGTCCTGAGGATGTCGCAGGGTGTCTGGATCCGACGGCCCCATGCCCGAAGCATCGGTGGGGCGTTGCGGCGGTCCGTAGAAGTCGTCATATTCAGGTAGGAAAAGATCGGTGGAATCGGGCGATAAGCGTTCAGGATACATGAAGTCCCAATGTTCCACGCGGTGGTTGGAAACTCCGAATTTCATCCCCTCTGCGCGTACGGCCTTGGCCAATTCACCGATAATGTCGCGTTTGGGTCCCATCTGTAGGGCGTTCCAACGGGTGAGGCGGCTGTCGTACATGGCAAAGCCGTCGTGATGTTCGGCTGTTGGAATCACATAGCGTGCCCCCGACCGGCGGAATAATTGCGCCCATTCGTCGGGGTTGAATTTTTCGGCCTTGAACATCGGGATGAAATCCTTGTACCCGAAATCGCGCTGGTCACCCCAGCGTTGGCGGTGGGTTTCGGCCAGACCGTTGTACATGTGTTTGGGATACCACTCGCTGCCTGTGGCGGGAACCGAATACACACCCCAGTGGATGAAGATCCCGAATTTGGCATCTTTGAACCATTCGGGTACGGTGTAGTTCTGTTCGAGCGATTCCCATGTGGCCTCATAATGTTTGCGTGGCTGCTGTGCCCCGGCGTGCAAGATTGTTGCCAGAGAGAGGGTTACAGTCGTCAGCAAGCGGTTTCCTGTTTGATGTCTCATGACAATATGGTGATTTTTGTTTTAATGATATCGTTTTTTTATTCCGGGCCGGGCTGGTGCCGACGATTCCTTTTGTAGGATTGGATCTCGGATGCAAAGAAATAGAAAAAAAACGATATAAAATTAGAAAATATCGATTCTGGATGTGAATTTATCGACTTTATGCCGATTCCGGATATTTTTCTTTATCTTTGTCACCTATGGAAACGTTCCGTCTCATATATGAATCAGGTCCGAAGTTTCCGGATATCGGTTTAACCCGTCGTGGATGGGGGGATATCGCCGGATTTTCAGATTGTAAAATAAGTAGGGGCCGTTTTCACTCTGTAGAAAGCGGGAATTTGTAAACGGGCGACGCATCCTTATAAAAACAAAGTAGTTTATTTTTTATATGAATATTCTTTATCTTCACGGCATGGCTTCCAGCCACCAGTCAGAAACGGCCGCTTATTTGCGCAAGTATCTCCCGGAACATAGAATCATTGTTCCGGATCTTTCGATCGATCCGGCCCTCTCTTTTCCTTTGATAGACCGGTTGATCCGTGAGGAAAAAATAGATTTGCTGGTTGGCCATTCCTTGGGAGGCTTTATGGCGCAGAAATATACGGGCATGAAGAAAGTGCTTGTCAATCCATGTTTGGGAACCTCTTTTTTCCGTCTCTTTCTTGGGCGGAACCGGTATAAGCATCCTCGTTATGACGGGATACCTTTCTATGTAGTCACGCCGGCAATCTGTGTCGCTTATAAACGGATGGAACATACGCAGTTTGATAGTCTTACCCCTATTGACGATGACCGGACCATAGGTCTGTTTGCCCGCTATGACCTTTATACACGTCTTTCGGCCCATCGTTTCAAGAGGCATTACACTCATCGTCGTCTTATTGCCGGCCGGCATTTTCCTACAGAGACTACGGTGAGGGATTTTATAGTTCCCGCTATCAGGGACCTGATGGACCATGGGGGATTGCCGGCCGTCGAAAGTTGTGAATAGCTTATAAGAGCTGCTTCCGGCGCATCGGGAGGCGGTAAACAGACGGTGATCGCCGTCTGTTTTGTTTCGGTTGCGGCAGTTGGCCGTCATGGTGACGGTAGCGGCAATACGGGAACTGCCGGTAATAGTCTTGGTGGCGGATGAAAAATTGCGGGGCGCGTCTCCCGTATTATGATAGCCGGTCGGCGCTATGCCGCGTCATGGGCAGAGCCTCAGAAGAGTTCTTCCCTGAGGCCGGATAGATGATTATATGGAGTAGAAATTGCTTTCGGAAAAGGAAATAGAGCCATTTATACTATAATTGCTTCTTAAAATTGAGATTTTAGGTTGTTACATTTCGTTGTTGGAAATTTATCCGTATCTTCGTCCGATTGAAGTATATAAAACTTATTGTATCCATGAAAAAAACACTATTTTTAATGACCTGCCTGTGCAATGTTTTTATGCTGGCGCAGGCTCAGATTTATGTAGCTACCGACGGTGATGATGGCAATCCTGGCACAGAGGACCTGCCTTTGCTTACAATTCATAAGGCGGTCGACATTGTGCAGCCCGGAGAGACCATCTGGGTAAAAGGGGGAACCTATTACATTGAGGAACGCATCAAAATTCCGGCCAAAGAGACCTCGGTTGACCGGCGTATCTGTCTGTGGGCCGTGCCGGGAGAACGCGTCGTGATCGATGCTTCGCCCATGCATCACACGACACAGTCCGAGTTTAAGATGGGGCGTTGCATTTATGTGAATCATCTGGCCAATTACTGGCATTTCAAGGGGCTGACGCTTTGTCATGCCGAAGATAACGGTATGAAGATCGAAGGTAGTTATAATATCGTTGAGAATTGTGTGTTTCATGATAACAACGATACGGGGTTGCAGATCGGCATGTATAAGGACTTCTCCATAGAAGAGACGAAAGAGCTTCCGGCCGGTTCGCCCCAGTTCAATCCGGGCTATCGCTTCTGCCGGGGCAATGTGGTGATCAATTGCGATGCCTATAACAATTGCGACCTCCGTACTTACAACGGAACCGACGACGGCGGCGATGCCGACGGCTTTGCCTGCAAGCTCTTTCCTGGACCGGGAACGGAATTCCACGGTTGCCGCGCCTGGAATAACAGCGACGATAACTGGGATCTGTATATGGTCTATCATCCGGTGGTCATCGACGGCTGTTGGTCCTACAAGGCCGGCTACACGCCCGAGGATAAGGCCATCGGCAATGGTAATGGTTTTAAACTGGGCGGCGGGGGCTCCAGCGGCGGGGCGGCTTTCGCTCAATCGGTGGGGGCGCACGTTGTCACCAACTGTGTCGCTTTTGACTGTCTTCACAAAGGCTTTGACCAGAACAATGCCTATGAGGGCATGTATATTTTGAACTGTACGGCCTGGGGAAATGAATATAATTATCGTTTTCCGACCGTATTCAAATATGGAGGTATGTATATCCGTAACTGTATAGGCTTCAATCCCGGTAAGCTGAACCATGAATTTCTGTCGGCGGATAAAACCGGCGCTGTGGAACCCGATACCGATTACAATAGCTGGACCACGCTGGACGGTTGCAATCCTTACAAGGAGGGGCAGAAAGTGGGCAACGAGAAGCCCAAGACCAAAGATTACAGCGATCAGTTCCAAAGCCTTGCAGTTGCCGATTTCATGGCTCCGCGAGGGGCTGACGGCTCTTTACCTGACAACGGCTTTGCCCGGCTGGTGGACGGCAGTGTCATGATCGACCGCGGAGAGGTGATCAGTGGCTTTGTCCCGGCCCGTTTTATGACCGAAGAGGAGGCGCAGGCCGGCGGATTGGAACTGGTTACGGCCTCTTCTGTGACGTTGCCTTATAATGATGCGGCTCCCGATTTCGGCGCTTTTGAGACCGGCGTTTCTACGCGTGCGACTTTAGTATTGTATAGCGGCAGTCCGGTGCAGACGGTCTACAGAGGTTCTTCCATTGCTCCGGTTACTTACTGTTGGGGACAGGCGGCTACCGGCGTTGAAGTTTTGGATTTGCCTGAAACCATGACAAGTGAAATCGATGAGACCGCTCGACTTGTGACTATTGCTGGAATTGCAGGGGAGGATGCCCGGATTATTGTCAGGACGATGGGAGGCGAGAACGTTGTGGCGGATACGGTGCGGATCACGGTTTCCGATTTGCAGCCGGCTACGCTGGTTTGTCTCACGGGCAATGCTTCGCAGACCGTATTTTTTGCAGCTGCTTTAGAGGATATTCGTTTTGAAATGGGTGGCGGGGCCACCGCCTTCGAGGTCGATGGCCTGCCTGCAGGTTTGCTATGGAATGTTGACGGCCAGGTGCTTACTATCAGTGGTTATCCGGAAGTTTCCGGTACCTATACGGTAACCGCGGTCGGTGGGATGGAGCCGGTTTCCATGACCGGTACTATTTCCATGAAGATTCCCTCTCATGTTTTAACGGGCGGATGGTATCCGTTCCAGGATCCTGCCGATGACTTGCCGTCTGATCTTGCTGACGTTATTTCTTTGGTGCAGGGCAATGATGCAACGCATCTCTCGTCCATCGATCCGGAGAAAACCGAAAGCGGAAGTGTTCCGGCCGGATGTACGGCAGGAGCCGTTGTCATGGGGCGTTCCGGCGGTGGCATACAGTGGCATTTCCCCAATGGTGTGATAGATTTGATGGTAAATCTTCATTTTACCGGCAGCCGCACATTCAAAATCGAATGGGAAAAGGCCGATGGAGCTGCCGGCAGTGTAACGACAGGCAAATTGTCAAAGGGAACCTATTGCCAGTGGGATGTTCTTTCCAACGCAGGGCTTGATAGTTGCGGGCAGGCGATTACGATTCGTCTTACCAATGAGGCGACGGGTGGAGAAGTGCGTATGTATGATATGTATGCCGAAGTATATGGTGAAGGTCCTGTGGTTATCGAAAGTCTCGAAAAAAGGAGGGGTGATGCCCATCCGGTTATTTATATGACGGAAACTTATCTGATTGTCGAGGGAACGGACGTTGCTTCCCTGGCATTGTATGATATGAACGGTTGTCGGATGCGCGGCAGCTTCCGTTCCCGTCTTTGCAACATCGCGGGACTTCCTTCCGGAATGTATATATTGGGCATTCACAAGGCTGATGGCGGCGTGATTTGCAAAAAAATAACCCTGAAATAGAGAAATACCTATTTGTAGCGATTGCAGTATCTTCGGAAACACCCGATCTTTGCCATCGGAAAATAAGAAGAACCATGTAGTGTTTAAGAAGATAGTTGGTACTAATGAAAGCACCGCCGGACTCGGGAAGAGTCCGGCGGTTGCGGTTATAGTGGGGTCGGTAATTGATGTGTGGATACTTTTAACGGATAAAATTCGTCTTTTGCGAAGCTTCCGGGACGGGCTGCATAACTCCGGCCTGGCGTCCGGCATCCAGACAATGCAGGAGATAGGCCATATTTTTACCCAATGTACGCATGGTTTGCATGCCTTCCAGATCTTTGCGGGCCTCGTCGGCATTGTTGCCATGTATCTGGTTCCAGTATTGGGAACCTACGACCAGCATTTGAGCGATGGTAAAGTATTTGTTGATTTCATCGAATGCGGCAGTGGCCCCACCACGGCGACAGCTGACTACGGCAGCGGCAGGTTTGAGTCGGAAAAGGTGCGTGCGGCCGTAAAACACTCTGTCCATGAAGCTGCTGAGTGCTCCGCTGCAGGCGGCAAAATGGACGGCAGAGCCGAAAATGAAGCCGTCGGCGGTTGCGGCTTTGTCGATGAACTGATTGACAACGTCCTTACGGAAACAGTGTCCCGTATTGAGGCAGACATTGCAGCCGATGCATCCGGCAACGGGATCGTTGCCCAGCCAGAAAAATTCGGTCTCGATACCATTCTCATTCAACATCTTTGCCGCTTCTTGCAGTGCGGTATCGGTAGCTCCGTGAGGGTGCGGGCTACCGTTGACAAGGATAACTTTCATAGCGATGGTGATAAATTTTTATTTCAATTGTTTGAGCAGTTCGTTGACAGCTTCCATATTTTTCTGAAATTCGGGTCGCTTGGTGTTGTTGAACAATTGTGTCCATAGCTGGGAACTGACAGACAGGTTCTTTTTGGCTTCTGTAAATTCGCGGAAGTGCATCTGTGTCTGTCCGGCCTTTGTATGGAGCATAGCAACGTCGCGGCACAGCGTTTCGTCGATACGTACGTTCTGGATTTTCTGTATCTGTTCGATGGCATACAGATAGGCCTGTTTTTCGGGAATCAGACTATTGGTGTTGTGATAATAATCTCCCACTTCCAATGTGGCATTGATAAGGAAGTGGATTACCCGGCCGTCTTTAGGATAAACGGCAAAACAATCTTTCGCCAACTGCATGTTGGTTTCGAGAACCATCTTCAGGTCGTACAGTTTTTTTCTTTCGCGGCGATAATGCATGCCCAATAAATGGTTTGTCACCGAAAGGGCGAGGCGTGCCATCAGCTGGTCGGCCGACATGGCTGTTTGTTTTTCCTTATCGGCTTTGATGGTCTGGCCTAAAAGACGTTCCTGAAGAATCTGAGCCTCGGTGAGAGCGGATAAACTATCTTCTATACGGTCGTTTTGCAGGCAAATTTCGCCAAGCGCCTGATAGAGAGAAGAACGTTTGGCCATTTCGGCCATTGCATTTTTCTTTTCGTCGCTTTCGTCCATCTTGTCTCTATTGTCCTGAGTTTCGGATAGATAGTTCTGAAGAAGTTCGATAGTCGGCTGGGCGTAGTTTTTGAATTCTTCCTGCAAGGGTTGCGGCAAGGCATGGTAAAGCTTGCTCATTTCGATGTGTTGGGTTATTACCTTGTCGAGCAGGAGCGCTTTTCGTTCAACATCGGTTTCTTCTTCCAAAATTTTGTTTTCCAATGGTACAAGGGTGTCGAAGAAAAGCGCGACGGCCTTAGGTTGCATCATTTCTTGGCTGATGCGGAGGGCGAGCCAAAGGTAATCGAGTTGCTGGAGGGTGATTTCTGCGGCCGGTTTGTGCTCGAAGATTCGCATGATGCCGCCTACGGCGCTGATGAAATAATTCTGGGCTTCCTTTTCTTGCTTGAGCATTCGGGCGCTTTGTGCCTGACGAAGTTTGGCGATGCCTAAAATCAAGCCGAAATTCAGTGAATTGCTCTCTCTGACGATGCCCTCGATCCGACTTTCCAGTTCATTGATAATCGGTTGTTGCAGCTGCGGATGAGCAAGTATGGCCATAACATCGTTGAGCAATATGAGGAAGAGTTTTTCACGGTTGAACTCTATGACATCGGTCATATCCCATACGCATTTCTTGACCTCTTCGGGCGCATCTTTGAGAGCGTGGCCGAGGGTCATGATAGCAATGCGAAGGCTTTCTCCTTCTGCTTCCGAAATATATCTGGCAGCTTCGTAGGGAAGGGAAGAATCGAGCAGGAGATGCATGGCCTGGGTCATGCGGAGGGGATCTGCGTCCGGTAGAGAAACAAGATGATAGGCAATGTCGGAACTGAAACTTTTGCGGCTTTCGGGACTCATCTGTTTCAGAAGTTCCTCGCGTAGTTGCGGATTGATGATATAAAGGTCCATGCCCGGCACTAATTGCCGGCTATCCAACAGCGGGAAGTCAAAAGCATTTATAAAGTCGGAGAAGGGTGCTGCTTTCCAGTCTTCGCCGATCAGGGTCTGGAGATCGGAAGGTCGCAGGCCTCCGGCAGAAACCGTTATGTATTTGACTGCTTCGAGAATCTGGTCTTCACCCCAGATGTCGGCGGCTTTCTGAACGACGGTCATATAGAGGGTTGCATCTTCGGCCGTAGGCTTGTATGAATTGTCTGTGCGGAATTTCTTGAGTTGTTCAAGCTCTCCGGTTTGGATGGATTGTATAAATTCTTGTTGTTTCATTGATGATATGGTGATGTTTGTTGTTTTGTGATTTGATTTAGCGTGAAACGTGTGCTCTTAGGGTATATTGTCGAGCGTTTTTACCTCTTCCAGCCAGATACGGGCCTGTGCGTCGCTGGGCATGCGCCAGTCTCCGCGCGGAGAAAGGCTGACCGTGCCTACTTTAGGGCCGTCAGGCAGGCAGGACCGCTTGAATTGTTGTTGGAAAAAGCGGTAAAAGAAGTTGCGCAGCCATTTCTTTAATGTGGCAGGAGGGTAAACGTCGTTGAAAGCTTTGCGGGCAAGGAAATAGATCTTGCAGGGAGAGGCTCCGAAACGGAAACTGTGATATAGGAAGAAATCATGCAGCTCGTAGGGGCCGATGAGGTCTTCGGTTTTTTGGGCAATATTGCCGTTGGCATCGGTCGGAATCAGTTCCGGGCTGATGGGAGTATCGATGATGTCAAGCAGAATTTCGCGTGAATGCCGGTCTACGTTGGTGTCGGCGACCCATTGTACAAGGTGTCGGACCAGTGTTTTGGGGATGCTGGTATTGACGGCATACATGCTCATGTGGTCGCCGTTGTAGGTGCACCAGCCGAGTGCGAGTTCGGAAAGGTCACCGGTGCCGATGACTATTCCTCCGGTTTGATTGGAGGCATCCATCAGAATCTGGGTCCGCTCGCGGGCCTGACAGTTTTCATAGGTCACGTCGTGAACTGAACCATCGATGTCGAGATCTTTGAAATGTTGGGTGACGCTTTCGCGGATGCTGATTTCACGCATCGTGATACCTAAGGACTCCATCAGCCCGAGGCTGTTGCGATAGGTGCGCCCGGAGGTGCCGAAGCCGGGCATGGTGATACCGATGACCCGTTTGCGATCCCATCCCAATTTATCGAATGCCTTGACAGTGACGAGGAGGGCGAGTGTGGAATCCAGTCCGCCGGAGATGCCGATGACTGCGGTCCTTGCCTGAATATGGTTGAGACGGGTCACAAGGCCGGCGACCTGAATGTCGAAAATTTCACGACATCTGATTTCCCTGTCGGTCGAATCTGCCGGCACGAAAGGCCTGGGATCGATGTATCTGTTCAGATTCTGTTCAAAGTTAGGGGTATGAACAGTATGGGCGGTGATCAGGCGGTAGCGGGAAGCACCTTCACCGGCCTGATAGTAGGTTGTTTGTCTGCGGCGAAGGACTTGCAGTTTCTCGATGTCGGTATCGGCGACGAGAAGAGCGGGATCCATAGAGAATCTGGTGCTTTCGGCCAGCAGGGAACCGTTTTCTGCAATCAGTCCTTTGCCTGCAAATACGAGGTCGGTACTTGATTCGCCGAATCCGGCGGACGCATAGACATAGGTCGCTGCCAATCGTCCTGATTGAGATGCAATCATCTGTTTCAGGTAGGCGTGCTTGCCCAGAACCTCATCACTTGCCGAAAGATTCAGGATTACATTGGCGCCGGCCAATGCCAGCCGGGACGAGGGGGGGATCGGAACCCAGAGATCTTCGCACAGCTCGATGCCGATAGTGGCCTCATTCAGTCTGATCAGAAGATCCGTGCCGAACGGAACGGGTTTTGTCATGCCAGGGACTTCCACATATGTGCCGGTCGGGATTTCCAAGCCGCTGGCAAACCAGCGGGTTTCATAAAATTCGTTGTAATCGGGCAGATAGGTTTTCGGCACGATGGCGAGGATTTCGCCCTTCTGAATGAATGCCGCCGTGTTGTAGATGTGATTGCCCCACGCCAGAGGCAGACCGACACAGGCCGAAATGTCGGACGTCGACATTTCAGTGGCCAGTGTCACAAGGGCCTCCAGGGCTGTTTGTAACAATAAAGGTTGGTGAAACAGATCGGCACAAGTGTATCCGGTCAGCGAAAGCTCCGGAAAAACCACCAGCTGAACCTCCTGTCCGGCGGCTTTTTGTATGAGCCGGAGATGTTGTTCAAGATTGCTTTGGCAATCTGCTATCTTTACGGTTGGAATGGCCGTTGCTACTCGAAATAAACCGTAATTATGGGGTGATGTCATGGGTATAAATACTTTCAAAGGTACAAAAATACTCATAAATTCCGAATTTTATGCTATCGGTAAGTTAAAAAAAGCGTAAGCAGGCTTTCCATAGAGTTTCTTTGCCGGGAAACGCTGTCGAAGCCGGAGGTTCGGACGAAATGAAAAATCCCCGCTGCGGAGTTTTCAGATAAACCGCTGCGGGGAAAAGGGCTATGGGAGGGCGTTTATCTCCCGCCCGAGATGTTATACCGTTTATTTGTATAGGGCCTCTTCTGTAAATTGTCCGAGTTGGAGGTATTTCTCATAAAGGGCCTGGTAAGCACGGTGATTTTCCGCATTCGGCAGGTATTCTTTGGAGAATCCAGAGTTCATGGCGGCGATGGCCTCCTCGACTTTAGTATATACGCCGGCCGCTGTAGCCGCAAACATGGCGGCGCCGAGAGCGCAGGCCTGATCGGTGTTGCAGACCTTGATAGGGAGGTTCACAACGTCGCTCATGGTCTGCATTACGAAAGGCGATTTCAGAGCAATACCGCCGATGCCGATGATGCTGTCAATCGTGCATCCTTCGCGACGGAAGCGGTCTACGATAGCCTTGGTGCCGAATGCAGTGGCCTCGACCAGGGCGCGGAAAATCTGCGGAGCGGTGGTGCCGAGGGTAAAACCGGTGATCGTGCCTTGCAGCAATTGATTGGCATCGGGGGTGCGGCGTCCGTTAACCCAATCTGTTGCAATCATTGTGCTTTCCTCTACGGGTACTTTTTCCGCCTCTTTGGTCAGGGCCACGATGATTTTGTCGCAGGCATCGCTGATGACGTTTTGAATTTCCTCTTCGCTGAGTTTTCCGGCAAGTGTGGAGGGAAGAATGTTCTTGAGGGGGAACTCAAGTACGCGGCGGAACATGGCATATACATCTCCGAATCCTGATTGGCCGGCTTCGAGACCGATCATGCCAGGGATTACGGAGCCGTCCACCTGACCGCAGATACCTTTGATGAGTTTGTCCCCGACCTCTTTATAGCTGGAAACCATGATGTCGCAGGTGGATGTGCCGATGACGCGTACGAGAGTGCGTGGCGTCACAGCTGCGCCTACAGCGCCCATATGGCAGTCGTAAGCACCTCCGGCAACAACGACATTTGTGCTCAGGCCAAGTTTTTCTGCCCACTCGGGACAGAGTTTCCCGACGGGTTTGTCGGCAGTTTCTGTCTTTTCAAACAGTCGGGCACGGAATCCTGCCAGTTTCGGATCGAGTTTGACGAGAAATTCTTCAGGAGGAAGACCTCCCCAGCTCTCATGCCACATCGCCTTATGGCCTTCGGCACAACGACTGCGTACGATGTCTTTGGAATGTGTCACGCCGGTCAATACAGCAGGCAACCATTCGCAATATTCAACAATGGAATAGGCTTTTTCTGCCACTTTGGGGTCTTCCCGAAGCACGTGGATGGCTTTGGCCCAAAACCATTCGGCCGAATAAATACCGCCTTCGTATTGAGTGTAATCAATGTCGTTCGCGCGACATTTTTCGTTGATCTCGGCCGCTTCTTTTACGGCGGTGTGATCTTTCCAGAGCACAAACATCGCATTCGGGTTTTCCGCGAATTCCGGAAGCATTGCCAACGGCGTTCCCGTTTCATCGGTGAATGCAGGTGTCGATCCGGTGGTGTCGAATGCGATTCCCACAACGTTGGGGGCCACTTCCGGGGCACATTTGCTTAATGCTTCGGTGACGGTTGCCTCAAGCACTTCGAGGTAATCCTTCGGGTGCTGGCGCCATTGGTTGATTTTCGGATTGCAGTACAATCCTTTCATCCAGCGGGGATAGTATTTGACGGAAGTCGCGAGAATTTCGCCGGAGATGGCATTTACGATGAGGGCACGTGCCGAATCGCTGCCGTAGTCGAGACCGATTACATATTTATTTCCCATATTCTATTTTTTGTTAAGTGTGAAGTTCTGATGCTGAACGCTTCCGGGTAAAATTCGTTCCCCGATTATAGTATCAGTATCTTGTTTCCAGAATTAGAATCTGGCTTGTTTTATTGTAATAATAATTCCTATTGGGAGATTGCCGGTGTCAATAATGTCGGCATTCCTCCCAATAGGAACAGACCTTTTGTGGAGGATGGATTAGCAGAGGGCCTTATTCAACATATAGTACACCTCATTCATGCGGAGCTCTTTCTTGAAGTCGCTGAGGGTAGTGTTTTCGTTGATGTGTACCATTTCAATGCCGGCGATCTCAGCATAGTCTTCCCAATATTCAGCTGAAAGATCGTAAGAGAAACAGCTGTGGTGGGTTCCGCCTGCCAGAATCCATGCACCTGCACCGATTTCGAAGTTGGGCATCGGAATCCAGAGGGCAGAGGCAACCGGAAGCTTCGGAAGTGGTTTGGGTTCAATGCATTTGACGTCATTTACGATGAGACGGAAGCGGTTGCCGAGGTCGACGACGGTTGCTGTCACACCGGTTCCTACTTTGGAAGTGAAGACGAGACGTGCGGTCTGGGTCTTGCGTACACCGATGCCGAGGAAGTGAACTTCCAGGCGGGGACGGCCGGCTGCGATCATCGGACAGATTTCCAGCATGTGTGACTGAAGAATAGCACTATTTGCACCATCGAAATTCAACGTGTAGTCTTCTAAGAATGAACAGCCATTAGGTAGGCCTTGATTCATGACCCAGACTGTGCGGTAGAGAGCAGCAGATTTCCAGTCGCCTTCAGCACCGAAACCGTAGCCTTCGGCCATCAGTCGCTGAGAAGCAAGACCCGGAATCTGGTCGAACCCGAGACCACTGTTTTCAACATCTACATCGCCGAGATCGTCGAAGTTGGTAGTGAAGCCTTTGGCTCCTTTTGCCTTCAGAACGGCACGCAGGGTCAATTCGGCCTTAGCCGCATTTCTGATTTTCTTATAGCCGATGCTGTTTTTGTCTTCGAGTTCTGCGTCATGGTCATATTCGGCAAAGTAGACTTTGACAAGGGCATCTACGTCTTCGTCTTTGATGTTTTTGAAGTATTCCATCACTTCGCTGAAAGGACAATAGTCGACATGATAGCCCATGCGAACTTCTGCCTCGACTTTGTCACCGTCGGTTACGGCCACATTGTTCATCTGGTCGCCGAAGCGAACAATCAGCATGTCCTGAGCGTCAGCCCAACCGGCACATACGCGCATCCAGACTGCGATCTTATGCTGGGTCTCCTCGTCCTTCCAATAGCCGACAACGACTTTCCGGCGGATACGCATTCTGGTGCAGATGTGTCCGAATTCGCGATCTCCGTGAGCCGATTGATTCAGGTTCATGAAGTCCATGTCCATGGTGTCCCACGGAATTTCGGCGTTGTATTGGGTGTGCAGATGGAGCAAAGGCTTTTTCAGTTGCTGTAAGCCGTGAATCCACATTTTGGCAGGTGAGAATGTGTGCATCCAGGTGATGACGCCGATACATTTTTCGTCGTTATTGGCGGCTTTGAAGACGGCTTCCACCTCTTTGGAGGAATTGGCCGTACCTTTATATACAACTTTTACCGGGAGTTTGCCGGAGGCATTCAATCCGTTTACCATTTCGGTTGAGTGACCGTCGACTGCAACAACTGCATCCCCACCGTACAGAAGCTGAGCTCCTGTTACAAACCATACTTCGTAATTTGAAAATGCTTTTTCCATATTGATTTCGTTCAAAGTGTTTAATTCGATTTATTTTTTCTTTTGTCCGTAATAGGCATTCGGTCCGTGCTTGCGGTTATAATGCTTTTCGACAAGTAAGGGGTTCATTGTGGTGGCCGGATTCAGTGTAAATGAAATATAGGCCATTTTGGCGCATTGTTCCATTACTTTTGCATTATATACGGCATTTGCAGGGCTGGTTCCCCAGGAGAACGGGCCGTGGTTCTTTACCAATACGCCGGGGGTATGATCCGGGTTGATGCCTTCGAAGCGTTTTACGATGACATTGCCGGTTTCCAGTTCATATTCACCCTCAACCTCTTCACGTGTCATGTCGGCCGTACAGGGAATATCCTTGTAAAAATAATCGGCATGAGTGGTGCCTATGTTCGGAATGTCTTTACCGGCCTGGGCCCATGCAGTAGCATAAGTGGAGTGGGTATGTACCACGCCTTGGATATTGGGAAATGCCCGATAAAGAACTAAATGCGTCGGGGTATCGGATGACGGGTTCAGTTCGCCCTCTACCACTTGGCCGGTTTCAAGGCTTACAACAACCATGTCGGATGCTTTCATGTCGTCATAGCTTACACCGCTCGGTTTGATGACTACCAGTCCCTTTTCCCGGTCGATGCCGGAGACGTTGCCCCATGTGAATATCACCAGCCCTTGTTTAACAAGATCGAGGTTGGCCTGAAATACTTTTTCTTTGAGTTCTTCTAACATAGGATGAGAATATTTTGCGTTAGACTTTGTATAAATAAACAAATTACTAATTACTTTATTACTTCGGGTTTTATCGGTAATATGTAATTAGTAATTTGTATTTTTTATGGTGATATTTACCAGAGTACAATATAAAGGATGGCGAGGATGATAATTACACCAAGCGCACCCCAGTTAAATGCCTTGTCGGTACGGAAGATTGCAATGTCGATATCGACTGCATTGATATCCTGAACCTTGTCTTTGGCATTGGAACGGAGGTAAATGAACAGGACAAGAAGCATAACGGCAAGGAAGAAGATTGCTTCAAAGCCGTAGTTCACCAATGTCTGTGAGAACATGGATGCGATGCCGACGATAAAGCAGATCACGGAACCGATGAGCAGAATGTTGGCCCATTTAAGCTGGGTCTTGATCGTATAGTCGTCCAATTTTACGGCGCTGACAGTTTTCTTGCTGGCAAATGAGAAGCCGAAGAAAAGGATAACGAGGCATACGAATACATAACCCATACGGAGAAGGAACGGAACGTCCGGCAGCATGAATTTGAAGAGAATCGAGAATACGAAGGTTCCGATTGCTGCGACAACGGCAGCTGTGCCGGAAGCGCGTTTCCAAAGCAGACCGAGACCGAAGATCACCACGATGCCGGGATAAACGAATCCGGAATATTCCTGAATAATCTGGAATGCCTGATCAGCTCCGCCCATAATGGGATAAACCGCTAGAAGGGCCAGAACAAGTGCTACGACAGAGGTGAGACGTCCTACGTTGACAAGACGTTTCTCCGAAGCGGTTTTGTTGATGAACTGCTTGTAGATATCCATGGTGAAGATGGTGGACGTCGAATTGAACATCGAGGCCAGCGATGAAATAACAGCCGCAGCCAAAGCCGCAAAAGACAGACCCTTGACAAAGATCGGGGTAAAGTTGCGGATCAGGAACGGATAGGCGTCATCGGAGCGATCGATGGATCCGGCAAGTGAGGTACGCAGGGCTTCACAATCGGGGGAGGTCATAATGTAGAATGCACACACACCCGGGATGCAAACGATGAACGGAATAAGAATTTTAAGGAAGGCAGCAAAGATCATACCCTTTTTAGCCTCCGACAGAGACTTGGCTGCAAGACCTTTCTGGATAATGTACTGATTGAATCCCCAATAGCCGAGGTTGGTAAGCCACAAGGCACCCACGATGACTACGATACCGGGAATGTCGAAATAAGGATCGGAAGTGATGCTGGGAATAGCTTCGTTGCGGGTCACAATCAGATTGAAGTGCTTGTCGCCCGGAATCTCTGCAAGGTCACCCATGATTTTACCGAGAGCTCCCAGTGCACCGCCGTCGATATTCAGGTCGGATGCGATTACGGAAAGTGCCGCATAGGCTGTAATAAGACCGCCTCCCACCAGGAATGTAACCTGCATGACGTCTGTCCAGGCAACTGATGCAAGACCACCGTAGATGGAGTATACACCGGCGATGAGGAAAAGAATCAAGATAGTGACCAGAAGCGTCATATCAACATTCATGCCGAGGAATACGCCCGGGATAGTCGGCAACCCGAGAATTTGTTTGATTGCCAATGCTCCTAACCACGCCACCGATGTGAGGTTGATGAACACATAGAGGAAGAGCCAGAAGATAGAGAATGACAGACCCACTCCCCAGTTATAACGTTCACGAAGGAATTGCGGGATGGTGAAGATCTTCTTTTCGATCATAAGCGGCAGCAGGAATTTTCCGACTACCAGCAGAGTGGCTGCTGCCATCAGCTCGTATGCTGCCATGGCGATGCCTGAAACATAGGCCGAACCGGACATACCGATAAACTGTTCGGCTGAAATGTTGGCTGCGATGAGCGAGGCACCCACTGCCCACCATGTCAAAGTGTTACCTGCGAGAAAGTAATCGGTCGACGATTTTTCTTCTCCCTTTTTGCTGCGTGACAGGAACATGCCCAAGCCAACGAGTAGCACAATGTATGCCGCGACAACGATATAATCTACTGTCGCAAAGCCATTGTTTTGCAATGCTGCTAATAAATCATTCATGTTTTTTTATTTATTTGTTGAAAAATGTTTTTCGGTATTAGAAATTAGTGAATTTAAAAATACAGTGGCTTGTATAAGTTTCACCGGGACGGAGAACGGCTGACGGCCACTCCGGTTTATTGGGGGTGTCAGGATATTTCTGTGTTTCGAGACAGATGCCGGTTCTCTGGTTATAGGTGATTCCATGTTTTCCTTGAACGGTGCCGTCGAGGAAGTTGCCGGAATAAACCTGGATCCCGGGTTCGTCAGTGTAAACTGTCAGCTGGATGCCGGTTGCGGGACATTTTACAATAGCGACAGGAGCTTCGATGTCGCCGTTGTTATCAAGTATCCAATTGTGATCATAACCGTTTCCGTTGATGATTTGTTCATCTTCGGCTTTGATGTCCTGGCCGATGCGTTTGATGGCAGAGAAGTCGAAAGGAGTGCCTGCCGTGGCTGCGATAGCACCGGTAGTGATGTAAGTGCTGTCAATCGGAGTGAAGGAAGAGGAATATACCCACAAAGAGTCGTTGCAAATACATTTTGCAGGATCTCCATTCAAGTTGAAATAGGAATGGTTGGTCATGTTAACGACGGTTGCTTTGTCGGTGGTCGCCGAATAAGCGATGTCGATAGCATTATCATCCGTTAAGGTGTATGTCACGGTGGCGTTGACGTTACCCGGGAAGTTGTTGTCCCCGTCCGGAGAATTTAAAGATAAGGTGATACTGTTGTCGGTGATATTCTCGACGGTGTATACCTGGTATTGCCATCCAGAAGGTCCTCCATGCAGGCAGTGGCCGAAGTTATTCTCTGGAAGAGCTATGGTATCGCCGTCCAGAATGAACTGTGCATGTCCGATGCGGTTGGCATATCGTCCGATGGAGGCCCCGAAGTCGCTGGGGATATTGATATAGTCATCGATGTTGTCGAATCCTAACACCACATCTTTCAGTTCCCCTTTGTTGTCAGGTACCATGATAGAGACGATACGGCCGCCGAAATTGGTGATACATACTTCCATTCCGTTGGCATTGGTGAGCGCATAGAGTGCGGTCGGTTTACCATTGACATCCGAGACAAAATTTTCAAACTCCAAACCGGATTTGGTCGTTGCGGACTTTGGCGCGGTCGATGTACAGCCGGTGAGGCCGATGCCTCCGATTGCCAAAACTACGCCGGAAACGTGTAATAAAGATTTAAAAGATTTCATTTAGATTTGTATTAGTTTATTAAGGTAATACATATAATATGAGCACAAAGATAAATACTTCTTTTTGTTTATACCTCTTTAATTTATTTTTTTTACACGAAAAATGAAATATTCATCAAAATTGAAAGGATTAGTTTTAAGAATTTATGATTTTGGAAAGCGTTTTTTGAAAAAAGATGAGAAAAAATATTGGCAAGTTGTGGCCTCCCGCATGAGAAAAAAGGCAATATATTTGTTTATACTTTTATTTCACGTTATTTTTGCAAAAAATAATTCGGGTAGAAATGTTTGACTTTTTATTTAAGAAACGGGATCCACTGCCGTTGCCTTATAAACGGGAGCTACATTGTCATATTATTCCGGGGGTAGACGACGGGGTGCGGGAAATGTCGACTTCCGTCCGCTGTCTGGCGGCATTACATAAATTGGGAGTAGAAGAATTCATCTTTACACCCCATTGTATAGAGGAGCATTTTGAAAATACGGAAGAGACGATCCGCCCGGTTTTTGAAGATCTGAAAAAGACTTCGTCAGAGGCCGGTCTGTCTCTGCCGATGGACTTTTCTTTCGAGTATAGGCTGGATGCCGGTTTTCTGAAACAGAGTTCTTGTGGCAAGTATGGCGAGACTACATGCAGGTTACGCCCTTTATATGGTCGTTATCTACTGATAGAAAATTCTTTTATTCAGCCCTTGCATGGTTTGAAGCAGTTGATTTATCAGTTGCAGTCTGACGGATATTATCTGATTCTGGCCCATCCGGAACGGTACGGCTATTACGCAGGTCATAACGGCCGGTTTTATCACGATTTACAGGATCAACAGGTAGAGTTTCAGTGTAACATTCTTTCTTTTACCGGATATTATGGACGAGTAGCCCAGAAAATGGCCTATTGGATGCTTGACAACGGGTATGTGAACTTTTTAGGCTCCGATGTGCATGGCATGAAACATATTGAATTGATTACAGATTTTCTGCGGTCAAAAGAATACGAGAAGATATATTATCGCCTGACAAATAGTATCGGTAATGATCGGATGGATAAATGATCCGTTTTATCCTAATGGAGGGTAGAAAGCGTCTTTTATGTGTTCTATTTTCGGGTTTCCCTGGTTATCTATGATAATGCTGAATATATCGAACCGGTAAGGTAGGTCGATATAGTATTTTTTTATATATACGTCTGTAGCATGGACGATATGCCTGATTTTTTTATAATCTATAGCATATGCGGGATCTCCCCATTGAAGGGAGCTTCTTGTCTTGACTTCGGCTATGATAAGATGGATTCCGTCTGTGGCCACAATATCCAATTCAAGGTGCCTGTATCGCCATCTTGTATGAAGAATCCGGCAGCCTTGCCTGACAAGTTCCCTGCAAGCAAGTTCCTCACCCAGTTTTCCTAATTCACTGCTACATGACATGGGTAGAATTTTTTAGGAAACCGGTGTAAGATTGATCTCTGCTGCCTTTTGATCCAGAAAATGGAGGGCCGCTTCATATTCGTTGGGTATTACTCCATCCAGAATGGCGTCTTTCAATGCTAATTTCAGGACGCCGACTTCGCGACAGGGCGACAGATTATAGCGACGCATGATTTCCAGTCCGTCGACCGGTGGTTGCCAATTGCGGATGCGGTCCTTTTCTTCGATTTCCACCAGTTTTTGTCGTACGATCTTGAAATTGTCGAGAAAGCGGCGCACTTTCTCGGAATTGTGGGAGGTAATGTCTGCCTCGCACAAGGTCATCAGTTCATCTATGTCATCGCCGGCATCGAACAAGAGGCGCCGTACTGCTGAGTCGGTGATTCCTTCATCCGAGAGGCCTATCGGACGCATGTGGAGCAGGACCATTTTTTCCACATACTTGGCCTCTTTTCCTAATGGCAGTTTCAATCTCCTGAAAATGGGCAATACCATTTTATAGCCGATGTAATCGTGATTGTGGAACGTCCAACCTATTTTTTCGTTGTAGGCCTTGGCCTTGGCCTTCCCCAGATCATGCATTAGAGCGGCCCACCGGAGCCAAAGATTCTGGTTCCCGCTGGCTGCGACATGGTCGAGTACGGTAATCGTGTGATAAAAGTTATCTTTATGTCCATGCCCGTCGCGGTTTTCTATTCCGCACAAAGCCTGCAGTTCCGGAAAGATAATTTGAAGTAGGCCGCACCGTTGCAGCAACAGCCAGCCGGTCGAAGGTTGTGCTGTCTGATTGATTTTATTTAGTTCGTCGGCGATTCGTTCGTTGGAGATAATATGTATTCTTTCCCGGTTGCGCGCGATGGCCTCGAAAGTTTCAGGAACGATCTTGAAATTAAAGCGGGTTGCGAAACGGATGGCACGCAACATGCGTAGCGGATCGTCGCTGAAGGTGATGTCTGGGTCGCAGGGGGTCCGGATCAGTTTTTTTTCCAAATCGTTCAGACCGTTGAATGGATCCACGAGTTCGCCGAAGCGATTTTTGTTCAGGCAGATGGCCATGGCGTTGATGGTCAGATCTCTGCGGTTCTGATCATCTTCCAGCGTTCCGTCTTCTACAACAGGCTTTCGACTGTCATGAGAATATGATTCTTTGCGGGCACCGACAAATTCGACTTCTACGCCATGATGTTTGACCTGGGCGGTTCCGAAGTTCTTGAAGACAGTCAGGTTCGTATGGGAACCCAATCGCTTGGCGACGGCCTGGGCTAATTCTATACCGCTGCCAACCGTAACCACATCGATGTCTTTGGACGGCTGCTGCAGGAAGATGTCTCTGACGTATCCTCCTATGACATAGCATTCTTTACCGAGTCGGTCTGCCTCTTCAGATATAATTTTGAAAATTGGCAGGTCAAGATGACATATTAACGTGTCTCGTGTTGGAATTGGTATCATTTCTTTAATAATTTGTTAAGTTCGTGTTTTCCGCTATTGTGGAATTATAGGATAATTGCTACCTTTGTAGCGTGTTTTTCATGGTATAAGATTTAAGGTTAGTGAAGATGGTATGCTGTGACAGCAGACCATCTTTTTTTAGATATCTATCCGAGGCAATTGTCTGGCAATATCATCATCTTCCAGATCATCCAAATCGAAATCGAACTCATCTATGTATTCAGGTTGTGCATATTCGTCCAATTCACGACGGTCTTTCTTTGTCGGACGTCCTGAGCCTTTAGCCCTGTCGATAAATCCGTTCAGCCGTTGCAGTTGCAGGAGATCGAGTTGTTCCTTGGACGTGACATTTTCCATGAAGAGCGGAACCAGTTTGGCCCCCATACGGTTTTCAGATAGCTGCAGGACTTTGAACGAGTAGGTAATCGGAGGTTTGCGGACCTGAATGATTTCCCCGATTCTGATTATCCGGGAAGGTTTAACCTTGGAATTATTGATGCTGACACGTCCCAGTTTGCAAGCGTCGGCCGCAATCGAGCGGGTTTTGAAGATTCTTACCGCCCAAAGCCATTTGTCAATTCTTACCTCACTCATTACCTTATTTCTGTATAAATTATTTTCGATTATACTGATTCATCGCAAACTGAATGCCGCTGAGGCAAAACGCCCGGATGATATCGGCGGCCAGTTCAAGTCTTTCCGCCATCTGCGATTCCTGTTCCGGATCAAAGGTGCCCAAAACCCACTCCACCTGTTTCCCTTTCGGGTAGTCGTTGCCTACTCCGAATCGGAGGCGGGCGAAGTTTTCGCTGCCGGTAGCTCTTGCTATATCTTTCAGACCGTTATGTCCGCCAGCAGAACCACCCGGTCGAAGACGGAGCTGGCCGAAAGGAAGCGCGATGTCGTCATTGATGACCAGCAGATGGTCCAGATCGATCTTTTCTTGTTGCATCCAATAGCGGACAGCGTTGCCGCTCAAGTTCATAAACGTATTGGGCTTCAGCAGGAGCAGTTGCTGGTTCTTGACGCGGGTTTCTGCGATGGCGCCAAAGCGGTCGTTTTTAAAACAAAGATTGGATGCTTTTGCAAAAGCATCCAATACTCTGAATCCAATATTATGTCTGGTCATGGCGTATTCATCGCCGATGTTACCCAATCCACAAATCAGAAATTTCATGAACGATGGTTAAGTCCTTGTCGTTAGATTATTTTCCGGCAGCAGCGGCACGAGATGCACGAGTAGCGCGAACTGCAGCGACGATGGCTTCACCGGCAGTGAGAACCTCGAGGTTTTCAAATTTGCATTCTTTTACCTTCATGGTTTTGCCAAGGGCGATGTTGGTAACGTCAATGATGAGGCGTTCGGGGATATTAGTCCAAAGGCCTTTGACAGAAAGATCGCGAAGCTGTTTGACCAATTTACCACCGGCCTTGACACCTTCAGCATGACCTTCCAATTTAACCGGGATCTTAACGGTAATCGGCTTGCTTTCTTCAATTACGAGGAAGTCGATATGAAGAATGTCCTCATCAACCGGGCTGAACTGCATTTCCTTTACGATGGCTTTGCATTCCTGACCTTCAATGTTCAGGTTAACCATATATACCTGAGAGGTATAGATCAGGTTACGCAGGTCGGCAACTTTAACAGAGAAGAGTGTGGTTTCACCCTTGCCGATCAAGTTGCAGGGTACCATACCGGCAGCGCGGAGATTCTTGGCTGCTTTCTTACCGATGTCAGATCTTTTGACACCATTCAAATCATACTGTTTCATGATTGTTTGTTAAGTTTAATGTGTTACTCAAAATTGAGGATGTTGCTCCTTAATCTCCCATCACACTGATTATCGCGGGGACAAGTATATTGGTAAGGACCTCTGCCGCACCGGATAATTGCTGATGCTTAATTCAAAAGCGGCGCAAAGATAATGTTTTGCTTCCGATTATCCAAGTTTTTCTTTATCTTTTCGTTTTTTGTGATTGTCATTTCTTTCGAGATGCCTTAAAATTACAGCTTCCCCACCCAGATTGATTGCTGGGCCGGGAACCTGCCGTTTTTTCGTTTATACTATTTTCCGATCATTTGAAAATAGTGATTTTTTCTTTTCCTATGATGTAGATTCCGGCCGGTAATTTCCGGATGGCCTCTTGGCGTGGGATCCGGGTGTATATTTTCAGACCGGTAAGGGTATATACCTCGACTAAAGTATCGTCTTCTGCCTGGAGGAGATAGATATCTGAACCAGGTTCTTCGTAAGAATCCGAGTTGGTCAGATAAACTTTCTTGACGATAAACGGTGTGTTGCCGAGACTCCAGAATCCGACGATATAGATGTGGCTGGGGTCGAGGCGGGTTGTGGTACCGTTGCGGAACATTTCAGCGCTTTTGGCGACAACCTGACGGCTATTGCCGAAATCATACATGGCGCAGCCGGTCCAATAGTTGTTTTCGTCAAAGATGCGGAATGAGATGTTGCATCTGTTGTCGCTTCCCAACTGGGCTACCAGATATTTATAGTTGGAAATATCGATGCCGGCCGAGTATTTCCATCCGGCGAAGCCGTATTGTCCGGTGGTGACGGTATGTGTTTTTTCGTTGAAGGAACCGGTTTTCCAGATGGATGGGTTGAACAGGCCGCTGACCAGCGGAAAACTACTTGCCTCGATGGTGATCTGCACGCTTTTTTCACCGCCCAATGTCCCCTTATAGGTTGCGGTGAGCTTGGTTTTTCCGTCTTTGACAGCCGTGATTCGGCCGTTGTTGACGGAAATGATTGCCGGATCGTAATCGCTGTATGTTGCAGCGGAAGAGATATTCTCGCTATGCCCGTCGCGGTAGACTGCCTGAAGTTCGATTGAGGAAGAGCTTCCGGTGAGCAGGGTGAGGTTTTCATCGCCGATGAAATTTATGTACTCAAGGGTCAGTGACTCCTCGCTGTAACCGTCGAAGTGATTGTCGAAATAGGTTTCTTCCTTGAATACAGGCTCAGTGGCGAACCAGTCGACGTCAACCCAACCGCCGAGGGCCTTGGTAGCATAGTTGAAGATGGCAAATTTGTTGCCGGTAAAGACGGAAAGATTATATTTCATGGCAAATTCTTCGCCGAATCGGGTATAAACTTCGTTGTCGGTGCTATAATAGAAATTTGCTTTCCCGGTCATATAGTTGGCGACGGCTCGCAGATAAACGGTATCGGCGATAATGGTCGGGCCGACGGTTTCCGTCTCGCTGTTGCCATCGCTGAGGGAGGTGGTGGCGTAAACGATTTTTTTGTTTTCACCATTCATCGTCGTGGAGATCATATAATAATTGTCGTCGATGCGGATTACATCCGGATCCGGAAAATCGCCGAAGATGACAGGATTGTTATATTGGCCGTTGCCTGCGTCGCTGCTGGCCAAACGGCTATAGTCCGGGCGGGTATAATAATCCTCTGCATATTCCTGATACCAATGGTAGATGGGCCAGGGGAATGCCTCCGGGTCGGTCAGGAATGTATAGTTGTCGTCGGCCGGCGCTTCGTCTTTGAAGGCCGCCAGATGCTGAATCGGTTGAAATTAAAGGCCGAGATGTCGTTTTCTCCAGTTGTGGAGACACCAGGAATGTTGGACCGATAGGGATCCATGTGCATCCTGACAAAATTCATTTTCCAGCCGGCGGCCATTAGCTCGTCGATGCGTCGCTGGTTGTAGTTCAGGCAACCTTGGATATTGTAATTCGTCCAGTATTGGCCGCGTTCGTTGAACCATGGACTATAGGTTTGGCGGAAGCCGTGGAGTTTCACGACATTGCCGTGCGGGTCTTTTAACTGATTGTCCTCAACGTGCAGTTCTGGCATTGCCATGCCTTCCCACGCTTCGGTTGGCAGCACCGAGGTGCAGAACAGAAATAACGCCCAGAAAGGAAAAAGGAAATGATGTTTCATATTGTAATGAATTTATATTTTTGCTGCTAAGATATGTGTGTCAGTCCGTTTCTCTTGTATGGTTTGAAACATCTGTTGCGTGATGTGTAACACCGGTTTTATAAATGATGCATTTTTATTTATATATGTGACAAAATCTTGATGAGTGGGGTGTTTCCTCTCCGTGTATGATATTCGGTTGAAACTTTGTTTTATCGATGTGTGGAGTTTTAACGTTGGCGAGAATGCAGATTTTATGTTTCCTTTTCTTCTGTATGAATGATGATATGGCAGGATATTGTGTTATGATTATTACTCGATCTTCACAAATGCTTGTGCCGGGATTCTATGGAAATAATGAGTGTCGGGTTATATTGTCTTCGGTTTTGGAGAGATTACAGGGTTTTACGCCGTTTGGGTTCTTGAGAATCGGGAGGGTTTGTGATGTCCGCCGGCGTGCTTATCCGGCTGATTGGATGCTATGGGGGTGATATTTTTTTCTATTTTTCAAAAAAATATCATAAGGATGTGAACTTTTCAAAAACGGGACTGTTATATAGTCAGAACTGAGAGGAAAATTTCTTACCAGTAACCTATAATATGGAACACATATTAATCTATTTGATGAATTGTTATCAGATCATAGTTATTTTGGTATTAGGATGATTTAGTTCTTTAATTATGATTTTAAATTTTGTGCAACATCTCGATTTTATGAAGTAAAATGGAAAGCGGGCAATAATATGCCCGCTTTTTTTGTCGGTGTACAGATGTTATTTTTCGGTTTTGTTCAGAATGATCAGGGCGGCAATCACGCCGGGAACCCATGCCACAAGAGTGAGCAGAAAAACAATGAGTACAGAACCGCATCCCTTGTCAAGAACAGCCAAAGGCGGGAAGATGATAGCGAGAAGAACTCTTAAACAGGACATGACAATAGTATTAAGATTGGATTATGCCGGCAAAGATAGGGCAGGCAGGGTGAAATGACAAATATCTTTTATCGAAATATTATGTCGGTCATTGTGTTTACCATTATTTTGTCAATGCGGATGGTTAGTCCGGTAGCGTGTGGCCCCCTGTTTTTTATTTCGGGCGGAATGTTATGAAGTTAAGAACCGGTAAATTTTTATTCTGCCGGGCGGACTATTCAGGATAGCTGTTTGCTTGTGGCAGGAATGTTCAGAATACAAAACCGATGTTGACCAGGAAGTCTACTTTTTCGGTGAGATTGGAATAGTGGAAGCTCCCTGAGATGGGGCCGATGACGGTTTTATAAATGTAGCCGAGTTTTGCTCCCCAGTAGGGATCGTTTTCAAAAAGAGTTTCTGGATATGGCGCCGATCCAAGCAATCCGCCGCCGAGTATGATGAACTGATTTTTGCTGACTCGCCCTCGGATATCGAGACCGGTGGTAAACATAGCGTTGTTGATGATTTGTAATTTGGTGATACCGCTGAATGTCGATTGTCCGTCGAAGATGTCTCCGTTGGCAACTCCTCCCACGAAATTCAGCAGGGCATACATGTCATCGTAGGGATGTTTCACAAACCGGAGGGCGGCATGGGGCAGGAATACAACGTTCCGGTTCATGCTCCAGGCCTGTAAAAAGCGGGCACTGAGGATATGCGTGGCCTGATGTCCCTTGTAAGTAAACAGATTGTCGGTGACGAGCTGGTATTTTCCCTCCAACAGACGTCCGCGTTTCGGGTACCAGGAATCATCGATGGTGCTGTAAAGGTAGCGGAAGTAGTAGCGGAAATATCTTACGTTTCTCACTCGGATATCTTTGGCGGTCAGCAGTCCGTCCCATCGGTAGTAATCATGGACAAGGCCAGCCTGGCAGAGCATCTGTTGCCAGCTGCGGAGCATTTCGATGCGGGCCTGATGCCGGTAATAGTTCAGATTGGCTACCCGTCGGTTGCCGTAATGTATGTTGATATTATCGCTGTCGAATTGATAGCCGATATTCAGAAAGAAGTCCTTGTGAATGTCCCAGTTCAGCTTGGTTGAAATATAGCTCCGGTCACCCAACCGTCCTTTGATGTTCAGGAATGAATCGTGTCCTTTGGCAGGAAGTTTGAGGTGCAGGCCCAGCAACAGCGCCACGTCCTTAATATTGTCATAGCGCACGCTGAGATTGATGGAGCTCTCCGCAAACGAGTTTTTCAGGGATGCACTTTTCCGATAGCGTTCGCTTTGTTCTTCTTGCTCCAATTCGAGACTTTCTTCTATGGAAGTAATCTGTTTGGGCTGCTTCATCTGTTCCGGTTTCCGGCCGCTTCGGTCAAGTTGGTAACGGATACGTTTCAGATCGTTCCATTTCGAGAGAGCAGCCAGTTCGCCGCGTCGTTTTAACGTATCTATGGCAGTGGTGGAGAAACTTGCCGCACTATAACCGCTGACATCTACTTTGATATAAATGTCTGTGCTGTCTATTTTTGCGAAATAGTCATTGTTGGTGGCCACATCGATCACTTGCATGACGACACGGTCAATGCCTTTCAGTTCTTCTGCGGGTAATAAATTGGCCTGGACATCCACACCGATGATAATGTCGGCCCCCATTTTCTTGGCAACATCGGTAGGATAGTTATTCATGATGCCGCCATCGACAAAGACGCGGTCTTCGGAGCGTACCGGGGTGAAAATTCCCGGTATGGACATGCTGGCACGCATGGCCTCCTGCAGGTTTCCGTCATGAAATTCATAGGCCTCCCCGTGGGCAATATCCACGGCGACGCATGCGAAAGGAATCGGAAGAGAATCGAAACTGCCGACATCTCCATTGTATGGATAGAGCAATTGGTGGAGTAGGTGATCCAGATTAATGCCCTTAATGACTCCTCCGTTTGCAAATTCAGGATTGGCAGCCTGAAAGGGAATGGAAAGCGCGTAGTGTTCGGTCTGTATCCGGTCTGCAAGAGACTGGTTCTGCGGATTCTGGCGGTCTGACAACAATAACTTCCAGTCTTGCGAGGAGAGAAGACTGTCCAACTGGTCTGTGGTATAGCCTGTGGAGTACAGGCCGCCGATCAATGCCCCCATCGAGGTTCCCACTATATAGTCTATCGGTATCCCTGCTTTCTCGATTACCCGTAAGGCGCCGACGTGAGCCGCTCCTTTCGCACCGCCACCACTTAAAACGACAGCAACCTTGGGCAAACCCCTGGTGCTGTCGTTGTACGATGAAGAAATGTCCGATTGTGCAGCTTCAATGTGCGGCCAGCAGAAAAAACTGCATAGACACAATGCAAGAATGCAAGGGCATTTCATAAATATGCATGGTTAACAATGGACTGTCAATAGGATTCGTCGCTCAGTTCCTCAAGATCCGAGAAACCTTCGGCATCCAATTCGTCCGGGTCGTAGTCTTCATCTCCGTACATGGCGTCTTCCCCGCCGTTTGCGCCGATCAGCAGTTCATCGATGTCTTTGACCTGTACGGGAGCTTTGCCTGTCGATACCAGGATCTGGGGTTGTTTCAGATGTTTGCCCGTTTCAATGGTCTTGAGTTGTATGTATAAGAACCGTTCGCACATTGTATCGAAGAGAAACAACAGTTTCGTTTTCTCTTCTTGCAGCAGGTCGTTGAGATGAGTCTTGTCCATGCTCCAGCTTTCGACCGTAGGGTCGTCGTTCATCTCTATCAGGGTGATTTCTTTCTTCTTGCTCCAGTCGGGATCGCAAATAAAGAAAGAGGTCATCTGGTCTTTCTTATAACTACATGTTTTAAGGATGGCGTCGTGCAGCTCAAGGAATGTAGCTTCTGCGTCAATGACGATTTCACGACGGAAATCGTCAATTTCATCCGACAGTATGACAAAATGAAATATCATATAGATGTATTTAGTTGATGAAACCCTTGATGATACCGCGATCGGAATTCTTGATGAAGTCTACCACCATATCTCTTTCAGGTGAAGCTGGGAATTCAGCTTCAATCCGGTCGACGGCATGGGTAGTGTTAAGACCGGACATATAAATAATGCGGTACATTTCCTGTATGTTCATAATGGTTTCTGCTGAAAAACCGTGGCGGCGCAGTCCCACAGAGTTCAATCCTACATAACAGGCCGGGATACGGGCTGCCATAGTGTAGGGGGGAACGTCTTTGTTCAATGGAGTGCCGCCCTGAATCATACAGTAGGCTCCGATATGGGAGAATTGGTGGATCAGGGCGCCGCCGCCGATTACGGCAAATGGTTCTATTACTACTTCTCCGGCCATCTGTACGCTGTTGGACATGATGACGTTGTCTTTCACATGGCAGTCGTGGGCCACATGACAATAAGCCATAATGAGGCAATTATTACCTACACGGGTCACTTTTTTAGAGGCTGTAGCGCGATGCACGGTGACGCATTCGTGCAGAATCGTGTTATCTCCGATCTCTACTGTCGTATATTCACCCTTGAATTTCAGATCTTGAGGAATGGTTGCAATACATGCTCCCGGGAATATATGGCAGTTTTTGCCGATACGGGCACCGGGAAACAATGTTACTCCATTTTCAATGATAGTGCCTTCGCCGATAACGACATCTTCATGAATGACGGCAAAAGGGCCGATTTTGACGTTATCGCCGATTTTTGCATCCGGGTGTATGTAGGCTAACGGTGAATGTAGTTCTTTCATATTGATATATCTGATGGGATTTGGAAATTATTTGTTCTTGATGATTTGCGCCATGAACTCTGCCTCGCTGACAATTTTATCACCGACGAAAGCATAGCCTTTCATTTGGGCGCACCCGCGACGTAATGGCGACATGAAGGAGACCTTGAAAATAATGGTATCGCCGGGTACTATCTTCTGACGGAATTTTACATTGTCGATTTTCATGAAATAAGTCGAGTAGCGCTCCGGGTCGTCGACGCTGTTGAGAACAAGTATGCCGCTGCACTGTGCCATGGCTTCGATTTGCAATACACCCGGCATGACGGGCTCTTGCGGAAAGTGGCCGACGAAGAACGGTTCGTTGGCAGTGACATTTTTGATGCCGACACAATAATTATTTGGCTCGTATTCGACAATTTTATCGACGAGCTGGAATGGATAACGGTGGGGCAGAATTGCCTTGATGCCGTTGTTATCGAGTATCGGGGTTTTATTCGGATCGTAAACCGGGATCTGCACTTCGGTGTGCTTCATGTCTTTCCGCACTGCACGGGCCAGCTTGTTGTTGATGCCGTGCCCCGGACGCGTAGCGACTACACGACCCTGGATAAACTTGCCGATAAGGGCAAGATCACCGATGAGGTCCAGCAGCTTGTGGCGGGCCGGCTCGTTATACCATTGGAGCGGTTTTTCCTGCAGGTAGCCCAGTTGTTCGACATTGGGAGCGGGGACACCCATGATGCCGGCAAGATTGTCCATCGCCTTTTGATCGATCTTCTGGTCATAGATGACAATGGCATTGTTCAGATCGCCACCTTTAATCAGGTTGGCCTGAAGCAACGGCTCGATTTCACGAACAAAGACAAAGGTGCGCGCTGATGCGATTTCCGTGTTGAATTCATTCAAGTTATTGAGAACCGCATACTGGCTGTTGAGGATAGGAGAGGGAAATTCTACGAAAGTGGTCACAGAGAAATGGTCATCAGGGAAGATGTTGAGGCGAACGCCGTTTTCTTCATCTGCGACTTCATATTTTTTAGTGATGCGGAAATATTCGCGGTTGCTTTCCTGTTCGGTGATGCCGGCTTTTTCGATGGCTTCGGCATACAAAACGGCGCTGCCATCCAGAATCGGAAATTCCGGAGCGTTGACCTGCAGAAGGCAGTTGTCGATACCGGCGCAGTAAAGGGCGGCCATGACATGCTCGATCGTGCTGACGCTGACGCCGTTCTTTTCAATGACCGTGCCGCGCTGGGTGTGCTGTACGTTTTCGGCTACCGCCTCGATGATCGGCTGTTCCGGGAGGTCGGTACGCTGTATTGTGTAGCCGTTATTGTCGGGTGCCGGGCAGAAAGTTACGGTAATATCCATTCCCGTATGAAGCCCTTTGCCTGAAAAGGAAAAAGATTCTTTAAGGGTTCTTTGTTTGTCCATGATAGATGGTTTATTTTATTTTTTGATATTTCGGATGATGAAGGAAATCACTTCTTCAGTTCTTCCAGCTGTTTCTGGAGTTGTTTTACAGTCTCACGCAGATTTCCCAGCTGTTTAATCATGACGGTTTGCCGTGCAAAGTCTCGTGCGGGCACTGCAGGATAGCCCATGACGACTTGTCCGTCCTTGACGTTGTTCGGAATACCCGATTGGGCGCCGACCTGCACCCGGTCTCCGATTCTGAGGTGGCCGGCAACACCGACTTGTCCTGCCAAAGTGCAATGGTCGCCGATTTTGGCGGAGCCGGCAACGCCTACCTGTGCGCAGAGAACTGTATTCTGACCGATTTCGACGTTGTGTCCGATCTGTACCAAATTGTCGAGCTTGGAGCCTTTGCCGATGCGGGTGCTGCCCATTGTGGCACGGTCTATTGTCGTGTTGGCGCCGATTTCGATATCGTCTTCAAGAACGACATTTCCGATCTGGGCGATTTTCTGATAACCTTCGCCGGTGGGGGCAAAGCCGAAACCGTCCGCCCCGATGACTACGCCGGCGTGCAGTGTGCAACGGTTGCCGATTTCGCAGTCATGATAGATCTTGACTCCCGGATAAAGGGTTACGTCATCGCCGATTTTTACATTGTCGCCGATATAGACCTGCGGATAGATCTGGATATTTTTTCCCAGGGTAACTCCTTTGCCGATGTAGGAGAATGCTCCGATGTAGGCTTCCTCGGGGATTACAACTCCTTCGGCGATATGACAGGGCTCTTCGCGTCCGCTTCTTTTCTGTCGCATGGAAGAAACCATATTCAGCAACATGGCGATACATGCGTAAGCGTCGTCGACTTTAATGAGCGTAGCAGCAGTTTCATTTTCAGGCTCGAAGGTTTTATTGACGAGGACGATGCTGGCTTGCGTAGTATAAAGATACTGTGAATATTTTAAGTTGGCCAAGAAAGAGAGCGTACCGGGTTTTCCCTCCTCAATCTTGGAAACGTTGCTGACTTTCACGTTTGGATCTCCCTCAACGGTGCCGTGAAGAAAGTCGGCAATCTGTTGCGCTGTAAATTCCATAATAAATGTATTTCGCACTTTGTTATTGTGTGCAAATTTCGTACTTTTTTTTTAATTAGCTTCTATGTTTAGGCTCTTTTCTTATGATTGGGGAGGAAAATAATTGGCAAATGTATATTGGAAACTTGTTTTTTGACAAAATTTAACCCTGGCCCATCCTTTGCTGATGAAATCTTTAATTTTGCAGGGGGCTGTTGGCTGAGGCTCATCGCATGGCATATATCGGTCGGTTATTCCGATGAAGAAAGGGCTGGAAAAGCTCTTCGGTATGGTGTTATTTTCTCATAATGGCGCTGTTATATGTTGCAGGAAACCGTCATCGGCTTTCTGCGATATTCCATTGTGTTTCGGGCGAAAGATATGGATTTTTCTTTTACTGGTGTTTCCTGAAACGCGGACGGCCTTTCTTTGTCAGAGGGACGGAATTCCTATACATGTTAACGTTTTTTTTGAGAATCCGGAGGAATAAAATGTAACCGCGTTGGGGAGGATGTTGACAAGAGGTTCTGCCGGTTGTGTGGAAAGCATTTGCGCCGGTATGGGTCACTTCGTTTGTGAAGCATTCAGGAGCAGATAGGCAGCAAAGTGGCTTCCTTTCAGGATGGGAGTGAGGGGAATGTAGCCGGAAATGAATTGTTTTTCTGTCTCGACGGCTGGAAAGTTGCGTTTCAGTGTATTTTGCTCTTCCGCGAGCGCCGCGCTGTCTTTCGCATGGGAAATAATGAATCGGCCGGAGCTTTCCGGATGGACCTTCCGGTCAAAAATCCGGCGGGCGACGACCCCCATCGTACAGCGTGCGTTCAGCTCTATGCAGGGGTGGATACAGGGTTGCTGGTTGGGGTCCCTGAATATCATCAGATCGACACCGACATAGCCGAGAGAATAAGGTCGCCGGAGAAATGGAGCGAAAAGTGCGGGAAGAATTCTTGTCCGGTACAGATCGCCGAGGCTTTTGAGTGTGTTGGCGGAAACCCATTGGCCGAGATATCGCACTATCTGTTCGTTGCTCATGATCCGGCCATTCTGATAGGTGCCTTTCGGGTCTGTGTCGAAAAGAGAATAGCCGACAAATTGCACCTCCTGCCTGCCGATATAGAAAAGCATGGCAAAATCCTGCACCTTCGGGTATTCCTGTTCCAATATCACGCCGCCCATTTCGCGCAGAATGGCCTTGCCCCGTTTCAGCAGTAATTCGGGAGGTGTTATACGGCTCCAACAAAGTCCCCGGCCGCTGCTGCTCCAGGGCGATTTGAGCAGAAATGGTCGTGTATTGCCGGCAATGGCTGCCACCAGCTCTTTTTCAGATGTCAGAAATTCGGGGAACCGTATAGCATCGAATGTAGCGGACAGATCCGGCACCGCCTCTTGCTTTATCTGCTGCAGCAATCTGATTGTCGTTTGCCGGGAGGAGATCGTTCTCAGTTCTGCCAGTTCCTGCAGCGATGGCAATTGCGTTTCTTCTGCTCCTGCATGCAGGAACGATTGCCGGATTTCATAATTCCATCCCCATGGAAGCGGTAGCGCCGAAGGCGGGTCCGGCTGCCACCAGGAAGATAGTGCTTCAAGATCTTTTTGAAGCTGTAAAGCGGCAGTAGGAGGTGTAAAATGGCGTACGCCGTTGGCTAATGCCAGATCGTGTGCCGGATAAAAAAGTGCGGGAAGGGCCATACAGCATGTCGATAACGGTTGCCGCCTAAAATAACCGGCTGCAGATAGCGTCGGCGGTGTAATAAAAAAGGACGGCAGAGGTAATGAGTTTGATTCCGGTGGTAAGAATGAAGGCTGCAAAAGAGTAAAAGGCTATTTTCAGGGCTTTCCCCATCGGGGCATTGGCCGATAACTCTCCGAGAAAGGCCCCCACAAACGGGCCGAGTACCAGACCGTAAGGAGGAAAGAGGAAAAGACCGACAAGTGTGCCTATTACGGAACCGGTAACGGCTCTTTTCGATCCGCCGCCCCATTTGGTAAACCATCCGGGGGCAAAATAGTCGATGAGGGATACGAAAAGCATAATGACGCCTGTCACGGCCAGCAATGTCCATGAAACCTCTTCGGGTGCGATGTATTTGGCAATGAGCAGGGCTACATAATTGAGTGGCGGGCCGGGAACGGCGGGTACGATGGCTCCGATAAGTCCGATGACGGAAATGATTACAGCGGCGATGATGGCAATGACGATGAGCGGTTCCATAAATGAAGAAAATTAAGGGATCTATAGTTCGGCCTTGATGGTGTTAAGCACCTCGCGGGTTTCGGCATTATAAACAAAAGCTACCGCTTCGCAGTTTTCGGGTATGAAATTTTTCCCTTCGGCCGACCATTCGCAGACGTTGGTAGCGAGATAAAAACCGATGTTCCTGTCTGATTGCAGGACGACGGATTCTCCCCAGTCGCCGTTGACGGCCTCGCGCAGGACATGGTTGTGGAGGTATGCCGATGTGCCGCTTTTGTGGGCTTGTAGACCGTTAATGCCGTTTTCGATGATCCAGAGCTGTAGTTTCAGCGGGGTTTCAATCTTGCTGTGCGAAAGAAGAAGGGTGGTGATCGTATAGATGCCGTTTTGTTCCTTGACGTCCAGGCCTAAAGAGATCAGAGGCGCGGAATTGTCGATGTTGTAAGCATAATAGCTGTCGAACGCTGTGGCTGTGGCAATATTCTGTACCGTAGCGGTGTCTCCGCTGAAAAGGTATCTGCCATCCTGCTTGATGCGGTTGACGGCTATGGCCGGCAGGGAGAGATTGGCGGCACTGCCTCCGAAATAATCTCCGTAAGTGTCGGCCAAAGCAGAGCTTAATTGGAATGGAAAGCCCGGCGCAGTTCTGGAAAGCAGGTTGGAGGCCGGATGCAGACCCACTACGATGGCCTGATAGTCCGGTTTGATTTTATTATCGATGAATGCGGCGATGTTCGGACAGTTTGTGCAATTCCATCCGGTATAGTCTTCGATCAGGGGACGGTGCATCTGGATGACTTCAAATCCGATGCCTTCTGCCTCTATCAGGATTGTGTCCGGAGTGAAAACGAAAGGAGTTACCTCGCCGGGGATGAAACGTTCGTTTTCGTCGATGTCGTCGCAGCTATTGAAAAGGGTGGCAACGATCATGCCGCACAGGGCTGCCTTGGTGAATATATTCTTTTTCATGATGTTCGGGGCCGTTCGTTATCAGAAGTTATAGTTGTAGGAAAGAGTGAGGCCGCGGCTGGCGGGTACTTTCCGGCAGACACCGCCGTTGCAGTTGAGACCCTCGCGAGTGCGACCGTAACCCAGCTGGATTCGGTGTGATGCCACGCTGTAGACAACGTTTCCGTTCACGTAGTGTGTGTCGGTCTCTCCGTTGTTCCACATGTCGGATATCGTCAGCATCCATCCTGGCTGAATGGAGGCCTCGAGCAGGGCGAATGACCAGTCGCCCAAGTCTTGACTGGTCTGAAGATACTGTATTTCTCCTCGCAATATCCATTGGTCGGAGGCCTGCCATCTGGCTTCTAAGACGCCGATATTGCTTCTGACGATTTTACCGTTGACGGTGTGGCCTTCGATAATTTCCTGATTGTACTGTTGATTCATGTACATGGCCGTCAGTTTCCACCGTGGGCTGAGTTTCTTTTCCATGGAGACGTTGACATCCTGATAGTAAACCTCGTCAGTCATGCCGAAGAAGGGGGCCGTATAGCCGTCGGTTCCGGTCAGGGTACCTAAGACGGACGGGGATTTCATTTTTTTATCGAGTCCCCTGATGTGGGACGCGTTGATTTTAAAAAGTGTACCGTATTTGCCGCCTAATGCTGTTTTTCGTTTGAATCGGTAGGAGACTTCTCCCTGAAATGCCCATTCGCCGTCCATTTGTGTTCCGTAAGGATAGAGTGAGGTGAGCGCATAGGTGTGCTGATAGGCAAACGCAGGCTGGTGGTTGAGGTAGCCGCTGGTGACGGTGGGATTCATATCGCGTTGCATGCGGAAGCCCATGTTTTCACTGCGTTTGGCCTGCAGGAGAGTGCTGAATCCGGAGCGGGAATAGGAGGCGGAAAGCATGGTTGCCTCGCCTTTTTTATAGATATAACTGTTGTCGGCAGAAGGATCATTGGCTTTGATGGCGTATTCTCCGAGCAGGTTGTATCCACCCTTTTGATATTGTATGCGGAAGTCCATAGCCCCGATGTTTTCCGGGAGCCGGAGTGTGTAATGGGTAACGTTCGGATAGTCGGTGATCTGCCATTGGCTCGTGGCGTCGCCCTCATGTTTGCTGACTCCTCCGATGCCTATCGTGAGGTAATGGCCGTTGTCGTTGAGTCTCCGGATCCATTGGCCGAGGCTTAATTCGACATCAGCACCAAGCACATGACTGTCGGTCCAGGAGAAGTGGTAACGCTGAACACCCCCTAGGGCCTTGATCTGTATCCCTTTATAAGGTCGGAGCACCAACCGGCCGCCCAGGATCGAGTTGTCTATACCTAAATTGCGGTCCTCATAGGCCCGGAGGATGAATCCGCTTCCGAATTGCTCGTAAAAAGTTCCGGCGGTCAACTCCGCCCATTTGTAACGGCCGGTAATCTGGAAAAAGGGAAGGCCGGTACCATGGAATGGTTCGCTATCGAAAGTATTTTCAAAGCCGGGCAGAGGGTTTTCCATGGTTTCAAAACGGAGGCCGGCTGTCAGGTATTTGCTTTCGAGGTTTACCCCGATGTAGGTATTGCCGATGAGGTCGGTTTTGTAATCCGATTTGCGGGCGTTGATGGCATCGTCGTTTTCTGGGGCCAACCAGTCTGTCTGTATGCTGCCGGTAACAGAGACTTTATCCTCTCCGTTTTGGGCGGAAAGAGGTATTGACAGCAGGCAAAGAAGGCTGCATATGGAAAATGTGCGGATCATGAAAAAAGTGATGAATGGTAAGGAACGGGAGGTCATATTTCTCCCCTTCAAAGATTGTGCTTATTTTATCAGAGCCTTGATTTCTTTGTAGAGGACATTTTCGTCGCCGTCTTTATAGCCGATGTGGGAATAAACCTTGTTGCCTTTGCCGTCGAAAAGGAAGACATGGGGGATGCTGGTGACTCCCATGGCCCGTTTGAAATCGCCGTTGATGTCCAAGAGTACGTCGTACTCAAAGCCTTTGCCGTCGACAAGAGGTTTGACCTTATTCGCATCCTGTGCCTGATCGATCGAGACGGCAATGAGGCGTACGCCGGTTTTTTCCTGCCAGTCGGCATATACTTCGTTGACCGCGGTCAGTTCCCGGAGACAAGGTTTGCACCAGGTGGCGAAGAAGCTGATCACGAAAGGTTTTCCATCGTTGTTGAGTTCTGCTGTATTGATGGTTTTCCCGTTGATGTCTTTCAGTTTGACGGACGGAATCTGGGCGAATGCGGTTGCACATACCAGAAAAAGGAAAGCGGCGAAAGTGAATATCTTTTTCATAATGGGTTATAGTGATATAATGATGATTGGTTGATGTTTTCAGTTAGTGTCGGATGTTCCCGACGCGGCAAAGATATGGAAAATCTCCCGAATAAACGAATAAAACGGGAGAAATGGCCGTGAACAGCTTCATGATAAAGCATTTATGAAAACAATATTTTGCAGTGGCATGAAAGAGAATGTCTCTGGAATATTTGCTACCGTTTCGAACGTTGGTGACGCGTGTCGAAAAAAGACCGGTTGCGGGATTTGGGAGATAAGTGGTTATTCTTGCGTGGACTGTTCCGTCGTTTATCAGCGAAGATTCGTCTGTCCGTATTTTCTTTCAAATACGACTCTGTTGGTTTCTCCCCACGTGATCATGGCATCCAGAATAGGGAGTAGAGAGTGTCCCAGCGGTGTCAGGGCATATTCTGACCGCGGCGGAAGTTCCGCATAAATGTTTTTTTCTATCAGCCCGTCTTCTGTCAGTTCTTTCAGCTGGAGGTCAAGCACGCGTGGTGTGGCCTCTGGCAGCGCTTTATGGAGTTCGCTGGGGCGCAGAGGTTTATATCGCAGTTCGTCCAGCAGACATGATTTCCACTTAGAGGCAATCAGACTCATTGTCAGCCGCAACGGGCAGCTCATATCGATAGGTATTTTTCGTTCGTACATACATTTTTTCGTTTTTACCTCTGCAAATATAGGTATAATGTGCAGGATGTCGGGTATATCGAAAAATTTTTCAGTATCTGAATCATTTTTCAGTACTTGTGATTCTCTGCAGGGCCTTATATCTTTGCAGTCAGAAACTAAAGATAATGTTATTATGCGTGATTCAATTAAAGAATACGAAGCAGTCGAAGCGGCTGCCATGAAATTCGTCAGGAGTGTGGCTGAAGGCGATAGTCGCTATGCCCGCGAATTATTTACTGACGATGCCGTGTTGTTCGGCATCCTTGACGGGAAGCCGGAGCGGGGCTCTATCAATCAGTTTTATCACAATGTCGACACTGTCAGCGCCGGTGACGGCTTCAAGGCTCGTGTCGATGTGGTGGCAGTGGAAGAGACGATGGCTGTTGTCCGTGTCCTTGAAGAGGGGTGGGGTGGCCGTATCGACTTTACCGATTACCTGTTGTTGTTGAAGCTGGACGGAGAGTGGCGTTGTGTGGCAAAGGCTTATAATCAGAATTCAAATACAATAGTAAAATGAAGATCGTAGTTATTACCGGAAGCCCACGTGTCAAAGGCAATAGTTTAGCTATGACGGATGCCTTTATTCAGGAGGCGGAAAAGGCCGGCCACAGCGTTGTACGCTTCGATGCGGCACAGATGAACATTGGCGGCTGCCGTGCTTGCGAAACCTGTTATAAGACAGGCAAGGCCTGTTCGTTTGATGATGATTTCAACAAGATTGCTCCCGCTTTGCTCGATGTCGATGGCGTGGTCTTTTCCATGCCTGTCTATTGGTATTCCATTCCTGCGCAGATCAAGGGTGTTATTGACCGCATGTTTTCTCTTGTGGTGGGCGGCAAGCCTGTGGCAGGAAAAAAATGTGCACTCATTACTTGTTGCGAGGAAGATGATATTACTGTTATGGACGGCGTGCGTATCCCTATGGAGCGTACTGTTCATTTGCTGCAATGGACGATGGTCGGCGAGGTACTTGTTCCCGGTGTGCTCAATGTGGGTGACATCGACCGGACAGATGGATGCCGGCAGACTGCCGAATTGGCCCATCGCTTCTGATGGTAGGACCGGCAATGGTTTAGCGGCTGACGTCAATTACAGTCCGATTTGTTATCGGTGCTGACATTCAGGCTTTATATACCGGTCTATTCTAAGAATAAATTTTAAAAAAGGCTGTGTCTGCTCTGCTTGGAGTCATGACATGGCCGTTTTTACTGCCGTCGACAATCTTTTTTCTTGGTTACGTCTCTTTGCCGCGGGTTCATGCTACATGCGGTATTTTTCCTGTTTCCGGCCGGGGATGTTGTATCTGCAGTGATGGGGACCGCTGAAAGAATCTTCGGGGATAGATCCAATCTGTTTCACAAATTTAAATGAGTTTTTGGGTAAAACGATAGTTGTATATTGTGCCGTATCTTTGTCTTCGGAAAGTAGTAAAGTGTGGGAATTCCGTAAAAATGGTTATATCATCTGTAATTCGGATAGTGTACATATAAATTATGTGCTTTATCTTTGCCATCATAAAGAATGGTAAAAAATAAAAAAAATGAAACATCTTCTGATTGCGTTGTTTGTTGTTGTATTTCTGTGTGGCCTGGTTGCATGTTGCCGTCATGGGAAAAAGACATCGGGCATGTGTGCGAAAATGGCCATGGAGGTCGACGGAATCATTCGGCTTTCCTATATTGAGGTCTATCCGCAGTATCTCGAGGAATACAGACGCTATGCTACTGAAGTCGGTGAAGTGTCATTACGTACGGAACCGGGTGTGCTTACCATGTATGCCGTCGCCGAGCAGGAGGATTCGTGCCGCATTACTATTCTTGAGACCTACGCCAGCCGTTCGGCCTATGAGGCGCATGTAGCTTCCGCACATTTTCAGAAATATAAGCAGGGTACTCTGCACATGGTGAAATCGCTCAGGCTGGCGGATCAGATCTTGCTTAATCCAGATAATAAATTGCAAAATTATATTCGTTGACATTATGAGAAAAGCATTATCATTTGTATTTACCGTAACACTAACATTACAGATTATGGCACAACAGAAAATTATTCAGACTGCCGGACGCGATGCGCTGGGGGAATTTGCCCCCGAGTTTGCCCGGCTTAACGATGATGTTCTCTTCGGAGAGGTATGGAGCCGCAATCATCTGCTTTCCATGCGTGACCGGAGCCTTGTTACCGTTACCGCTCTCATGAGTCAGGGGCTCACCGATTCTTCGTTGATCTATCATTTGCAGGAGGCGAAGAAAAACGGAATTACTCGGACCGAGATAGCGGAGATTATTACCCATGCCGCGTTCTATGCGGGATGGCCTAAGGCGTGGGCGACGTTCCGTCTTGCCAAAGAGGTATGGAATGGGGAGGATGTTCCTGCTGCAGACGCCCGCGAGCAATTCCAGCGGGAGATGATATTCCCGGTCGGAGAGCCCAATGTCGCCTATGCGCAGTATTTTATCGGCAACAGTTATCTTGCGCCTATTTCATCGGATCAGGTTGCCGTTTCCAATGTAACGTTCGAGCCGCGTTGTCGCAATAATTGGCATATTCATAAGGCGACGAATGGCGGTGGACAGATGCTTATCGGTGTTGCCGGACGCGGCTGGTACCAGGAAGAGGGGAAGCCGGCTGTCGAGATTCTTCCGGGTACGGTCATCCATATCCCTGCCAACGTAAAGCATTGGCACGGTGCGGCCGCCGACTCATGGTTTGCCCATCTGGCTTTCAGCGTTCCGGGTGAAGATACTGACAATATATGGCTGGAGCCCGTTTCGGACGAGCAGTATGACCGACTTGAATCCTCAAAAATATCCGAATAAATACCTCTGACAGCAATGAAGAAAATCGTAACTTTATTTGTCCTGCTGCTGATAGTCCCGTTACAGGTGAAAATATTCGCGCAGGCCGATTCAAACGCAAATTCAAATATGAAGACAGACAAGAAAGTATTGGTGACATTCTTCTCGCATACCGGCGAGAATTATGGTGTAGGAAACATTACGAAGGGAAATACTCATATCGTGGCCGAGATGATAGCCGACGCAACCGGCGGCCGTCTCTTTGAAATTGTTCCCGAACAGGAATATCCGAAAACATATGACGCCTGTGTGGAGGTGGCCAAAAAGGAGAAAGAGGCCGCAGTCCGGCCGGCGGTGAAGGATGATATTGCCGTTGAAGAGTATGATGTCGTTTTTGTCGGCTATCCTAACTGGTGGAGCGACATGCCGATGGCTGTCTATACCTTCCTCGAAAAGCATGATTGGGAGGGCAAGACGGTCGTTCCTTTCTGCACACATGAGGGGAGCGGTCTCTCGTCCACAGAGCGCTATATCGCTGCAACTTGCAAGGGGGCAGAGGTAGGCAAGGGGCTTGCTCTGAAAGGCACCACAGCACAGCGTACGCCGGAGCAGGTGCGGAAGTCTGTCGAATCGTGGTTGAAAAAGTCTGGTTATTGATCTTGCTTATAAAAGGAGTGCCTCCCGCGGTGAATCCGGTTAGAAAGGATTGCGGCGGGAGGCCTTTTAATTTTTGTGAGATCGATTTCGCTACCCTTTCTTTTTGCTGTATTTTTGCTTCGGATTTGTCATATTGGCTATGATCTGCTATCTTTGTCCCGTGTATCAACAACGGGTGTATGAATATAGAAAGTTTCAGAACATATTGTATCTCTCTGCCGGGAGCTGAGGAGGCAATGCCTTGGGTGACGGGCAGGAACGAGCATGACCGAGGCCTTCTGGTTTTTTCAGTGGCCGGAAAGTGGTTTTGTGTCGTACACATTGAAGAATTTGACTTCTGTCTGTTGAAATGTCCGCCGGAGCAGGCCGAAGAATTGCGCGAGCGTTATGACGGTATCCGGCCTGGCTGGCACATGAACAAGCGCCATTGGAACAGCGTGTATTTCAACAGCGATGTCCCGGAGGAAGAAATCCGTGCGTTGGTACGGCTGGCCTACGAGACTGTGGTGGCAAAGCTTCCTCGCAAGGTGCGGGAATCGCTATTGCAGAACGATTGATCTTTCAAGCTGTTTTTCCGCTCTTGTCTGACACGGCCGTTATGTCGGCGGTCGGATATTCTTGCCTGTGAGTCTGCGGATGTATAGTAGCGGTTTTGATTGTCGGCCGGGATGTTTTTAGGAGATATTCCGAGGTACAGTGTCGATATTTTTTTCTATTTCGATTTTCTTTTTCGGTCTATTCCTTTCGGAATTCATTCTTGATCTTATCGATACTTCGGCCTCCGATTCCGATGTTTTCGTCGGGAAGTTCCTTGATGGATACCATAAAGAATTGTTCGGGGATGCCGGTGATCTTGGCTGCCGTTTCTGTCAGTTGCGCGATGAGGAGCTCTTTCTGGCCGGTGGTCATGGCACCGCTTTCGATGGTGATATATGGCATGCTTTTACTTATTGTTTTAGGGTTGCTGTTAATGATAATCCCGCAACTGCAAATAGTGTAGTCGCGGGTGTTGATTTTCTTGTTTTTATCTATTGCTTGACGTTATTATTCAAGGAAATAGAGTGCAGAAACCCTGTTTGTAGAACTGGTAATACATTTCAATACGTTCCGGGGTGTCGTTTTCGAGCAGGAGGAGTAGTTCCCGGGTAAATTCGAGGGCTGCGGAACCGTTGGCGGTTACGATACGGCGGTCGCTGACGGCCTGCTCGTGGACGTATTGCGCCTCATTGGTGTAGTTGTCTCCGCCCCATAGTTTCAGTTGGTCGATACCGTTGCCGGTATGACGGACATTATTCAGAAAGCCATGTCGGGCGAGAAAGGAGGCTGCATTACAGATTGCGCCTATGATTTTTCCGGTCTGTATGGCCCTTTGTACGATGGGCACGACAGGGGTGGCAAGCTCTTCCCTTGTCCATCCGAAGCCGCCGATGAGTACAAGGGCCGCATAATCGTCCGGCATTGTATCGAAGGTGTAGTCGGGCAAGGTGCGGAAACTTCCGCAGGAGCATATTGGATCCATCGTTGCGGCTACGGTCTTATTTACGTATTTTGGATTGGTTTTTATCGCCTGTTTGTCACAGGCTATGGCCTCCGACAGATAGACCACTTCGTGGGCTGCGTAATCGGGCAGCAACAGATATAGGATTTCGTTTGTCATAGTGTGTATTGTGATTTTGTGATTGCGATCGGGAGTGTTACCGGTGCGCTGTGTAACGGCTTTGTCTTTTGTCATGGGCTGTTGTCCTGCTGAGGTTTTACACATAGAATTCTTCTGAACGGTAGTTGCCGTAAAACCGGCCGGAGGAAGCGGTGAACTTGAGCACGCAATAGTCCGGGTCTGTCACCCCCTTCGGGTAATATTCTTCATCTCCGTCGCGCCAGATCATGACCTTGCTTTCGGCGTCGGTCAATATCTCCATTGTGCCGCGCAGCATAGCTCCACGGAAGAAACGGTTGTCGCAGAAATAAACGCAGGCCCTATCGTTTTGAAGAAACTGGGCGACGCGCATGGACGACGTATTTGTAGTGAAGTAGAACACCCGGATTCCTTCCCGTTTGCGCGGCTGCAGCATGGCCTTGATGTTCGGGTATCCCTCTTTGTCCACCGATCCGATGAATGCTGTTTTCAGTTTGTCGGCCATGTTGCCGATCGTCTGTTCTGGATTGCGCATATATTGTATGAGGGTGTTAAAAGCAGGTTGTATTTTTATACTTCGGCCAGGTTTTTATGAGCGAATTCGCCGTTGATCCATATCGTGGCTTCGTGACCGACGAAGTGGAGGAGGACGTAGTTCGGGTCGGTGGGGCCTCCGGGGAAATGCTGGATGAACCAGTCTTGCCACATCTCTTTGCGCAGGGCATCGTTGGTGACGATCTCTACCGTTCCGCGCAGGGCTACGCTGTCGCCGTATGCGGAATAGCATAGCCCGGCTTTGTTATTGGCCTTGAATTCGACGGTTTTCATAGAATCGGCGCCGGTCGACATCCACACCTCGTTGTATCCCGCCGTACGGATTTTTGCCATCGGCACCGGACGGGGAAAGCCGTCTGCATTGACGGAGGCCACTGTTACTTCGAAGCAGCTTTTGAGCAGCGCCTCGGCCTTTTCGGCGAGCGTCCGCTTATCCTGTTCCCGCCAGCGTTTCAGTTGCGGAAAGAAAGTGCGCATCTGTTCTTTGGCCTGTTCCGGCGTGAGATTCAGGCCGGTGTGTTCGTTCATCTGATCGGTGAACTGGGCGCAAAACTCTATCATCTGGTTCATGGTAAAGTCTTGCGTGAAAGCACCGTCTTTGTAACAGTACGAGCAATATTCTTCGTTCAAACTTCCGTCGGAGTTGGTACCCGACAATTCTTTTGTGAGCGGCATGCCGCAGCTTTGGCAGAATTTCTGTTCCATAATGCGTCGGTTTTATAGAGTCAGCGGGTACCTTTGTATATGGCAGTCCGCGATAGGCTCTGATTGATATTTTCTATTTTCGATAACGGGTTGAAAGGAGGTTCCTTTCTGATTGCAAAGATAATTAAAATACAATAGTTCCCTTGTTCGGACGTTGGAAAATAGTGTAATTGCGTTATCTTTTAATTAATCTTGGCCTCTGGCAATAATTTCCTCCTCTTTCCATTCGCAGCGGCGCATGTCTACGCACGTTCCTGATTTGAATGTTACGCCCTCTTGCAATAATAATTTTTTTTGTTCCGGCCATAGTGGTGCGATCCGGCCGGCAGAGTTTACTACACGATGACAGGGCAGGTGAATTTCCGGGGGAATATTGCAGAGGATATGACCGACACATCGCGAATGGTTCGGGTAGCCGGCCAATGCGGCAATCCGGCCGTAAGACAATACCCGGCCGGCAGGAATCTGGACAATTATATTATATACGGATTCTTGAAAGTTTTTCTTATTCATATGCTATGATTTTGAAAGTCGGTAGTTTTTTCTTGGGATATGCTTGTCAGCAGAGTGCGCTTTGGCCGGACATTCGGATTCTCTGATGTAGCCGGTTGTTGTCGGGGGACTGTCTCGGTAGGCTGCTTGTCAAGTGATTTGTTTCGATTTATGCTGCAAAGTTATAAGGAATTTTTATATCTCAGCCATTTTCATTTCTCCGGTACCGGTTTATTCGGAAATAAAGAGCGGATAGTGTCGGATGAGGGGTGTTGCCGTTATCGGTATAACGGCTTGCTTGCGGAACGGAAGAATCGATCTCGTTCTCGGTGGTCGTAGCCGGAGTTTTTTTAGTGTTATTGTTGCCGGTTGTGGCGCTTGCTGTATTGCGGCAAGTGCCGACAAGTGAAGCGGAGCACCTCGACCGGTCGGCTTTTCCCTCTCTCGGAAAGTCCGGGATAATATGGCGGTTCTTTGGGCGATGGCCGATGATGTGATTTCCGCTTGCCGAAATGCCTGGGCATGAAATGAGGGTCTGTGAGGTCGGCGCGATTTTCCGGATGTTATCGGAAAGGGTGTCGTAGGCCGTTGTTGGCAATCTGGAGGAGGGATTTCCCTCGTATATGGTCGTTTCTGGTTTGGGGCGGGCTATTCATCAATATATATACATTTCTTATTGCGTTGAGATTTGTTTTTTATCGGAATGGAAGTGTTGTAAAAATATTCCGGAGGCATAGAAAATAATGAGAATGCTTGTCGGGTTACTTAAAAAAGGTTATCTTTGCAAAGTCTTTTCGTTGAAAAGATATTATCGATGATGACTAATCACTTAAATTTTATATTAAAAATTACGTAATCCATGAAAAAAGGCATTATTTTACTGGCAGCCGTTTTTTCTTTGTCTATGTTTTCAGTGCAGGCAAAGAAAAATGCTTCGGGAGCCTGGTCAGAGGCTGATCGGATTGTAAAAAATCTCAAGCAGGTATCTTTCCCCAAGAAGACCTATAACATTTCCGATTTCGGCGCCGTTGCCGCTACTCCGCAACGGCCGATCAAGTTGGCGCACGATGCTATCAATTTAGCCATTATCACTTGCAGCCAGCAGGGTGGAGGAACCGTCGTTATACCCGATAGTACCTATATCACAGGTCCTATTACTCTTAAAAGTAATGTCAATTTGCATCTGAGCGATGGTGCGGTATTGAAGTTCTCAACCGATCAGAGTCTCTATTTCCCGGCTGTTTTGACCCGTTGGGAAGGTATCGATTGCTATAATACCCATCCGCTTATTTACGCGTATGGCGAAACGAATATCGCTTTGACTGGCAAGGGTACTTTAGATGCCCAGGGCGCCAATGAAAACTGGTGGGCCATGTGCGGCGCGGCAAAATACGGCTGGCAGCCGGGTATGGTGGCCCAGAAAAACGGTGCGCGTGCGCAGTTGCTGGAATGGGGCGAGAGCGGAACGCCGGTATTCAAACGCGTTTTCGGACCGGAGGATGGTATGCGCCCTCAGTTTGTGAATTTCTATCGTTGCAATACCATACTTATTGAAGACGTCGAGTTGTTGAACTCTCCTTTCTGGGTACTTCATCCTCTGTTTTGCGAGGATTTGACTGTACGCGGTGTGAAAATCTACAACCGTGGTCCGAATGGTGACGGTTGCGATCCGGAATCCTGTAAAAATGTTTTGATTGAGAATTGTACATTCGATACCGGTGACGATTGTATCGCTATCAAGAGCGGCCGCAATGTGGATGGCCGTAAGTGGAACACGCCGAGTGAAAATATCGTGGTACGCAAATGCCACATGGTCAACGGACATGGCGGTGTCGTGGTCGGTTCTGAAATTTCCGGCGGCTACCGCAATCTTTATGTGGAAGATTGTACGATGGATTCTCCCGAACTGGAACGCGTGATTCGTATCAAGACCTCCAGTTGCCGTGGTGGTATTATTGAGAACATCTTTGTTCGTAACGTGACCGTGGGCCGTTGTCGTGAGGCCGTGTTGCGTATTAACTTGGATTATGAACCGAAGGAGGTTTGCCAGCGAGGCAACAATCCGATCGTGCGTAACGTGAACCTGGAGAATGTCACTTGTAAAGAGAGTCAGTTCGGAGTCGTGCTGATCGGTCTGGAAGATGTCTGCAATATTTATGACGTTTCTGTCAAAAATTGCGATTTCACAGGCGTGAAGGGCAATAAGAAGACGAAGGACCTTAACCGGATGGACGGTCGTTTCAGAAACGTTACGTTCGATAATATGAAACTCAACGGTGAGGCTTTCCCCTCTCCTGCAGATAGATAAGAGTTATAAAACAGGAATATGATTTCGTCGGTATGACTTTATTATGGTTGTGCCGGCGATTTCTTTTGCTGTACGGTTGTTTGTCTGTAATGTGGCTGGCGGGCAGCCTTCTCTTGGGTTTGTATTTTTGGTTGCAGGGCGGGGATTGTTTTGTTGCGTGTTTGTTCTTTTATGAAGCTGTTGCGGAATCGTTTCTGGGTGGTTGACTGTTGTCAGATGTATTTCTGTAATGCCGCTGTTTGTTAGTGTTTGTTCTGATGGGAGATATTTTGTTTTATGGGAATGCAGTTTGGCAATAAAATAGATCCGGGACGGTAACTGTTTCAAGTCTGCCGTCCCGGATCTGTTCGTTGGGAAGGAAAAGGCGGTGTGGTATAGGCACACCGAATATGAATTACTATAGGGTCACACCATTTTTGAAGATGGAAATTTCGTGGATGCCGCTCTTCTCGGAATTGACATATTCTCCGCTTGCGACTTTAAGAACATAGGCAATGAAGTTTTTAACCACTTCGTCCATACTTTGATCTTCCGCCAGGACTCCGGCGTTGAAATCGATCCAGTTGGGCTTGTTCTGATAGAGTCTGCTGTTGGTGGAAACTTTCATAGTGGGAACGAAGGTAGCGAACGGAGTTCCGCGTCCGGTGGTGAAGAGTACCATCTGACATCCGGCGGCAGCCAATGCCGTGGCGGCAACAAGGTCATTGCCGGGGGCGGAAAGCAGGTTCAGACCGTTATGTTGGAGACGCTCGCCGTATTCCATCACGCCGCATACAGCGCTTTTCCCTGACTTCTGGGTACATCCCAAAGCTTTTTCTTCAAGGGTTGAAATACCGCCGGCCTTATTGCCCGGAGAGGGATTCTCTCCAACGGGCTCGCCATGGCTGAGGAAATATTCTTTGAAGTTGTTGATAAGCGAAATGGTCTGATTCAGCAATTCCGGGTTCGCGCAACGCTCCATGAGGATGGTTTCTGCACCGAACATTTCCGGAACTTCCGTCAGGATGGTTGTACCGCCTTGTGTTTCGCAAAGGAAATCGGAGAAGGCACCGAGCAACGGGTTGGCCGTAATGCCGGAGAAACCATCCGAGCCACCGCATTTCAGGCCGATGCGCAGTTTGGATGCCGGCACGGTTGTGCGCTGGAATGTTTTGGCCTGTTCGTAAAGCTCTTTAAGAAGTTTCGTACCGTATTCGACTTCATCACCTGGCACTTCCTGGCAAACCATGAATTTTACGCGGCTTTTGTCATAGTCGCCGCAAAATTCCTCGAATATTTTGGGCTGGTTGTTTTCGCAACCGAGACCTACGACGAGAATACCGCTGGCATTGGGGTGATGTACCATGTCGCGCAAAATCTTTTTGGTATTTTCATGGTCTTCGCTAAGCTGTGAGCAGCCGTAGTTATGAGGGAAATCAACGATGCAGTCGACACCTTCGCCGCCGTTGGTTTCAGCCTTGACACGTTCAACGATTTGTTTGATAATGCCGTTTACGCAGCCGACAGTAGGGATGACCCAGATTTCATTGCGGATACCGACTTGTCCGTCGGGGCGGACATAGCCTTCAAACGTAAGCTGTTCTCCTGTCGGGGTGCAAGGCTGCAATCCTTTTAGCTGGATGTTGCTGTAGTCGAGCTGTCCTGCCAGATTCGTTTTGATATCGTCATGGTCGAGGTATGCCCCTTTTTGAATATTGTGACGGGCATGGCCGATCGGGAAACCGTATTTGATGATATTTTCGCCTTCTGAAATGTCGCAAAGTGCGACTTTATGACCGACGGGGATATCTGTTACCAAAGTAATGTCCTGGCCGTCGACCGAGATGGTGGTGCCTGCGGTCAGAGGGGCGATAGCTACAGCTACGTTATCGGCAGGATTGATTTTCAAATATTCTTTCATAGTGATTTTTTCGATGTTTAGATAGATGGACTCTTTTTCTCTGAATACGTTAAACGTCCGGGGTAGACATTGGGTCGGAACTCCGGACGTTTATAGATAGATGATATGATATTATCAAAGGATTGTTTTGACGGTTTCAAGCATTCCCTTCTCCTGAATGGCTTGCAGGAAGTCTGCAACCATGTCTGTCAGGCCCGGAATGGTATTGAGATCGCCGTGCTCGCCCCAGATGAGATCTTTGGCTGCCAAAACTCCCTCTGCAACTTTGTGAACGTCATTGGTAGCCCACAAGTCGGTGAGGAGCTGCATGATCTTCGGATCGTCGTTAGGAACGATTTCTGCGCCGTCGGCACGTTTACCGCCTTTATAGTAAGTAATGATGGCTGCAAGACCGAGAACGAGGCCTTTGGGTAATTCGCCTTTGCGTTCCAGATAAGTCTTGAGACCCGGAAGGTCGCGTGTCTGGTATTTGGGGAAAGAGTTGAGCATGATGCTCGTAACCTGATGGTCGACGTAAGGATTGTTGAAACGTTCGAGGACATCGCCGGCAAATTGACGAAGTTCGTCCATCGGGAGATTGAGAGTCTCCATGAGTTCTTCAAACTGTACCTTGTGAATATACTTTCCAACGATCTCGTGGTTGCAGGCATCGCGCACGATGTTGATTCCGCTGAGGTAGGCAACCGGTGAAAGAACCGTGTGGGGGCCGTTGAGAAGTGTTACCTTTCTTTCATGGTAAGGTTTCTCGGATTCTGCGATGAGGACATGCAGACCGGCTTTCTCTGCGGGGAATTCTTTGCGGAGGTCTTCGATAGACATGTTCTCGGGTTTCTCAATTACCCACAGGTGGAAGATTTCTGCTTGCACGACGAGATTATCGGCATAACAGATCTTCTCTTGAATCTGAGCGATTTCCTTACGCGGGAATCCGGGAACGATACGGTCAACCAATGTGGCGCATACATAGCAGCTGTTGGTGAACCATGCTTTGAATGTTTCGTAATCAGTGCCGAAATCTTCTTTCCAGAGGTCGATGTACTGGTAGATACATTTCTTGAGGTGATGACCGTTAAGGAAGATCAACTCGCACGGCATGATGATAAGACCTTTGTCGGCAGCACCGTTGAAAGTCTTGAAGCGGCGATAGAGAAGCTGTGTCAGTTTACCGGGATAAGAAGATGCCGGAGCGTCAGAGAGCTTGCAGTTAGGATCGAATGCGATGCCGGCTTCGGTAGTGTTGGAGATTACGAAGCGAATTTCCGGCTGGTCAGCCAAAGCCATGAAGGCGGAGTTCTGGCTGTAAGGATTAAGAGCACGACTGATACAGTCAATACGTGTGAGACTGTTTACGGCTTCACCGTTGAGACGACCCTGAAGGTTTACGTGATAGAGGCAATCCTGTCCGTTAAGCCATTCTGCCATACCTCTTTCAATGGGCTGGACAACAACGACGCTGGAATTGAAATCGGTTTTCTGGTTCATGTTGTAGATGATCCAGTCTACAAACGCACGAAGAAAATTGCCTTCACCGAACTGAATGATTCTTTCGGGGGCGACGGATTTGGGAGCCGTCAGCTTGTTTAATGCTTTCATGTTATAAAATTAATGTGTTTTAAAGTTGTAAGTATACGTTTTAATTGCCGCAAATATACTAATATTATTTGCTTTTCAAAAAAAAAACTCTTTTTTTGTATCGAAACCAAAAAAAATATTTATCTTCGCCTCGCTGATTATGTGAAAAGTTTTTGACTTGCATGTAACAGCCGGAAGATAGAAACAACTTATATATAATTTTATACCAAAACACTTAAATATATTTTGCGATATGAAACCATTTATGGATAAGAACTTTCTGTTGCAGACTGAAACTGCGCAGAAGTTGTACCATGAGCACGCGGCCAAGATGCCGATTATCGATTACCATTGTCATTTGATTCCGAAGATGGTCGCCGACGATCATCGCTTCAAATCCCTGACGGAAATCTGGCTGGGCGGCGACCATTACAAGTGGCGCGCCATGCGTAGCAACGGTGTTGACGAACGTTTTTGTACCGGAAGCGATACGACCGATTGGGAGAAGTTTGAAAAATGGGCAGAAACGGTTCCTTATACTTTCCGCAATCCCCTTTATCATTGGACCCATCTTGAATTGAAGACCGCATTCGGTATTGACAAGATTCTCAATCCGCAGACTGCCCGTGAAATTTACGATGAATGTAATGACAAATTGCTGAATGATCCTAACTATACGGCTCGCGGTTTTATGCGCCGTTATCATGTGGAAACCGTATGTACGACTGATGATCCGGTGGATTCCCTTGAGTATCACAAGCAGGTTAAGGAGAGCGGCTTTGAAGTAAAAATGTTGCCCACCTGGCGTCCTGATAAGGCCATGGCTGTGGAGGTGCCTGCTGAGTTCCGTGCTTATGTCGAAAAACTTGCCGAAGTATCCGGTGTGACGATCAATAAGTTCCAGGATATGATCGATGCTCTTCAGAAGCGTCATGACTTCTTTGAATCTATGGGCTGTAAGCTTTCTGATCATGGTATCGAAGAATTCTATGCCGAAGATTATACCGATGCGGAGATCGATGCTATATTTAATAAGGTATATGGCGGTACAGCTTTGACTCAGGAAGAAATCTTGAAGTTCAAGAGCGCCATGATGATTATCTTTGCTGAAATGGATTATGCCACGGGTTGGGCACAGCAGTTCCATTATGGTGCCATCCGTAACAATAACTCCAAGATGTTTAAGAAACTGGGTCCCGATACGGGCTTCGATTCCATCGGTGAGTTCAACACGGCAAAGGCATGTGCAAAATTCCTCGACAAGTTGAATGCAGAGGGTAAACTGACCAAGACAATTCTCTATAACCTCAATCCTTGTGCCAACGAAGTGCTGGCGACGATGCTGGGTAACTTCCAGGACGGTTCTTTGCCGGGCAAGATCCAGTTGGGTTCCGGTTGGTGGTTCCTCGATCAGAAAGACGGCATGCAGAAGCAGATGAATGCACTTTCCGTGCTTGGTTTGTTGAGCCGCTTTGTGGGTATGCTTACCGATTCCCGTTCATTCCTCTCTTATCCGCGTCATGAGTACTTCCGCCGTACACTTTGCAACTTGCTCGGTACAGATATTGAAAACGGCGAGATTCCTTACACCGGTTATGAGGCAGAGCGCGTAAATCAGATGGTAGAGGATATTTGCTATAACAACGCAAAGAATTATTTCCAATTTTAATATAAAAGTATAATCGTTGTTTTCATGGTTGCAGAATATTTGTAACCATGAAAACACTTTAGTATAGAGAACTAACAATTTAATAAAACAATAAATTACTATGGCAAAAATTGTAACATTGGGCGAGATTATGCTTCGTCTTTCACCTGAAGGCAACGACCGTTTCATTCAGTCAGAATCTTTTCGTATTATTCCTGGCGGCGGTGAAGCTAATGTAGCTGTCAGCTGTGCCAACTATGGTCACGATGCTTATTTTGTTTCCAAACTCCCTAAGCATGAAATCGGTCAGATCGCAGTAAATGCGTTGCGTCGTTATGGCGTTAATACCGATTTCGTGGCCCGTGGCGGCGATCGTGTAGGTCTTTATTATGCAGAGACCGGAGCTTCTATGCGTCCTTCTAAAGTCATTTACGACCGTGCACATTCCTCTATTGCGGAAGCTGATGCCGCTGATTTCGATTTTGACAAGATCATGGAGGGTGCCGATTGGTTCCACTGGTCAGGCATTACTCCCGCTATTTCCGACAAGGCCGCTGAATTGACCAAGCTGGCTTGTGAAGCTGCCAAGCGTCATGGTGTCACTGTTTCTGTCGACCTGAACTTCCGTAAGAAACTTTGGACGTCAGAAAAGGCTATCTCTATCATGCGTCCTTTGATGCAGTACGTCGATGTTTGTATCGGTAATGAGGAAGATGCAGAGCTTTGTCTCGGCTTCAAGCCCAATGCAGACGTTGAAGGTGGTGAAACCAATGCCGCCGGTTATGAAGGTATCTTCAAGCAGATGGCTAAAGAATTCGGCTTTAAGTATGTCGTTTCAACACTTCGCGAATCTTTCTCTGCCACATTCAACGGATGGAAGGCCCTTATCTATAACGGCAGCGAATTTTATCAGTCTAAGCGCTATGAAATCAATCCCATCATTGACCGAATCGGTGGCGGCGACTCTTTCTCTGGCGGCTTGATTCATGGTCTTTTGACGAAGGCTACTCAAGGCGAGGCCCTCGAATTTGCAGTGGCCGCTTCTGCCCTGAAACATACTATCAACGGCGACTTTAATCTCGTTTCTGTTGAGGAGGTCGAGTCTTTGGCCGGTGGTAACGCCAATGGTCGTGTTCAGCGCTAATTTTGAATTCATTTGAGTAATTAATATTTCAATAGAAAGACAATGGCTAAATTTGATAAGGTCGCCGTTCTTAAGAAAATCGGTGAAACCGGTATGGTTCCGGTCTTTTATCACAAAGATGTGGAAGTCGCCAAGAATGTAGTGAAGGCTTGCTACGAAGGTGGCGTTCGCGCTTTTGAATTTACCAATCGTGGGGACTTCGCTCATGAAATCTTCGGCGAGCTGGTGAAGTGGGCTGCCAAGGAATGTCCTGAATTGGCTTTGGGTATCGGCTCTGTTGTAGATGCTCCTACTGCCGCACTTTATATTCAGCTGGGCGCCAACTTTATTGTCGGTCCGCTCTTCAATCCTGATATTGCAGTGGTTTGCAACCGTCGTCTCGTACCTTACTGCCCTGGTTGCGGTACTGTTTCTGAGATCGGAAAGGCTCAGGAATTGGGTTGCGATTTGACGAAACTCTTCCCCGGCGATGTTTATGGTCCCAACATGGTTAAGGGGTTGATGGCCCCGTGTCCGTGGTCGAAGATTATGGTAACCGGCGGTGTTTCACCTGATCGTGAAAACCTTACTTCCTGGTTCAAAGCCGGTGTTTATTGTGTAGGCATGGGCTCCAAACTCTTCCCGAAGGACAAAGTTGTTGCAGAAGACTGGGCCTATGTAACCAATAAGTGCAAAGAATGTCTCGATATTATTTCTGAGATACGCACCAAGTAATTTTTAGAATCATGAAGTGTCTTTCGCTTTGTTGAACGGGAGGCACTTCATTTTTCTATTATCATCAACGATATTAAAATAACTTCAATTACAGAATAAATAATGACTAATACTAAAATGACCAATTGGCGTTGGGTGCTTTGTGCTTTATTGTTCGTTGCCACGACTGTAAATTATCTCGATCGCCAGGTTCTTTCCCTTACTTGGAAAGATTTCATCGCTCCGGAATTCCATTGGACGGATTCTGATTATGGTACGATTACAGGTTTCTTTTCTATCTTCTATGCTATAGCCTGCCTTTTTGCCGGAAAGTTTGTTGACTGGATGGGTACCAAAAAGGGCTATCTTTGGGCTATTTTCATTTGGTCTTTAGGTGCTTGTCTCCATGCCGGTTGCGGTTGGGTGACCATGAATGCAAAGGGCTTGGATTCAATAGAGGCATTGCGTGCCGTACAGGCCGGCTCCGATTTGGCTTTGGCCATCGCATCTCTCAGTGTATGGCTTTTCTTGGTATGCCGTGCTATCCTTGCTTTGGGTGAGGCTGGCAACTTCCCTGCAGCCATCAAGGTAACTGCTGAGTATTTCCCGAAAAAGGACCGTGCTTTTGCTACTTCTATCTTCAATGCCGGTGCTTCCGTAGGAGCTTTGGCAGCTCCATTGTCAATCCCGTTCCTTGCTGAGGCCTGGGGATGGGAAATGGCTTTCATCATCATCGGTGCTCTCGGCTTTATCTGGATGTTCTTCTGGATCTTCATGTATGACAAACCGGAGACCTCCAAGTATGTCAACAAAGAGGAACTCGCCTACATCCATCAGGATGAATCAGAGGAGACAAAAATCCCCGGAGCTGAGGAGAAGACGATTCCTTTCGGAAAGTGCTTCACTTATCGTCAGACTTGGTCGTTTATCGTGGGCAAATTCTTTACCGACGGCGTGTGGTGGTTCTTCCTGTTCTGGGCGCCGGCCTATTTCTCCGATCAGTTCGGCTATGCCTCTTCATCTACGATGGGAAGTTTGTTGATTTTCGTGCTTTATCTGATCGTGACGGTACTTTCCATTTATGGCGGATATCTGCCGAAGTTGTTTGTCGAAAAGAAAGGCATGGAGCCTTATGCAGGTCGTATGCGTTCGATGTTGATTTTTGCATTTTTCCCGTTGTTGGCTTTGTTTGCACAGCCTTTGGGAGCGCAGTCTGCATGGTGGCCGGCCATCATTATCGGTTTGGCCGGTGCAGGACATCAGGCTTGGTCCGCCAACCTTTTCTCTACGATCGGCGATATGTTCCCGAAGTCAACGATTGCCACGATTACCGGTATCGGCGCCATGGCCGGCGGTGTAGGATCTTTCCTCATCAATAAGGGATCCGGTGTTTTGTTCGACTATGCCGCCGAACAGGGTGCAAACTTCACCTTCTTCGGTTTTGAAGGTAAACCTGCCGGCTACATGATCATCTTCTGCATCTGTGCCGTTGCTTACCTCATTGCATGGGGCATCATGAAGACTTTGGTACCTCGTTACGAAAAGATCGAAGCCTGAGGCAAGGCTTTTGATTGACGAATTTTAAATAACCGGTCTTGCTTCCAGGTGGTGGATGTCGTTACATTCCGTCGCTGTGGCGGCAAGATCGGTCTTTTTATATCTTCCGTGCTGCAGCCGCCCGATAGTGTTATGCTGTCGGGCGGCTGCAGCGTTGTGTCGGGCGGCGATTATAAGGTGAGAATGGATGGGCGTGCTGCTTCTGGTACCAGTTATAAAGTAAGAGGTGGAAACGTGTGGCGTTTGGGTGCTGTTCTCATGCCAAGAGACGGAAACGGGCGTTGTGGTGGCGGCATGTCGTGCGTGTGAGGCTCTTCGTTGAAAAAATGAAGAAGCAAAAATACCCTGCAAATGAAGCGGATTTTTTACGGAACGAGTAGTTAGAAGATGTATACCTCAAAAAAATGATTTTATTATAGTTAAACAATGTTAACGGGGGGGGGTAAAATCCTTTATATTATATTTGCACATGCCAATGCTTTTTCCTGTACGAGCGAAAGCGGAATCCATTTGTAGGGAAATGGCATTGGGGCTGAATATTCGACGACCGCCGTAATCCGGTCTTGTTTATTTTTCGATTATTTATACAGCCCTATAAACGTGTGTCCTGTCAAAAAATCACATGGGGCACGGTTTGGGGGAATCGGTGCCAATGATTTCCGGAACCGTTGCGAAAAAGGTTTCTGATATACCTTCGGGTGGAGAATGAAGAGAAAATATCATAACATCAAAACAATAAAAAAATAAAGAACAATGAAAAAGAACAAACTTTTTTTAGGAATGGCGATGCTTGCGGTGTTGTGCGGCATTGCGGTAACCTCCTGTAGTAAAGATGATGATGATGACGAGTTGACCGGTGGCGGCGGTGGAAATGACAATAAAGAGACGGTCGTTTTTACCGGTTCGGCATCGGATGTTACATTTCATTCTGCCGTTCTTACCTGCAGTGTTAAAGAAGAAGAGGTATTTGGCCTGGAGTATGAGGTCGGTATTGTTTACGATACAACTACAGTTTCCTTGGTCTGT
>CAZMOE010000008.1:0-95219 GCA_964567855.1 uncultured Prevotellaceae bacterium
ATAAACTCCTACCGAAGCCCGTATTTCTCATTTACACAAAATATTTTATAGTGCCTTTTATGATATGGTCTTGTGAGGAACTGGCCCCTCAGAGGGGCAACCCGCCAATAACAAGGCTGTGCCTATACTGGTTGCCGAAAGGCACCGGGAGTCGTCCTGAGGGGCGGCTCCTTTTGCAATCAGGCAGGCCCCTGGGCTAAGAAATATCCCCTCAGTCAGGAAACAATGTTTTGTCACAGGAGATGTTTGGCAATAGCCTGTCAAAAGCCTTATGTTCCATTGCCACGCTACCCATCAGCGTAAGCACGGATTCCTCATTGGGCATGGCAGTCCTCATCCTGGTCACCAGCCGGAAGTCCCGGTTGAGCCGCTCAATCCTGTTGGTCGTATAGATCATCGACTGAATTTCCGGTGCGTAATTGAGATATGTCATATAGGCCTTGTAGTCCGCGTTGTTGCGCATGAGCCTGAAGGCCCGGTAGTCCTTGCCCCATCTGTCGCACATCACCTGCCATTTCTCCCAGGCCATTTCAACGGTGTAGTCGCGTTGCCCTGTACGGAAAATATCCCTCAGGTCGGCTGCCAGAGCTCCTTTGTCTCCATGATTGACCTTTGCGAACAGATTACGCTTCAGATGAGTGACACACCGTTGCAGGGGCGTTCCGGGGAACTTCTCGCCCACGACGGAGTCAAGACCCTTGATCCCGTCTGCCACCACGAGACCGACCCTTTGGACGCCACGCTCCTTCAAAGTCGTGAAGATATCGCCCCAACCGGTGGCACTCTCAACAGGGATGTTGAAGATGCCAAGAACCTCACGCCGGCCTTCCTCCGTCACTGCCAGTGCAACATAAAAGGCTTCGCTTGACACCGAGCGTCTGCGGTGTATCTTGATGTGTACGCAGTCCACGAACAGAACAGAACAGGATAATAGCTCTCCAATCCTCGGTCCAGCCATTCGCCGACCTGCCTCCTCACGCATTCGACCATACGGCTGATACTGGACTTAGAGTAGTGTTGTCCATAGAGCTGGTCGAAGACATCGCTTACCTGATCCTGAGTCAGTCCTTTGGTGTAAAGCACACCGGCAAGACGGTCACATTCCTCCTCCTGACTGCGAAGGATCGCAAGGATCTGAGGATGGAAGTTCCCGTACCGGTCCCGTGGTATACGGAACTCCAGTTTCCTGCCTTGTCCATAAGTGTGCCCCGGGCGATACCCGTTACCCTTATTCTGAGGGGTATCCCGCAGAAATTCACTGCGTTCTGCAACCATCATGCTTTCTAGCATGATTTCCATCAGGTCGTGTAGACCATTTTCTTTCTCCGCATGCTTGCGCATGAGCTCGGAAATTTGTACCTTTGTAAACTGCATGTCTGGTAATTTAGTTGTTTGTTACTCCTAAAGTACAGACTTTCGGGCTAATACGAAAGTGTTGGCCCTTTTTTTCGTCTTTTCAGACACACTTTTGGAAACAGTATCGTCCTTTCAAGTTGCACGGAAAAAAAGCAAAAGAAATTCTTTGGGATGCGGGTCCAATTGAGAACCTAGCGCATAATGGAACATACGTCGGAAAGGTCAGGGTTTACACGATAGATTAGCTCGAATACACAAAAACGAGATCAGACAAGCAGTATCGTGTATATAAGAAATCAAATGGTGATTATGTAATAGACTATAATGGGAATAAATGTATCCTCCCAAAAGCCGATGAGCCACTCGGAGAAGGCATATATACTCTAAAATGGAAATTGATTATAACCATTATATTGAGGATGTGCCAACCAGCTGGTAATAATATATAAAAATTCATGGCTGATTAGATAAATTTCGACATTTGTTTCAGCGGATACACTGATGAGATTGAGGTATCGGCTCGTTTCAGTAAAGTAAAACCGGAAGATTATCCCGGAATCAAGGATTACTCTTTTAATTCAAATGTGAGTATCAAAGACCAGAAGCAAGGTCGTGTCATAATTGACATTGCACGGTCAATCTTTGAGAGCAACAAGATTGACGAGGGACTTCAAACACTTAAGGATAACTTAAAGACTCCCATGGCAATAAACTAAAAGATGCGGCATTATCATTCTTAAGAAAACTGCGCTCACCACAAACAGATAACTTAGAGAAAGATGATGTCAAATAAATTTCAAGGCGGTGGAAAAATTCACCGCTTTTTGAATTTTATAAGATAGATTTGGCTGTGGTGATACTCTGACCAATAACAATCTATCTCATAACTAAGATCATTATGAAGGACTCTATACAGTTGCCGGTGACATTATAACCGAACCCATCTATTGGGAAGTAACGCCAATTACAAAAGATACTTATCTATGTAGAGACAATTTCTCTGCAATTATCATCAAAATAGTAGCCGTATGAAAATTCATCTCAGACTTTCAAGAAGAGTAATTTATAAATCATTCAAGGATAAGCAACTTTATTCCGTTGTTACAACCTATATGTGCGCCGAAGGAAAGTTTATTCTACATAAGGTTGACTATCAAGCATGAGATTATAATAAAAAAGATGGCACAGTCGAAGTTCTTTACCATTTTGATAAACGCAATACATTGAAACTGTGTAGACTCTTAGGTGCGACAACTACGAAAACTCTGTTTGGCTTACTTAAAGCCGATTTTATAAGAAATGTTATAGTTACTTCTTTATAGGCAGAATCATTGATTTCTGCAACTCCCACAATATCAAATTCTGCAAAGCGGTTAAAAAAATTACAATCCGATGATAGAAATGGGTTACTTGGACTACTCTTTTATCATAAAAGAAAAAATAACCAAATAATGGAAGGAACAAGATGAATACATCAGATGCTGAAAAAGAATGGTTCCGTCGCATAAACAATGGACAGCCTACAAACACAGAACATAAAACCTCTGCAGCCAAACAAAAAGAAGAAAAACCTTCAAAAAAGCAGTCCGCCAAAGGAAACGGGTTCAAAGACATAGCCGGTATGAACGAGCTGAAAGAATTTGTCACAGAGAGTTTCATTAATGTATTGAAGAATCGCGAATGTGCCGAAGCATATGGCATCAGGCCGCCGGCCATGTTATTCTACGGTCCGGCAGGTTGCGGAAAAACATTTTTCGCAGAAAAGATGGCGGAAGAAGTAGGTATCAACTTCATAAAGATCGTGCCTGACGATCTTGCCTGCACATGGGTACATGGGACACAGCAAAAGATCGGGGAAGTGTTCCGCAATGCGGAAAAGAAAGCGCCCACGCTGCTGTTTTTCGATGAATTTGACGCGATGGTGCCGAAACGCTCCGGGGACGAGGCCAATCAGCATTATGACAGCGAAGTGAATGAATTTCTCTGTATGCTCAACAGCGCTTCAGAACGTGGTATATTTGTGCTGGCAGCTACCAACCACCCGGAACGAATCGATAAGGCGGTGCTGCGAACGGGACGAATCGACGAAATCGTATATATCGATATGCCGGACAAAGAGGCCCGCAGAAGTCTGTTTGCGCTGGCCCTTTCCACGCTGCCGACAGAAGAAGACATCGATACCGCCCTTCTGGCAGAACTTACAGAGGGATATAACTGCAGCGACATCAGCTATATCGTAAAATCTGCGGCAAGAAAGATGTTCAATGCGACCATTAAGGAGGGTGATACCGACTACCGGCGCATCAGCCAGTCCCTGCTGGAAACTATAATATCAAGTAAAAGCCCTTCGGTCAGCGGCAAGGATCTTCGCGAATACGAACGGGTACGAAGCGAGTTCTCGCCAAAGGACAAAGGCTGCCGACATAGAACGATCGGATTCAGATAAAAGAGTATATTAACCATAAAATTATAAAACCATGAATGAAAAAATATTGGAAGCATTCCGCGAGCTGGGATTCCAGCTGGAAGAAATCGAAGGTATAGGCTATAGCTTTTGTTATGAAGAATGGGATTTCCTATATATGTACAACAAGGATGACGAGGAGTTTCTGAACATATCCATACCGGGAATCTATGAGCTTGAAGAAAACTTTCCCTTGCTGTTCCATATCTTGCCGGAAAGAATCAACTCTACGATAAAGTATGTCAAGGCCTATACGCTGGAAAATCACATCTGGCTTTTCTACGAACGTGAACTGCTGGACGAAAAAGATTTGACACAACTCCTCTCCAAAATGATTTACCATTTGGCAGCCACACTTATTTTTGCCCACAAAACAATCAAAGAGCTTAAAAAAGAGATGGAAGAAGGTTCAAACGAAGCGTCGGAAGAAGAAGAGAACGATAACGATGAAGAGAATGAATAAAATAAAACTAAAAATATGACTAAAAGAGAAATGATAATGAACGCGGTAGAGAGCCTCGGCTATAAACCGCAGATAGATGAGTATGGAGATATATTCGTACGCTATCAGATGAAATCCATCTACATCATAGTCGGTCAGGAAGAAGAAGCGTATGTGGTGGTCATATTGCCCCAGTTCGAGGCGATCGACGAAGGAGATGAAATCATAACTTTAGCGGCCTGCAATCAGATAACGCGCAATACCAGACTTGTCAAAGTGTATATCGACCAGACGCTCAAAAGCATTTCCGCCAATTGCGGATTTTTCTATACGGACGAAGAGTGCCTGAAAAACAATATCGGGAATGCCCTGAAAATATTAGGCATGATACGTCCCGAATTTCATAGAACCAAAGAGGAATTAAGCGAATAAAAAACAATACATACAATTATCATAAACATCTTGAAAAATGGAAACCATAACAAACGAACAAAAAATTCAGAAGGCGCAGGTATTCAATCTGATTATTCTCGACTCCAGCGGCTCGATGAGCCTTATCCGCGACGCAGCCATGGATGGGCTGAACGAAACGCTGGCAGGTATAAAAAAGGCACAGAAAAAATTTGCCGACACTCAGGATCATTATGTCTCGCTGGTGACCTTCTGCAGCTGTGAAATCCGACATATATTCGACAAAACGCCGGCTGCAGAGGTCTGCCCGCTGACGCCGAAAGACTACGTACCATGCTGCTCCACGCCACTCTACGATGCCATGGGATATGCTCTGACAGCCCTGGACAAATACATGAAAAAGCAGGATGATGCCGTGGCCGTTGTGACCATCATCACAGACGGCATGGAAAATTCTTCCAAAGAATATAGTGGAACAATCATCAAGGAACTCGTCGAACGCCTGCGCAGCGAAGGATGGACATTCACCTATATGGGAGCCAATCAAGATTCCATAGAGGTGGCCACGAGCCTTTCCATCCGCAATGCACGCAATTTCGCCTTTTGCAGCAACGGAGCAATAGGCGCCATGAGCAAGGATACTCATACTCGCAGGGGGCTTTACTGCCGACTGGCACAGAGAAAGAAAGAGGAGGTAGACGGCCATTGTGCACCCATGTCACCCGAGGAACGTCGCACCCTCTATACATCCATGGCCGACGAAGCCTTTGATGAAGAAGAAAGAACACATAATCTCTAATAAAACTAACGGATATGAAAAAAGCTATTATTTTATTTTGGCATGGACTGACCGGAATCTTCTCCAGCATTGCCAACTGGTTTACTGTAATTTTGGGAATGAGAGACGATTCCGTATACGGGAGGATCATCCGTCGTATCGTAGGCGGCAGTTTCGCGCTTCTGGTGTTAATAATGACCACGACCATCGGATGGTGCTGGTTTCATGAAATATGTAATCAATGGAGTGTAAGACACGGTTCAAAGAACGATGAAAGATATTATTCCGTCCAATATCTATCGCCGAATACGCTCTTCTACGATCATAAATACAGCAAAGAGGGTTATGTGAAAGACCGCGACGGAAAGAAAATCCTGGAAAACGTACGTTGGATCGCCAAGCCGTTAGGCCGGGATTCGCTGGTATGTTATAGCGATGGCAAACGTAGGGGATATTTCAATATGTACACCGGGGAAAACGTTATCCAGCCGCAATATCACCACGCATGGGTATTCTCAGACGGCCTGGCCTCGGTGGATGACGGCGGCTGGATAAAGTTTATCGACCCAACCGGAAATGTTGTCGTCGATACTCATCTGCCATATATCTCCGGCATGGACGGATATGTGTTCCACGAAGGTCTGTGTGTCGTCCGCGATATGCAGCAGGATAAGGTCGGTCTGCTTGATAAAACCGGGAAATGGCTTTTGCAACCGGAATACCAGGATATCTATCGGTTTGATTCACTGCTGATAATCAGCAACGGTACGGAAGAGGCCGTCATGACGACCGGAATGGAGACTATCATTCCATTTTCCAAAGCAAGTCACTGGATTGAGAACCATATCATCCAGACGACCATGCCGGACCACACTTTGCGTCAATACGACCTGCGTGGTAACGTCATAGCGGATTTCTACATCAGCGAAGTAGAACGGATGACCTATCCGACCTCCGAATTGTGTTATAATACGACAAAGTATTATGACAATAACGGCAATGTCACAAAAAGTGAAACGGACAACTACGACCCCTATTTTACCCGACGGACAGCCAACCGCCTGTGTTATCAGGCAGAGGCCGGATGGTATGGACTGATGTCCAACGACGGACATGTTATCACTCCCCCCTCCTATACTTCAATCACGGCCATCGGTCCGGACCTGTATTTATGCAAGTTGTCCGAAGATTACGGAATATTGTTAAACGGAAAAGGGCAACAGGTAAAATAACAGACTAAACGGTACAATCACCTAAAATCAGCCGAACGACACACGATTTGTCTGGCAAATTGTTGTACCGATAACGGAAAGACAGAGGAATATCCCCGGAGGCGACAAAGATTCCCGTTGCCTCCGGGGATAATGCGGATAAAGCCGGACTGACAAAGCCTCATCCTTCCGGCCATCACCCGAAACTCATCATGAAAACAGCGCCGAAACCCAGACGGCTGCTTACGGTAAGATTGCCGCCATGCAACCGCATGATCTGCCGACTGAGACAAAGACCGATGCCCGATCCCTCGCTCTTGGTGGTGAAAAACGGGAGGAAGACAGATTCGAGATTTTCCCGTGAAATGCCTGGACCGTTATCGCTGACGGTAATATAACACTGACCGGCGGAAAGCGAGGCGATAATTTCGATATTCGCCTCCTGCATTCCGGCCGTCGCCTCCACGGCATTCCTGATCAGATTGGTCAGGACCTGCGTAATCAGATCGGGATCCACCCGTAGTTCGATATCTTTCCCCGGCAAAAAATGAATATGGGCCGACTCGGGTGTCAAAGCCAGCAGCTTCCGCTGTTTTTCAAACAACCGGCGGATACTGACCGTCTCCAGCTTCGGCTGCGGCAAATGCGTGAGCCGATGATAAGCATCCAGAATTTTCTCGATACTTATACACTGTCCGTTGATAAGTTCCAGTCCCTCCTGCAACATCTCCGGCGAATAACTGCCGGACTGCTTTACCAGATTATCAGACAAAGAGACTATCGGAGTGATGGAATTGCGCAATTCGTGCGTCATCACCCGTAAGATACGGTCATAATAGAGCTGCTTCGTCTCGATCTGATAAAGGTTATCCCGATAAAATGCCACAATCTGGTTCATATCGGCATACAATCGTTTTAAAGCCGAATCGTGAGTTTCCGGAAAGCGTACCATGAAATCATGATTCACCAAAGATTGCAGGAAATAATCCATCTGCCGGATCAGAAACGAAATCAGATAGAACAACCGCCACAACAGACACACGGCCGTGCAGATCAGCAGACAACGCACCAGCCAATTCCAGCCCTCGATAAAAGCCACGGCAATCCCACCTCCCGCCAGCAGCAGGGCGATGGCGACCGCTGCCACATACCAACGATAATAACGGCTTATCACGACTGTTCGATTTTCCTGACCTTATTATATAACGTCTGGCGGCCGATTCCCAAGCGCTTGGCGGCCAGCGTATAATTACCTCCCACTTCTTTGAGGACCTCCAGAATATGCTGATTTCCGACCTCCTCGACGGTCATCCTCCGGGTGGAGTCGAGTTTGTCCTTTAAATTCTGTGCCTGACGTACGACGTCATCCAATTGCATTTTTTCACGTTGCCTGACAATGGCATCCACCAGTTTGGCAATGAGCGCCTCATTGTCCCAAGGCTTGGTAATAAAGTCTTCGGCTCCGTTTTTAATGGATTTGACCGCGAGATCCACATCTCCAAAGGCTGTAATGAGCACCACGGCCGGTGCATTCGGCTGTTCTTTGATACGCGCCAGCCAGAACAAACCGTCTTCACCATCCAGCCTGCGGGCGTCGAAATTCATATCCAGCAGCACAACATCCACATCGCCCGCCGCCAGCAATGCAGGTAATACCTTGGGATCCGGCATCGCCACTACGGAGCGGAACACTCCGTTCAGCACGAATTTCAATGAACGCAACACCGCCTCATTGTCATCAATAATAAGAACTTTGTAATCGTACATCTGTTTTCGATTTCCATCCGGCAATCGACATCTTCCTGCATCGCCGGAACCTGTTTCCAGCGACAAAAGTACTGTATTTTCTTCAACATGTGTCTTATTTTGAGACAATCCGCACCTTAAAAAAACATTTTCACGACTTTTCATCTCATAAAAGCACTTCAAAGCATCTATTTTTGCATCACCAACCATAACAGAACGAACAACGTCTCAACCTGCACACATAATCACGATGAAAGAGATCCTTTCCTTCAGAAATTACCGACCGCTTAGGGCATTAGCAGTCGTCGCCATATTGATTTCAGGGCCACACATACCCTCTTCGGCCGCCACGCCGGCGCAGCCGGCACCAACCATTCTGCAGGAAACGCCCCAGGCATCCCGGGGCACGGCCATGACCCTGCACGATTGCCTTCTCTACGCCCGCGACCATGCACGGGCCAACCGAATGGAACAATTATCGCTCGACATGAGCCGCATCGACCAGCAAAACCGCGCCTTCGCCTTCCTGCCCTATGTCAGCTTCGGTTCCGGAGCCTCCCTCGGTTTCGGCCGGGGCATCGACCCCGAAACCAACAGTTATGCCACCAAGCAGACGCTGAACAACAGCTACAGTCTTTCCATGTCGCTGCCGCTTTTCGACGGGTTAGTCAAGGTCAACACCTACCGCGCCTATAAAATGATGACCCTCCAGCAACGCAAACAGACCGAAATCACCGCCGATGCCACTTCGCTGAAAGTGATCCGCGCCTACTACAATATGGTCTACTACGAACAGCTTGTCAACCAAGTCAAATGCCAGCTGCAAAGCCACCGTGAGAACCTCCGCAAGACAGAACGGCAGGAGGCCCTGGGGATAATCGCCGGAGCCGACGTCGACGAAATGAAAGCGACCGTCGCCAATTCGGAATACCAGCTTGTCAATCAGGAAAACCTTCTTGCCACGGCCGAACTGGAGCTTAAGGCCGAAATGAACTACCCCATAGACAGTCCGCTTACCATCCTCTCGCAAATACGCCTCGACGCCGATCCTCTGCACAGCGGGCCATTGCCCCTGCAAGATATCGAAAACTATGTACAGCACCTTCCCAAAGCACAGCAAGCCCTGTTGGCTCTCCGCCAAAGTCACTATCAGTTGAAAACGGCCCGCGGCAGCTACTCGCCCTCCCTCTCGCTCTCGGCCGGCATCTCGACCTCCTATCACAAGACGCTTAACTTCAACTACGAAGCCGCTCCTTTCAATCAGCAATGGCATGACAACATGGGACAAAACATCAGCATCAGCCTCTCCATTCCCATTTTCGACCGGTTCGGCACCTTGAACAGCCACCGCCGCGCCAAACTCAGTTACAAACGCCAGCAGATAGCATACGAGGAGACCCTCTTCAATCTCGAGAAAGAGATGCAACAGGCCCAGATGGAACTGGAGGGAGCCCGCCGCGAGTATCTCGCAGCCGAATCCCGCCTCACGGCCGTAACCACAGCCCACCGCGCCAATCAGCGCAAGTTCGAGCTGGGCACTCTCTCCGCCCTGGAGCTTTATAGCAGTTCCTCCAATCTCGCTTCGGCACAAGCCACCGTCACCGGCAAGCAAATCCAGTACCTCATCAAGCGCATCGAAATGGATTATTACCTGGGGCGTCCGTTTATCAACAACTGAATCGATCATCATACATAAAATAATCCGATTACCTCATGGACAGAATCATAGAACACAAAGGAATCATCCGCAAAAAACATATTCCCTACATCATCGGCGGCTCCTTGCTCACGGGGCTCATCATCTGGGCATTGGCCGGCGACCGTTCCGCCCGGTTCCGTACAGAAAGAAAAAACATCACCGTCAGTGAAGTTACCCAGGGTGCATTCAACGACTATATCCGCCTCAACGGAACGGTCGTGGCAGGAACCATCGTGCAGGTCGCCGCCCTCGAAAGCGGGATTGTCGAAACCAAGCACATCACCGAGGGAAACATGGTACGGAAAGGAGACATCATCCTCACCTTACGCAATCCCCACCTCACGCAACAGATTCTCGACAGCGAGGCACAGCTTGCCGAAAAGCAGAATATGCTACGGGATACGGAGATATCCATGGAAAAAAACAAGCTTTCCATGCAACAGGATCTCCTCACCACCGCCACCGAATACAATCGCTACCGCCGTGCCTATGAGCAGCAGAAAGCGCTTTACGAAGAACGGCTCACCTCCCGGGAATCCTATCTCCAGGCACAGGAGAACTACCATCTTGCCGAAAGCCGGCTTCAACTGCTTCACGACCGCATCTACCAGGATTCTCTTTACCGCAGCGTACAGGTAGAGAGGCTCCGCGAAAGCCTTGCCAACATGGAACACAATCTGCAGCTCGTCCGCCAACGGGCTGACAACCTGAAAGTGCGCGCCTCGTACGACGGCCAGCTGGGAAGCCTCACTCCCGAACTCGGCCAGAACATCCCCTCGGGAGCAAATATCGGTAAAATCAACATCCTCGACAACTACAAGATACAGGTTAGCATCGACGAACATTATATCGACCGCATCACGCTCGGACTGAACGGGAAATTTGAACAGCAAAGCACCAGCTACAACGTTTATGTGAGCAAAGTCTATCCGGAAGTCCAGGGAGGTCAGTTCCGCACAGACCTCATCTTCGGCGACGAACGCCCGGAGAATATCCGAGTCGGCCAAACCTATTATATCAACCTCGAACTGGGAGAATCTTCCGAAAGCGTTCTCATCCCGCGCGGCAGTTTCTATCAATCTACTGGCGGACGCTGGATTTTCGTCGTCAATGAGGAAGGCACAGAGGCCACCCGCCGCAATATCCGCATCGGAAAGCAGAATCCACAATACTACGAAATTACGGAAGGTCTCCAACCGGGAGAAAAAGTCATCACCTCCGGTTATGACAGCTTCGGCGAGGCCGAAAAAATCATCATCCTGTAAGCGGGAAACAATTACAAAGAACTATAAAACAATATCCACGAATTCAAATCAAAAACATTGTATATTATGAAAATCCAAATCAAAAACTTAGAGAAAGTATTCCGTACGGAACTTGTTGAAACCGTAGCCCTGAACAGCATCGACATGGAGGTTAAAGAGGGAGAATTCGTCGCTATCATGGGTCCCTCAGGCTGCGGCAAATCTACATTGCTCAACATCCTCGGACTTTTAGACAATCCTACTTCCGGCTCTTATGAGCTTGACGGTCACGAAGTCGCTACCCTCAAAGAAAAAGAGCGCACCAACTACCGCAAAGGTAAAATCGGCTTCATTTTCCAGTCATTCAACCTGATCGAAGAACTCAACGTCGAAGAAAACATAGCCCTGCCGCTCAACTATCTGCATATCTCTTCATCCGAAAAGAAACGCCGCGTACAGGAAATCATGCAGCGTGTCAACATCAGCCATCGCGCCAAACACTTCCCCAACCAGCTCTCCGGCGGCCAGCAACAGCGTGTGGCCATCGCCCGCGCTGTTATCGCCAATCCCGGGCTGATCCTCGCCGACGAACCTACAGGCAACCTCGACTCAAAAAACGGTCAAGAGGTTATGGAACTGCTCAGCGAACTCAATCGCGAGGGCACAACCATCGTTATGGTGACCCACTCGCAAAAAGATTCCACCTATGCCCACCGCATCATCAATCTCTTCGACGGGCAGATCGTGCAATCGCTCGACAATAAAATGTAAAAACATTCCTTACCGACACCCCCGCCCTTATGAAAAGTTTCTTCATTTTCCTATCGCATAACAAACTCTACACGTTCATCAACTTCTTCGGATTAAGCATCTCCTTAGCGATCATCTTTATCATTGCCGGCTATACCGGCAACCAACTGCAGACCGATAGCTTCCAGAAAAATGCCGACCGTATCTATATCCTCAGTTCCGGTAACGGGAAAGCCCACGCGGCTTACGGTGTCTCTCCATTGTTGAGCGGCCGCTTTCCGGAAATAGAGCATGTCGTGGCCCTGCATTGCGAATCCTGCAGAACTAAGATCAATGACATACAAAGTTACGAGACCGTACTGATGGCCGATTCCGCCTTCTTCAATATGTTCACCATTGACATTAGCGACGGCGACGTGCAACAGTTCAAACATTCCCGGCAACAATGCGTCATCAGCAAGCAACTTGCCCGTCGGATGTTCGGCGATCGCAACCCCATCGGGCAGAAGATCTCATTCGATGACAACCGCGATTTCACAATTTGCGCCGTCATGAAAGATATCAGGAACAGCATCCTGCCCGATGCCGGTATCGTGGTCCCCGTTACCTCCTACCTATCTTTCTATTATGGTAACGACAAACGATATATGGGAAACGCCGGATTCGCCTACATCTTCCTCATGCCCCACAAGGGTGCAGATCTCGAGGCACGCACCGACGATATCCTGCAATGCTTCCGCGAAAACTATTGGGCTTATGACAACCGCGATAGGAAAGTCCAGTTCATCTCCTTGCGCGACAGTTTCTTCCAGCTCGACCTGGCCGGAGATTTTCCAAGCAACAACAAATTCCATTCCGGCAACAAAAACTTCGTGTTGACGCTCATCTCCGTAGGATTGATACTCCTGATTTTCGCCATTCTCAACTACATCAATCTAAGTATTGCCCAAACCACTTTCCGCGCTAAGGAAATGGCCACCCGCCGTCTCCTCGGCACTTCCCGGCAAGGTATCATCGCCCGCATGATCGGCGAATCGACCATCTTCTGCTCGTTCGCCGTCGGCGTAGGCCTCCTGCTGGCCTATGCGCTCCTACCCTACGCCAATCAATTGCTGGAACACCAGTTCGGACTATTCGATAATATCGAGTGGCAAGGCATCGCCGCCTACCTGCTCGGCTTCATCATGCTCTGTGTGCTAACCGGTATTTGTCCGGCCCTGCTCCTCGCCCGATATCAGCCCATCGAGGTGGTGAAAGGTATTTTCAAAAGCCACAGTAAAAACCTCTACGGTAAAATCATGATCGGGATCCAATACGCCATTGCTATTGCCATGCTCGTATCGTCGGGGATCGTCTATCTCCAGACCCGCCACCTGAAAGAGGCCCCGCTCGGCTACAATACCGAAAACATCCTCTACATTCCACGCTACGCCAGCCATTTCCTGAATGCCGTTACCTTCCGCGACCGGATGCTGGCCCTCCCCTACGTCGAGGCTGTCGGGCTGGGCAATGGCACCCCGCTACATGGCTCCAATAATAACACCATGAAAATGGGCGACCGATGGATCTCTACCCAGGAAATCCGCGGCGATTCCGCCTATTTCGAAATCCTCGGGCTACGCCTCAAGCAGGAAAATCATCAGGCGAACCGAAATGCCGTCTATTTCACGGAACAAGTTTTCCGCGAAATGGAGATCGATGAGGATGCCCTCGTCACCCCGATGCTCGGCAATGCGGAAAAAGGCTGGAAAATAAACATTGCGGGCGTGTACCACGACTTCCAACTCGGCACCATCTTAGACAAAAAACGTTGCGCCAGCGTCGACAACCGCGGAACGTATGACCCCAATGGCCCATGGAATCCGTGGGACTTCATTGTCAAAATCAAAGGAGATCCAGATGCTGCCAAAAAGGCTATCGCCGAAGCCTACCGCATCGAAACCGAAGGAGGCGAAGCCGGACCGGGTGAAATAATTTATTTCCACGAGACATTGGATGCAGCCTTCAAGCAGGAAAGCAATCTGTTGCAAATCGTCATCATTTTCACGGTGCTCGCACTCCTCATCTCCACCTTAGGACTGCTTGCCATGTCGACCTATTACATCCGCCAGCGTCGTCAGGACATCGCCGTCAAGCGGGTATTCGGAGCCTCGCAAAGCAACATCGTCCGACAACTGACAGGAACGTTTCTACAACTTGTAGGCATTTCCTTCCTCGTCGCCGTTCCGATAATCTATATGATCATGCACCGATGGCTGGAAGACTACAACTACCGCATCGAACAACCTGCCTGGCTCTATGTAGCAACAGCCTGCTTCGCCGGCATCGTTGCTTTCTGCACCATCGTAGGATTCGCCATGCAAACAGCTCGGGAAAACCCGGTCTCCGTGTTAAAGAAAGAATAAAGTATTCCTTTTTCCTGCTGTCCGAATGCGACACCGGGAAAGAGACTTTCCGCTGACACCCGCCGACCTGGAACCGCTCTTCCGTGGCTCATCGGATTTCCACACAACTCCATTCATCCATAAACATTCATCGATATGCGTTCCTATTTCGTTTTCCTTTCACGCAACAAACTCTATACCGCGATCAATTTTCTGGGACTGACCGTATCGCTTGCATTCATCATTCTCATTGCCAGCTATACCAGCAAACAGCTGCAAACCGATTCTTTCCAGGAAAATGCCGACCGCATCTATTTCGTGGGTAGCCAGCGGGGCTTCAACACTTGCTACTGGCTGCAAAGGTATCTTGTGAATCGTTACCCCGAAATCGAGGCGGCCACGGCCTTGGAGGCCGACATCATGGAAGTTTCGGCCGGTGAGAACCACCTTTCAACCCAAGAATGCTGTCTGATGGCCGACAGTTCATTTTTCGACATGTTTACCATTCCCGTTTTAGACGGCGACCTCTCCTCATTCAAACTTTCCTGCCAATATTGCGTCATCAGCCAGCGATATGCCCGCCGAATTTTCGGCGACCGAAACCCTTTGGGCGAAAAGATCGACATCATCTATGAGAATCAACCCTTTTCCTTCACCGTCGGAGCGGTTATGCAAAATCTGGACAACAGCATTCTTCCCGAAGCAGCCGTCATCGTACCGGCGGAACCTCTCATGCTGACGGATACATCCAACGGCCCCAGCCTGAGTAACGTCAATGCCTGCTATACCGTCATCATGACCCACAAGGGAGCCGACATCTCGGCCCGAAGCGAAGAAATGCTTGAATATTTCAAGAAAATCCTCTGGAACTATTCAAGGGGAAGCAGTACCGCCGTGCGTTTCACGCCCCTCCAGGGCGCTTACTTCAACGACCATTTCTCCAAACATCTCCGCGATCATTTCAACGGCGGCAACCGGGATTTCATCTCCATTCTCATCACCGTCGGCATCATCCTGCTGATCTTCGCCTTGCTCAACTATGTCAACCTGACGATAGCACAATCGGCCATGCGTGCCAAAGAAATGGCCATGCGCCGGCTTTTAGGAACCACTAAGAACGGCATTGTGTACCGGCTCATCGCCGAATCGCTGATCCTATGCCTATCGGCAAGCGCAGTGGCGTTATTACTGGCCTATGCCCTGCTTCCTGCCGCTACCGAACTGCTGGATTACCGATTCACCCTCTTCAACGATTTCAACATCATCCCGGTAAGCATCTCCATAGGAGGCATTCTGCTCATCGGGGTGACGGCGGGCCTCATCCCGGCACTCTTAATCTCCCGATATCATCCGATCGAGGTGGTCAAGGGATACTTCCGCTCCAAATCCAAAAGCATTTTCGGCAAATCGATGATCGGCATACAATACGCCATCACCGTCTCCATGCTTATCGCTACCGGTATCGTCGGCCTGCAGGTAAAACACCTCATCGACGCACCTTTGGGTTATGACACCGACGACTGCATCGTCATCGAGAGGCAAGGACAACAACGCCTTGGCATATTGAAGGATAAACTATTGGCTCATCCTCAAATCGTGGCCGTAGGATTCGGCGAAGGACATCCGTTTACCGGTCTCTCGAATACTCCGATCCACTGCAACGGCAAGCATGTTCCCATGATGTGGGTCAAAGGCGATAAAGAGTACTTCAAGATACTCGGCCTTCGCGTCAAGCAGCACAACAGCTCCGATACACTGGGATACCATCGCATCTACTTCAACGAATATGCCCTCAAAGAGACCGGATATCCGGAGGATGCCACCGAAATCATCGATGAAAAAGGCTACAAGGAAGCGTTTTCCGGCATCTACTACGACTTCCGCTTTCACGACATTCTGACACGCCCAAGAGGGGCACGTATCATCAATTACGGCGAAAGATCGCCCGACAAATGGCGTCCGAAAACCATTGTCATCAAAACCCAGGGCGACCACACTACCGCCCGACAATATGTCTCGCAAGTTTTTGAAGAGTTATATCCTGATCTCAGCCAATTAGACAGCCACTCGGCGCCCTATGTCGAAGAACTTCTGGTGCGACATTACAGCGCGGAACGCCGCCTGCTGAAAATCATCGGTATCTTCACCGCCCTGGCCATCCTCATCTCCTCCCTCGGCCTGCTCGCCATGTCGACCTACTACATCCGGCAGCGTCGTCAGGACATCGCCATCAAGCGGGTCTTCGGGGCCTCGCAAGGAAACATTGTCGGCAGACTGGCAGGCACGTTTCTCCTTATCGTCGGCATCGCTTTTGTTGTGGCAACGCCCATCATCTATATGATCATGCGTCACTGGCTCGAGGGATACAGCTACCGTATCGTGCAACCTGCCTGGCTCTACGCCGCGACAGCCGCCTTCGTCACGATCGTCGCTTTCTGCACCATCGCAGGCCTCGCCTTCAAAGCCGCAAGGGAAAACCCCGTCGCGGTCCTGAAGAAAGACTGACGGAGTAACCGGCGGCGCAAGACGGGAATCGGCTCCATGTAAATGATTGCCGCTTCCCGCCCTGCCGCAGGGAAGCCATATAGAGTGAGAAGGCCTTCCTTTTTTACAGAAACAACTAACTACAATCCACATGCGATCTTATTTCACATTTCTTTCACGTAATAAGGCATACACAGGCATCGAAATCCTCGGACTTTCAGTATCCATGGCCTTCATTATCCTGATTTTTTGCCATATCAAGCATGAAATCAGCATACCGACGATGATACCGGGATATGAAAATACCTATCTTATCCATCTCAGTGAAACCCCACACACACCATACGACACAGGTGACCAACTCAAGGAAACCATTCCCGAAATCGCCGACATTTGCCGAATACATGATCCTTACGATTGTACGGTAACGGCAGGCGAGTTTGAACTTTATAATATCAATGTATGTGGTATGGAAAGCAATTGGGCGGATTTCTTCCCAACCGACGTTATCGATGGCTCCATCACCGATTTTACTGATGTCCGAAATGCAATCATCACCAGGCAATTGGCCGACAAGTTATTCAGCGATAAAGAATCGGCTGTCGGGCAAACCATTACCATAGAAAAACAAAATTATACCGTTTCGGGAGTCATCGATCCGGCCAACTTGCAGATATTCGAGTCTTTCAACATCATCGTTAATATCCGTTCCGCTCTGTTCAAGAAACTGACCGAAGGAAAAGAGAGTTCCGACAACATGGCATTCCTTTCCTTCATAAAAACCGCTCCCGGCGTAGAAGAAGAACTCCTCGCCCAAAAGTGGGATGAATATGCCCGCACCCGCTGGAAAAGTCATTTTGATATCGGATGGGAAACCGAAACAGGAGTTACCCGCTTGGATAAGCTCTACTTTCATAGCACATCCTTTTTTTTCATTCGTCACGGTAGCAAAAGAATGCTCTGTATCCTTTGTGCCATCGCCATCGGTCTGTTTTTCTCTGCGCTCGTCAATTACATCAATCTCGGTGTCGCTCTTGTCGGAAAACGGGCCAAGGAAATGGCCATCCGCCGGCTTTTAGGCTCTTCCAAGCACGAAATTCGCTTCCGATATTTCAAGGAATCCCTATTCCTGACCTGTGTTTGCTTTGCATTAGGGATCGGACTGGCCTACCTCTTCGCTCCGGACTTCTACCAACTCATCGACGCTCGTACCGATCTTTTGGACCATATCGACGGATGGCACGTCGCCGCTTACCTCTTCACCATTTTGCTCACAGCCGGGCTTGCCTCTCTGCTCCCCGGTATGTTAGTCTCCAAACTGCAACCGCTTGATGTGGTCCGCGGCACATTCAAACTCAAAAGCAAAATGATCTTCTCTAAAATCTTCATCGTAATGCAAAACGTGTTGGCCATCGTGCTTACCGCCGTGACGCTGACCATGCACCATCAAATAGAATATGCCTCACACCGCAACACGGGACTCAATAATACGGATGCCCTCGTTCTCGTCACAGCATTTTCGATGAAAGACGAATTGGCCGCCCTTCCTTGCGTAAAACGGATAGGTTACGGTTATGCCCTTCCCGGCCTCTCGAAAATGAAAATGAGTATACATACCGAAGGTAAGACCTACCAATTTGTAATATACAGCATGGACACGACCGCTTTCCAAATCATCGGTTTCGACATACAGGAAAGATACGACAGAGCGCTTAACTATAGTATTTGGTACCCCCGTAGCACAGCGAATGCCCTTAACGTCACTCCGGAGCACTCCGCCGTCCCTAATGCGATAGCCCGCTGGAATCTGGACAATGATGCCCCCACCCCGCAACCCGGCGGCGTGACAGGAGATATACTGACCTCCGCAATATGGGAGGAAAACACATTCATGCCGACAATCTTCACAGTAGCAGATCGAAAAGACAAAAGCACACAGAGACTGCTCATCGAAACAATCGGTCCCCACGACGAAGCAAAAGCTGCTATCGGGGAGCTTTATGCCCGAATGGCAAAGACCAAGAACGTTCCGGACATCCCCGAAGAATGCGAATATCTCTCGGAAATTCCTAAAAGAGGGTTGCAACCCTTGCGCCGTACCGCGCGACTCGTCTCCATCTTCAACGGCGTGGCCCTGCTGATCGCCCTGCTGGGTCTCGTTGCCATGAGCCATTATTACACAGAACAATGTACTATGGAAATTGCAATGAGAAAGATTTACGGCGCCACCCGGAAGCAGATATTGCAAAAACTTGCCCGCGGATATTTCTCGATGATGCTTCTCTCGACCGTTATCGCGATCCCGGTAGCTACAGTCATCTGCCGCCGCTATCTGGAAAACTATTCCTACCGCATACCGGGCCACACCGGAGAATTGGTTGCCGCCACCGCCATCACAATGATCGTCTCAGCCCTCGCCGTAGTCTGGCAAATATCCAAAGCTGCCACCGCTAATCCTATCGACACCATCAAAAAGGAATAAGCCGGGAGCGATAAGGAACCAATAAACCGTTTTTCTTGTTGACAATGATGTATATTCAAACATAAAAATCATGAAAGCAAGAAATTTACTGTTAAGCATGGCCGTTGTCTGCGGCTTTACATTCAGGGCGATGGCCTGCACCGGTCTATCCCTGACCGCCTCCGACGGCAGTTATGTACAGGCCCGGACCATCGAATGGGCCGCCGAAGGATTGAAAAGCGAATACGTCATCATTCCCCGCGGCCAACAACTGGTTTCCTACACCCTCTCAGGGGCCAACGGGCTGGCGTTCAAAGCGAAGTATGGCGTCGTCGGGCTGGCTGTCGTCCAGAAAGAATTTATCGCCGAAGGGATCAACGAGGCAGGCCTGTCGGCCGGGCTTTTCTTCTTCCCCCGTTATGGAAGCTATGAAAGCTACGATCCGGCCGACAACCGTCGTACACTCGGCGATCTGCAGGTCGTGGCATGGATGCTCTCCCAATTCAGTACTATTGACGAGATTAAGGCGGCCATCCCCTCCGTCCGTATCATCGGTCTGGAAGAAACTTCGGTGGTGCATTGGCGCATCGGAGATACTTCCGGCCGACAGGTTGTGCTTGAAATTGTCGACGGAGTGCCTCACTTTTACGACAATGAGGTCGGCGTCTTGACCAATGCCCCCGGCTATCCGTGGCATATCACCAACCTGAACAACTATGTCAATCTTTTTCCCGGCAGCGCCCCCAACCAGCAACTCGGCGGGGTCACTTTGCGCCCCATCGGAGCCAACACCGGCTTTCTCGGCATTCCCGGCGATGCCACACCACCCTCCCGTTTCGTCCGCATCGCTTTCTATCGCAATACCGCCCCTATCCAGCCCGATGGATTCCACAGCGTGCTGCAATGTTTCCATTTACTCAATAACTTCGATATTCCCATCGGCATAGAAAATCCCCGGGGCCAGGCACCCGACATCCCCAGCGCGACACAATGGACCTCGGCCATTGATTTGACTCACCGCCGGGTCTACTACAAAACCGCCTATAACAACTCCATCCGCTGCATCGATCTTTCTGAAATCGACTTCGACAAGGTATCCTATCAGTCGCATCCGCTGGACGCTGTACAAGAGCAGCCCATCGTAAAAATCGAGATCGGAAACTGAAACAATGCCCGACCAGGTCGGGCATTCCCATCCAGGAATCCTTCTCCGCCCAAATGAGGGTCAGAATAAACCGGAGGGACCGCCACCGCCCGGCAACCGGCAAAAATCAAATTCAGAAAATATACCTCGAAGCTCCTTTTGTCAGGTACCTCCGAGGTATATTTCTTTTATCACAGACCGGATACTTGTCCCAGCCCCGCTGTCATGACAATACCGTTCGGCGGACATCGGTCCGGAAAAGTTTTCTCGGTCAAAACGGACCTCCATGACACATCCAGCCGTCTGTTCATCGCCGCTCACAGTCCGCACAGATACAAAAAAGAAGATAAACCGCCTGATTATTGCATGAGAATGCTTAATCCATTCGATTTATCTTCTTGTCGGGATGAGGCGACTCGAACGCCCGACCTCGCGCCCCCCAGACGTGTACTCTAACCAACTGAGCTACATCCCGAACTTGTTTTTACGTATCTCTGACGGACCATTTTCCGTTTTTGACGGCGCAAAGATAATCAGTGAAGACGAATCAGCCAAATTTATTTTACATTTTCTTTTGCAAATCGGCCATTTCATTCACTTTTTTACTTCAACAAGGGGATTCGTACCGCAAAATTACTCCCGGGAAAGCATAACTTCACGCACAGAGGTCGTACTGCCTTTGTTGACACGCTTCTGGAAGTCGTCATACTCACGTCCCGTATATTCGGAATAACCCAAGATATAGTCGACGATCATTTCTACATCAAATTCCAGAACGAAATACATCAATGAGGCGCCCTGCACAATGTCGGCAGCATAATTAAATGCGCAGGCCTCGCCGGCTGGAAAAAGATCGTGGGTAACCCAGCCTTGGTGGCGGCCCATTTCCTGATGCGTCTCGTTATAAAAAATAATGCTGTACTGCAAGCCCGGCAGATGGAACTGAGAATCATTCTGGACCAAGGCCACACCTTCAGAATGCCGCCCGTCATTGCGTGTCATGGTGTTCTCCACGATATGCACGTCTTCCGAAAGGCGATCATACAAGGCCTGCGAATAAACGAAGACCATCTGTTTGGCCCGGTTCATCCTGCTGGATAACTCGACATCGCTCGCCATTTCTGCGGAGGGGATACAGCCCGTATGGAGGGCGAATTTATAATACGGGTAGCGCTCCCAGCATGCCAGCCCGTAGCTGTCACGGATACTATAGAGTCCCAGCCTGTTATTGTCCGGCACCACAATAAAGACGATACGGCGCTGTACCTCCTGCTTCGTCTGCGTCACGAATACACTGTTGATCCTGACCCGAAGCCGGCCGTTCCCCTCGCGTGTTACCTCCACAATATCCGCCTTGTCCGAACTATAGAAGAAATCCATTTGCTTAATGCCCGGATAGAGTTCTTCCATCAATGCTACATCCTGTTGCTGCCAAGCCTTGACAAAGGTCTCGATGGTCTGACGTGCTTCCTGCTCGGATTTATTTTGACAAGACGCTTCAAGAAAAAGCACACTAAAGAACATCAGCAGCGTAATTACCTTATTTGCCATAAACATAATACCGTTTGTTTGTTCATCATTCATCATGAAAACAAACAAACGGCGGCAAGCGGACTATTCGCCGGCTGTTAAGATTATGAAAATGAAGTCAACGACGGCTGAGATCGTTGTAAAGGCTCTGCAGATAGGCTTTTCCCCAACGCTGGGCACGGCCGACCGGATCATTGGAACCGGAAAGGGGATGACCGTCGTCGGCATTGTCCTGTATATAGGAAATACTATCGGTCAGGAAGCCGAAACCGTCGGGCCAGGCATAGAAAGCGTAATGCGGCAAGGTGTCGCTCATCAAATCTTTGCTGAAATTGAAATCCTGATGGTCCATGCCAAGCCGGGCAAGCAGGGTAGCGGCCAGATCGATCTGTGAGCCCATTGCCTCGACGCGGCGGGGAGCTCTCACAGCACCGCCGACCCAAAACATAGGGATGTGATAACGTAATGGCTCGTGAGTCATGATTCCCGCAGGAAATTTAGCGTAACAATGATCGGGGAGACCGATAATGAGCAGATTTTCCCAGTAAGGAGAGTCTTTCAGGCGGTCCACAAAACTGCCGAGACAACTATCCGTATAGGCGACGGAGTTTAAATAAAGATCGGAGAAACGACCGAAGGGCACATCGAAGGGTTCGTGACTGCTGAGAGTAAGAAACACTTTCATGAAGGGCCTTGCCGCATCGCCGGAAGCACCACTCATACGATCGGAGGCCTGCGCGGCGGCCTGTTCAACAACTCTATCATAGAGGAAGTCGAAAGTCTTATGATCGGGAACACCCCACTTGGAAAGACGGTCGCCAATGGGAAAATCCACATCGGCAACAATCTTCTCCATCTTGCCCGCCATGAGGAAGCTGCGCATATTAGTAAAGTCGGCATCGCCTCCATGAATAAATTCAAGGTCATAACCATAATCGGCCATGCGCCCGGAAAGATATTGCAGATTCTGCGACTTGGTAGGATCCTTCATAATGGAATTGGTAGGCTGTCCTGGATAGGACGCAAGAACCGCAGCCACCCCGCGATCGGTCCGGAAACTGTTGGCATAAAAATTCATGAAGCCGATACCCTCGTCATAAAAACGGTTGACGGAGGGCATGATTTCAGGATCGGCACCGGCATAAAGCGGAACGCATGCGGCTCCGGAAAAACTCTCTAAAAGAATCAGAATTACATTCGGGCGGTCTGTGGTCAGCAGAGAGTCGACCGTCACGGAGTCCGGAACGGCCACAGCCAGGCTGTCACCGAGGATAGACACCGGGGCAATACTCAGGACAAGATCTCCACTGTCAAGCGTGTCCCCTCCGTCAGCCACAGATACCGGTCTCTGCCTCGGCATGGCAGCCAGTTCCTGCATGGCAGCGGCAGCTTCGGCATCGGTCATGAAACGATACTGCCTGGAGAAATCCTCATGTTTGGAGATGGAAGAAAGAAAACTGAAAGCCGGATTGATAGCGGCATGATTCAGCTTCATATCGCTGCTGAAATAAACCCTGCCGACGTTCATCGTGGAAACCGTGACACCGCCGCGGATAGGCAGAACCAGCAAGGCGCAGAAAAAAATGCACACGGCACTCTGCACCAGTCGTTCACGCAACGGAATCACCGGGTGAAGGGATACCCCGTGACGTTTGCTCAACGGAAAGAACGAGCAAAAGATACGTTGCAGGATCCACCAGATACCGGCAAGCAGAAAAGGCAATACGATCAACGCCCACATCGGCGCCTGTGCGATGGCATCGCCGGGGTTATCGGTCAGATAAATCAACGGAGTGGCGTCGAGACGAAATCCCCAGTGGGTATACAATTCCAGATCGACGAAAAAGAAAAGCAGCAACGGAATGAGTACAAGGCGCAGATACCAGCGCATGACATGCGTATGCCAGCGGCCCCGCACCCACACGTGAATCAGGGAAAGCAAGAACGGAATGACAGAAAAATAACCGGCGACGGTCAGATCATGCGGAAGACCGTTCCATATAACGGCAAGCCACTGAACAAATGAGTACTGACCGTAAAGATCCCAATGGTAAAGCATGAAGACGGGCTTTTCGGCCACAAAAAGAAGAACGAACAAAAAATATACAATAATTTTCCTGATCACGGCTGTAAATAATTAAATATACGTTCGCAAAGATACACCATCCTCCGAAATTTTCGTGCAATCCACTTGTTTTATCAACATATCTTCACAGAAAACAGCGGTTTGTACCAGCTATCGACCGATATTTTTGCAAATTCATCCGATAAACACTATCTTTGCCGCGCATTTTTCACCGCAACGGCAATCGATCATATTTCAAGAGACATTTTCCTTATCTAAAAAACAATCAATCATCAACAACATGGAAAAATTAGAACGAATCAACAAATATTTAAGCGAAGCAGGAGTATGTTCTCGCCGCGAAGTGGACGGACTGATTGAAACGGAACGCGTCGAAGTCAACGGAGCACCGGCCCGCATCGGAATGCAAATCGATACGGAACGCGACCAGGTCTATGTAGACGGGCAACTGGTCGATCCGGCACATCCGGAAAAAAATGCTATCAACCCGGAGCATCTTGCCGACATCAAGAAAACACCGTGGTGGGAAGAGAGAGAAAAAAAACGGGAAATGCAGGCGAAACAGCTGGCACAAAATCCCAAAAGCAAATTGCTGCGAAAGGGTAAAAAGCAGAACGGGCAGACCACCAGCATAAAAAAATCACATAAAACGGGCGTGAAGCTCACCTCTGCGGAAAAAGCGGCAAAAAAACAGGAAAACAAGAAAGCCAAAACTTTCGGAGAAGCGCTTAGCGACAAGCAGAAGCTGATGAACGTCAAAACCCGGAAGCTGGAAAACGCCGTTAACCCGAAAGCCTCGGCCTTGCGCGGCGACAAAAGAAGGAAAACAGCTCCCCGCCGCAGGCGGTAAGCCCATTTTCCGGTATCCGCGAGGCATAAACCTCCACACAACAATATTCCTGACAGCCTTTGCGGTTGTCCGCCAGAAATATCAATGACAGCCCGGCATCTGTAAAATGCCGGGCTGTCGGATTTATAGTTTGCAGACCTGACCGGAGTTCACAAAATCAGCCGCGGGAAAAAGATCCTCACAGACTTTTCCCGCGGCTGATTCAACGAAATGGACACCTCTCAAAAGAACGCCGATATCCGCATCAGCTTATCTCCCACTCATACATAAAGGTGCGCAACGCCTGCACCCCCTGGTGGTTGATATCCAATGCCTCGACTTCGGCAAGATACTGCCGGGCCTTACGGACATCTCCTAACCCCAAAGAGCCTAAAGCCAGCATATATTTACAATGAATCCGGTTCTTCCGGTCTAAAGAATCCTCCCAAATAAGCAGATCGGGCAAAGAGACGGCAAAATAATCCATCACCTGAGGCTCGAAAAGGTGCTGCTTTCCATAACCGACAAGACGATGGAACCGTCCGCGGGCCTCCTCTCCCCGCCCGAGGGCCAACAACGCCAGTCCCTGATAAAAAATCTTATCGGGCTTCGCATCATTATAATACATGGCGGCCGCCGGTTCCTGCGGTCCTTCGATAGCACGCAGCCAGCAACGGTGCGCTTGTTCCTGTTCGTCCAGCAACTGATATGCGCACCCGAGGAAGTAATAAAAATCGTTCTCCTGAGCCCCGAAGAGCTTCCCCTCGCCCAGATGATGGGGATACTCCAGGCATTCATTCAAAAGGCTGATTGCCTGCTGGCATAATCCGGCAATAGAAGTATCGTTCCGGGTCCTGGATTGCGATTCTGCCCAACATCTGCGCCCCTCGGCCAGCAACAGTTTCGCCTTTTCCACACGACATATCTGGTATTGCGCCGGCACTTTGCCCTCACCGCCTTCCCAGGGATGGAATACATGACCGTCCAGCAACCTCATCGCATCATCATAACGTCCTGTCTGATTCAGGAGAGTGATCTGCTCAAGCAGAAGATCATCCCGCCGGGCTACAAGATCGGGGAAACGTTCAAGCCGGGCCAACCGTTCCGAATGCGGACGCTGCACACGTTTATACAACTGGTCAAGTTCCATCAGGATACGGGCATCCGCAGGATCAAGGGCAAACGCTTTTTCCATGCAACGGATAGCCTCGTCCTCTCTGCCGCATTTATTGAAATAGGCCAGGGCCAAATTACGCCATACGGTGGGAAACGCTGCATCCGCAGCTCTGGAACGTTCCCAATAGCTGATCGCCAGATCGTATTGACGCTTGTCATAATACAGGCAACCGAGATAATAGGACGCGCGGGCACTATCCGGACGAGCATTGATAGCAGCCTGCAAAGCAAGACAAGCATCCAGACTGTTGGGGAAACAATAATCCGGGGCGCAGGCCTCAGCCTCTTCATACCTGCCGAGGAAATAATAGGTCATCGGAGAACAGGCTTTCTCGTCGATGGCAAGCTGCCAGACGGCACGGGCTTCCCGCACGAGACCGGCATGCAGATAATCGAGCGCCAGCTCATCGTAATTATGGCTGCTGCCGCGCAAAAGTTGTTTGAGGGAAACAAGCAACTGCTCATCGCCGCACAGCAGATATTGCTCATAACGACAGGTGTAATTGAACAAATCGCACGCAAGCGATTCCTCAATCAGACGGAGGGCCTCGTCCCGGCGCCCCATCAGGCGCAGAATAGCAACTTTCAACCCGCGGGCCTTATGATTATGCCAGTAGTTATGCAAACAGCGGTCGATCTCGTCAAGCGCATCGGCCAACCGACGCTGTTTCACACTGATCTGTGCAGCCTCGAAGTAGCCCGCATCCGCCCAACCCTTATTCCAGGTAGATTTCCAGAATAACCGATAGGCTTCTTCATCCTTGCCCCGATATTTCAGGCAGAGAGCCAGATTGTAGAGAGGCTCACCGTCATACGGATTCGGGTTGCGTTTCTGTAACACCCTGACCGCCGTGCGCAAATAGGGCTCCGCCTTGTCGAAACGGCCCCGGCGGAGATACCACAACCCCATCGCATTGTTGCAACGGTAATCCGACGGATCCCGCCGCAGACCTTCTTCGTAATAATCGAGCGCGCTCCACGTGGCGTGGCGGTATTGCTCCAGATGGAGGCCGGTCAAATAAAGCTGTTCGACCGTCTTTATATCCTGTGGAAGAAGCGCCGCCTCGGCGGCATCGGGTATAGGACGTATCTCATCGGGTTCCGCATGCCAGACAAGGGGGGTAATATAAGTGCCCAGCTGCCGTATCATGACAGTCAGGTCATCCATATCATGTGAGCCAATGACAATTTCACGGTCAAAGATCTCTTCGGGCGACATATCGCATTCCGTGGCAAAACATTCATTTCCATCCGCATCAGTAATGGAAACCGAAAGGCGCTGGCGGCTGGTAACGAAAATCTGAAGACGAACGGCATGACCGCAACCGCCATCCATACCATCGGAAGAGGCGCAAGAAGTGATGTTCATGATAACATCCCTGTTGGCCTGCTTCACCACACCCAGCTCACGATAAGGCATAAAGTATTGGGTGAAAGTTTTCTCCTCATACGGCATCAGCCAGGAGAAGTCCGGCTGATTTTCGGTATAGACACCGGCCATCAACTCAATATAAGGGCCATCCTCATCGGTAAGATTCCGGTCCCAAGCACGTCCGAAATCGCCGTTGCCCCAGGTCCACTGCTTCTTACCGGGACTGAAATGGTTGCTGGCCACATGCAACATGCCTGCACAGGTATCATTCTCATAACCGCCCTCAAAATTATACTTCGAATTGACGGCCATGTAGCTCGTCGGCACCTTGATGTTCTTATAATTGGAAATATCGACCCCCGCGGAATAATCGACCTTGTAATAAGTGCCTGTGGCGATGGGGAAAGAAGATACCGCGCGCTTACCATGATCGAAAACCGCATTTATATCAGGCGGGAAGACGCTCTGATAATGATCGTTCACTGCCACGGCGGGATTGGCCCACCACAAAAACGTCTGAGGCAGATCGGTACGATTATAGAGCACCCCTCTGATTTCAAGATAGGCGCATCCCGGACGCAGGGTAAAGCCGGCCATGCCCTTTTGACGGAACATCCGTTCCATTTCGCTGACCCACACCGTCACGCTACCGTCTTCATGCTCCTCGATGGTCGTATCGACCGGGAGATAGGTGGACGGCCGGTGATGCTGCGGCCAATTGAACTCGATACCGCCCGAAATCCACGGGCCGGCAAGACCGACAAGAGCCGGTTTGATCACATGATTATAGTAGACGAAATGACGTTGCTTGATCTTATCGTAAGCCATCTGCACGCGTCCACCCAATTCAGGCAGGATCATGACTTTGATATATTCGTTTTCAAGCCATACGGCATCATAGGTCCTATCTGTCTTCTCATCGGCGATCGACTCTATGACGGGATAAGGATACACCACACCGGAAGAGCCTTGATAAACACGTTTTTCCAAAAAAATCGGATTTTTTTCAGGCGCACCTACCTCATAGGTAGGAATCACAATCTGTTCACGCCAAGCCTTTGCATATGTTCCCATATCAGAATCATTTTAATCTTTAACCATTGTAAGCGTGACGTCGTCCACATGACAATAGGCACCGGCAGCGCCGGAGACCTCAAATCCGGCACGCAACCGGCCGCCCTCCAGCACAACCGACATCTCTACGGGTTGCCATTTTTCAGAAAGCGGAACCTCCACAGCCCCCAAATCATACGGCAATGCCGGTAATGTTTCTCCGGAAGCACCTCCCACGGGAATGCCATCGTTTACCTCCAACGAAGCAATCGATCCACCGGTCGGCAAAGCCACCTGCGACGAGGCAAACATGACGCAGCGCACCGCTTCGCCGCCTCCCTTCACCATGGCACGCAGAAGATAGCGACCGTCAGGCAAAGGAACAGCAGCGGTCCCCTCCACCCGTTGTGAGATACGACGACAGAAAGGCATGGATTCGTCCGCCACATTCAAGGACATCTTACCGATCACGTCGGCCTGATCCTCGGCACTATTGTGACGATTGAGGCATGGCGAAAGCGAGTCCTCATGCGCCACGACCCGACCGGCGATAAACTCCGTATCCCATCCCGTCAGAAAAGCCTGACGTGGTTTGACCGGTTCGGGGATTATCCGACGGTCGGCATCGAAACTACCGTTCAAGATGTAGTTATTGTCGGCCGCCACACGCCAATCGCCTGTAGCAGAACAGAAATCCCAAGAAGAGAGAGAATTGAAAACCGGATTTTCATCTCTGTCGAACGAAACGGGAACCCATTGATTATAGCCCAAACCGTTATTGGCGAAATCTGCCCAGCGGTCACCGCAATAAATGACGGTCTCTTTCCCGCCAGCAGTGCGATGCGTATAAAAAAAGCCGGTCTGCGTAAGATGAGAAAAGTCTCTTTCACAATTGACGAACTTCCGCATTTCGCCGACAGGTTCATAAGGACCATGAATGTCGGTCGACTTCAGAAAATAGGCATGAGAACAATCCCATCCCCACAAATCGGAGGCGCAGAGATAATAATGTCCTTTATATTTGAACATACAATTTCCCTCGCGGCCGGCACCTTGAAAAACCTGATGACAATCCAGAAGTCCGATGCTGTCATTCTCCAAAAGCCCGATCTCGGAAATATAGGTCCGGTTACGACCGCTACCCTTGGAATAGACCAAATAACCGCGGTTAGTGTCAGGATCGACAAAAACGGTCTGATCGCCGGTATTGGGAGTCCCACAATAAGGAGTCATATCCATACTTCTGTAATAGGAAAAGGGACCACGAGGCGAGTCGCTCACCGCGACAAGCACGGAGCCATTGTGCTGCATCATGAGCACGTATTTTCCCGCAGCCTTGACGTAAGCGACTCCCATGCGCCCCAGCCAGCCGAGCGGCAACTGCCGATCGAGCAGCTCCTGACGGGTAATCGCATCGCCGGCAGCATGCCAATGAACAAGATCGTCGGAAACATAAATCGAAACCGATTCAAAAGTACAATGAGGATACTTCCGGCCATGATTCTCCCGATACAATGCCGCCTCTCGGTACTTCATGCCGTACCAGAAATAGCGTTCCACTCCATCCGCGGGGTCCTCGTAACGAAAAATGCCTCCACCCTGACTGTAAAGCGGGATTCCCTCTGCCGTGTCCCAGAAAACATCGTTACGGATGTTATGATATTCCGCCGTTTCCGGAGCGGCCACACCCTTACAGGAAAAATTTCCCAACACCAGAGCGACCATGCCTAAAGCATACACCGCCACGGACGAATATTTTTTCATGAAATCCACAGTATATATTATTGTTTCAAAATTTTTGAAGTACGCTCAACAATACGGATATCATCCAGGCTGAACATAACCCCACCGGCATCGGCTTCGGAGGCAAGCAGTTCCCGCTGGACAGGCTGAAGATAAACGGGATACTCCCGGCCATAAGGTAGAATCTTGAGTTCGACACGCTTACCGACCAAATCGGCGACCCGCACCAGCATTTCCCGGCCATTCCAATAATTATCGGCAACAAGCCGACCGTCGGCATATACACGGGCGACATCTCCTTTATAATCGATGCGGAGGAAAAGAGCGTCGATCTGTTCCTGCGATTTGCTTTTCACCATATCGGTCACATCGGAAAGATCCCACACGGCAGCCTGGGCGAAATCTGCCTCTACCGGCATCGTCGCCACTTTGGCGTTACCCATTTTCACCGTACGCAGACCCTTATGCGGCTGCACGGGGCGGGCTTTCATCCTCTTTCCGACGCTCCAAGTCTCCTCGATAAGCCTTCCATCTTCATTGTAGATGATTCCGGTACGGGAGAAAGCGACACCTTCTCTGACGGAGGTGCCTCCGGCAACGCCTGCGGCACCTCCCACTTTATAGGCGGTCATCGCCTTGTCGGGCGAAAGGATACAAACCTCGATCTTACGGCCTGCGGCATTGACGACGGTAAAAGAGCGGTTGAGTTTAGGCGTATATTTTTTGCCGTCGATGCTGATCTCGGCCTGAATGCCTTCACAGGCGACGAGCCAGAGCTGCGGCACCTTGCCGGAAACCTTTGTAAAAAGCTGGGCGGAAGCCCAATCGATCTTCATGCCCTCAAAATCGATCCCGAAAGGCCAGACAAAACAGGCATCGGAAGGAACCGTCACCGGGACGGAGGGGAACTTTACCGTCTCGCCCTCTGTCGTGACAAGTTCGAACTGTACACCCTGCTTGGCAGTAAGCGGCATCATCCGCAGATAGTTATTGACAAAAAGGAAGCCGCTGCGACCGTCGGTGCGGACACTCCAGCGCAGGTGTTCATCCTTCCGGCCGTTCTCGCTATTGGTAGAAGGGAAAACCGGATCCATATCGCGCATCACTCCACCCCAATCCTGAAGCATCTGATGGAAAACGCGAGTGTTGTGATAAGAATGATTCGTCTGTCCCATCTCTCCGAGCGGCGCCTGAAAGTCATAAGACTTGTAGCAGACGTCATTATGCGCCGTGCTTTTGGAATCCTGCATCTCTCCCATCGAATGGGCGGCTCCGCCGGCACAGGTACTTTCCGGATTCGTTCCTCCGTGATACATATAATAACCGGGCAGATTCGATCCGCTGCCGACTTTGGTCACGCAAAGGGCCAGTGCATCGCGGTCGAAAATATGAATACGGCGGTGATAGGCGGTCTGCATGCCTCCGCCCAATTCACAGGTAAAATAAGGATAAGCCAGATCGGAACGCTCCATCTCCGTGCTCTGGTTACTGCCGAAAGTCTCGGTAGCGATATTTGCCGAAAGACGGGTCTGCTTGAATGCGAAAGCATCGGGATAAGCACCGGGCATGTCTTCAGCCTTACGTTCCCAAAAGCCGTCGGCATAATCGCCGTAAAGAGGAAGAATCTCGCCGAAGACCTCCCGGCCATTCAGTTTCGGCCAGCCTGTACGGGTATAGAACGGTAAATCATAGCCGATCTCCAAGGCCATCTTCTTCAAGGCCTGATAATAAGGCCACGGACCGCGGCATTCATTCTCCAGCTGCATTCCGATCACCGGGCCGCCGTCTTTCCACAGAAGTCCGCCAACCTGCTTGTAAATGTTTTCATAAAGCAGCCGCACCGCGGCCATAAAACCCGGAGCGAGACTGCGTAACTTGTACTGTTTTGGGTCTGCGATCGCCTTGTCGACAATCCATTCAGGGAAGCCGCCCTGATATACCTCGCCATGACAGAAAGGACCGACGCGAATAACCATCGGCATTCCGACTTCAGCGCAAGTTTCGATGAATTTACGAAGATTCCGGTTTCCGCTCCAGTTCCATACGTTCTCTTCCTCCTCATGATGAATCCAGAAAACATAAGTCGCCACCATGGTCACACCCCCGGCACGCATTTTAAGCAATTCCCGTTTCCAGTCTCTCTCCGGAACGCGGGCGTAATGAATTTCTCCCATCACGGGCATGACCGCCTCGCCCCCGATCAGAAAACCTTTGTTATCGACAGTGACCGCCGTACCGGCAGGATTCGCAGCAGTACCGAACTGAAAGGTTCCGGCAGAACGGGGAAGCGGTTTTTCAAGCTGTAATCGGTAATCTTGTGCCAGCAAAGCGCTGCAGCAATAAAAGAAACCCGCAACCGCCAGCAATATGGATCTGTTGTTTCGCATGACTGTTATCTTATTTTTTATTTGAAGAATTATTAATGACATATCACCTATTCCTGTGAAAAATCTTCGGTCCGGACGTTCATGCGGAATGAGTCAATTCCCGCTCCAGCTCCTCCAGAGAACGGCCTTTGGTTTCCGGCAACCGACGATAAAAGCAAAAGAACCCGCAGATGCAAATCGCAGCATAAATCCAAAAGGTTCCGCTACTGCCGAAAGCCATATTCAGCGACGGGAAAGAGAACGTAAGGGTCGTACAGCCCATCCACAAAGCAAAGGTGCAGGTAGCCATTGCAATTCCACGCACCCGGTTGGGAAAGATCTCGGACAATAGTACCCAGGTGACCGGTCCCAACGACATGGCATAGCAGGCAATGGCAGCCACTACCAGCACAACCATGAAGAATCCCGTAATGTGAAAATAGTAGCAACTGCCCAGAATGAGATAAATCATTCCAAGACCACCGGCACCGAACAACATCAGCGAGCGGCGGCCCCAGCGGTCGACCGTATAAAGCGCGACGATCGTGAAAATCACATTCGCAATACCGGTAATGACAATATTGAAAAGGACATCACCGACCTGATAGCCGGCAGCCGAAAATATTTCCTGTGCATAGTTGAAAATAACATTCGTGCCGCACCACTGCTGAAATACGGCAATGACAATTCCCAAAACCAGAACCGCTGCATAACGGCGGGAGAATAGTTCTCTCAGTCCCCCCCTTTCCTGTCGCGCGTCGGTATCGGCAACCTCATGAATATGAGCCAGGCAGGCATCGGCATAATCTCCGCCTCCCAAGCGGCTCAATGTCGCCCTGGCGCGAGCGGTATATCCCTTCATGGCCTGCCAGCGCGGACTCTCCGGGATACAGAATGCAAGCAGGAGAAAGAGCGCCGCCGGCAGGGCTTCGGCCCAGAACATATAGCGCCACCCCTGCTGCCCGTTCCAAGAGGCCAGAATATCGGCGGCAGTGAAACCCGCCGGGACCGGATCGGCCAATTGCCAGTTGACGATCTGCGCCCCCAGAATGCCGAGCACGATAGTCATCTGATTCAAAGAAACCAACTTGCCGCGAATCTCCGCCGGAGAAATTTCGGCGATATACATCGGCGACAAGGCCGAAGCAATACCGATACCGATGCCTCCCACAAAACGGGCGATATTAAACATCGTAAAATCATCGTACCAGCCGGTGGCTACAGCCGATACCGTAAAGAGAACGGCCGATACAATGAGCAACGGTTTACGTCCATAACGATCGGAAAGCGCTCCGGCCACCATGGCACCTATCAGGCAGCCCACCAAAGCGGTCGACATGGCCACGCCCTGCCAGAACGGAGAGTCGGAAATGCTGAAAAAAAGTTCGTAAAAAGGTTTCGCCCCGCCGATCACGACCCAGTCATAGCCGAAAAGCAAACCTCCCATCGCCGAAACGAGACAAATAAAATAGATGAAGCCACGATTATAAGTTTTCATAGTATATAGAATAAATATGTGTTCATGGTGGCAAAAGTACAAAGAAAAATCGACACCGCCGGTGGATAATCGTGCTATTTCATGTGGACAATCGTCCCATCATGGAGTTTCTTTCATGTATTGGCTGCGGAAGCGACCGGCAGAGATCCCCATGATCTTCTTGAACGTGCGTGCAAAATACTGGCTGTCACTGAATCCCAGCTTATAGGCGATCTGCCCGACCGACAAAGGGGTATCGATCAGCAAAAGGCAGGCCTTGTTCACTTTTAAGCGGATAAAATAGTCCAACGGTGACTGTCCCGTTTCCTCTTGAAAACGACGATAGAAATGGGACCTCGAAAAATGTCCTGCGGCAGCCATTTCCTCAACGCTCAGACGGTTTTCCACATTTTCCTCCATATAATGAATGACCTTGCCGACGGCATCCGTATCACGTTTTTTCCGATATGCTCCCTTCCGATAGACATTTACATAACGGAAAGTCCCCAGCAGATGCTGCAAAACAAGATTCGCATAACCGAGAGCATCGGCATTAAGATTCTTGCTGAGTAAAAAGAATATCTCCTCAAACAAATCGATACGTTCGGCGATCCGGGAATCATCGGCAGGAGAGATACGTGTCGGAACAGCCAATCCCTCGGCAAGACACGGGGCTTTCAGCCCGTCAAAATGCAACCAATAGATCGACCAGGGATCTTCCTCTTCGCTGCCATAGGCATGCGCTGCGCCTTTGGGAATCACGATAAACTCATCCTGCGACAATCGGCAACGGCCGCCGGCGACATCGACCCAACCGCTGCCATCCCTGACGTAGATGAGAATATACTCCGGGCTGCCGCCCGGACGACGGACATAGTGGAACCGTGCATGGGGAAAATATCCGATGCAGGAAAGATACAGATCCTGCGAAACCAGGCTCTGTGTCACCTTCCCGACAACGGCCGGAGGTATAGTGAGGAATCGCTGCCCCTCAAATCCGTCCGCTAACTTCGGTCTGATCATGGCATACTGATTTATCGGGACAAAGATAAGCAAATATTCCGCAACAGAGGATGCCCGGATGTTAAAATCCGCCTCCGACTACCGCAGCAGTCCCTTCACGAAGGGCGACAGGAATCCGATGCGTTCCACAACCGGACGGTTCCGTCAGCGACACACCGGGAACGGTATGGATGAAACGGATATCGGAAGATTTTTCTCCCCCGATGATCAAAGTAAGCGAATCGGAAGGTGTGGAAAATCGGACACGGTCGAATGTCACGCGGCGTGCATCTAAAAAATGGATTCTTTCATTGTCTGCAGCGATATCCAGATTCCGCAAAGTGAAACCATCGACATCATCCAATGCGCGGACAAGTTCACGGCAATGAATTCGCCCGTTCTCAATGGAAACATCCGAAAGCGGCGCCTCCGGAATACAATGCCCGGTCATCAGCCGATCCGCCGAAGCGACAACAAAATCACGTATATGTATATTGCGGACGACGGGAGTCAAAGGCGTCATCTCTCTGGCGGGAACACGCGCCGCCAGCTCGCCGACATATTTGGACTGCCCCAGCAGATCCCACGTGAAAGCCTCTCTGACATCATTCATACGGATACGCTCGCAAAAGAATCCGTCTACCCCTCCCCCTCGGTTACGGCGGGTCTTGAAGCGGACGGCCCGATCGTTACCCTGAAAGACACAATCATGCACGTAGACGTTGCGGATATGACCGGCAGTCTCACTGCCGCATGTGATACCGCCATGCCCGCTCAGGGCCAGACAATGACGAATCAGGATATTCTCTGTCGGACGATTGACGCGGATACCGTCTTCCGCGCGACCGGCTTTCATGGTGAAACAATCGTCTCCGTTGCTGAGTGTACAATATTCTATCAACACATTGCGGCTTGACTCGATGTCGATTCCATCACCAGTAGGAATACCGACGGAATAAACCGTGACGCCGCGAACAATCACACTGTCGCAGTAGATCGGCACGATATTCCAAGTCACACCCTGCTTGATGGTGATGCCTTCGATAAGCACGCGACGGCAATCGACAGGCGAAATGGCCTTCGGCCGGTAAAAGGAACGACCACACAGACCGTCGCCGCCCCTTGCGGCAATCGGGAGACGATAATCTATTTCCTGTTCGATGACTTTCGTATTGCTGCGGGCGGTCCGAACTTCAGTATCAGGCGCCGGCCCGAAAATAATTCCTCTGCCCGTCACTGCGATATCCTCCTGTCCCAGCGCGTAGATGAAAGCACCCGATCCCATCAGTTCGATGCCCTCCACCCGGGTAAAAACAGCCGGCTGATAGTCGGCCACACTTCCGCTGAAATGCAATTCAGCCCCTTCGGCAATGTGCAGGTTGACCCGGCTCTTCAACTCAATACGTCCGGACCGCCACCGGCCGTGCGGGATGACCACCATACCACCTCCTCGCCGGCTCACCTCGTCGATCAAAGTGTTCACAAGATCTGTGATCATGCTATCCGGTTGGGCGCCCCGCTCCCGAATGTCTATGCACAAAGCCGGAAATTCCGGACGGTGCAAAGTAGGAAAAAAGAACGGGACACCCTCCGGCGGTACTATTGTATCGGGCAGGAGTTGTGCCCCCACCTCTCCCATCTCCGGGATAACAACCTGCGGAATAGCCCGGCTTTTTACCATCCAACATATCCCTGCCAAAACGAAAATCCATATTCTGCAATTTTTCATATCTCAATTCTATCGTTATTTCAATTTCAGATTCCGGAACCAATGCCTACCGGAATTCAACCGCTTCACTTTACCATCAGGCAAATGCACCTCCGCTGTGGTATTAGGCGGCAATACGATCATCCATTCTATACCGGAATCCCGACGGTGCCATTCGCTCCGGATAAGCCCATAAGGCGACCGATGCGAGGCCACGACCCCGGAGAGCGCCTCCGTATGGAAATCGGGCCTCATGATAACATGTTTGAAACCGGGAATGGAAAGATCGCTGCTGATTCCCGCCAGATTTTCAAAACACCAAGGCAACAAATCTCCCAACAGCATAACATGATTACCACTATTCATCGAAGGATTGGCGGTATTGCCGTTCCATAATTCCCAGATCGTGGTCGCTCCGTTCTTTAGCATATATCCCCAACCGGGATATTCCTCGTTGGAGGCGATCCTGTAAGCAATGTCGCCACAGCCGATAGAAGAAAGGTAGCGCATCAGCCACTGGATGCCGATCACCCCGCAACTTAAACGTCCCTCATTCTTCTCGACAATCGTCTTGATCAGCGTACGGCGTACAGCCTCTTCCTCATTTGCAGGAACAATGCCCATAGCCAATGGCATTAAGTTAGCCGTCACTGTAGAATTGCCATACGTACCCTCTTTCAAAAATTCAGCATTGATCGCCTGGCATGTTATTGCCGCCTCTTTTTTATAATAATCCGCATCCGCGTTCCTATTCAAACGAACAGCATGACGCGCCATCATCTTGCAAAGATAAAAGTAGTAGCAAGAAGAGATGAGCCGGCCTTCCGTAACCCGTGCGGGATCTTTGCTGTGAACCAGTGTAAGTTTTTCAGGTGGTACGCACCAATCGCCGTATCGGTCGTAAGTGATCAATCCTTTGTCATAAGACCTGCCGCGCACATAACGCAACCACTTGTCGATAAAGGGGTAGCATCTGTCCATCGGGCGAAAATCTCCATACTGGCGATACAGCATCTCGCAACCGAACGGAAGTGCTGCCGGCCAAGTGATATTGGTATTATAAAGCCGCCAATAGGCAGGAGCGACATCGGAAAGCGCTCCCTCGGGGCGTTGGGAGTCACATATGTCCCGCAACCATTTTCCGTACAACGGATAAACATCCAATAAATAGCTTTCACCCAGACATCCGGTCGTACGATCACCCAACCACGGCATCCGCTCATCCCGCTGCGGACAATCAATGGGCATTCCCTTATAATTACTACGGATTCCCCGCAAGGCGGCCTGCACAATGCTGTTCAATGTCTCATTCCCTTCTATAGTAATATAATTTCCTTCGGCTGATAAATCGTCGCTCAGCAACAAACGCTCCACATCATTGACTTGAAGATCCTTGACGCCGGTAATTTCCGCATACCGGAAACCGAACCAAGTGAATTCCGGCTGCCACAGGGCCTCCCGACCGTTACCGATATAGAAAGCCGCTTGCTCGGCACTGCGCAAATTATCTGTATAAAGCCGTGTGCCATCATGGGAAAGCAATTCGGCGTGCCGGATGCAGACCGTGTCTCCCTTAGCCGGCCGCAAACGGAGACGGAGCACACCGGCGCCATTCGTACCGAAGTCAAGAATATAACGTTCCCCATACCGTCGGATATCGACCGGCCTTTCAACCGCATATACCCGCACCGGCTCGGTAATATTGCCATGCATTTCACCACCGGGATCACCAACCGTTTCAGCATACGGCCAATTACGGTCGTCATATCCCGGCATCGTCCAACCGGGGAATTCCAATCGGCTGTCATACATCTCCCCATCATACAAATTGGAGTAACGCACGGCACCTTCGGTATTCAGCCGCCAGGAACTATCGGTCGCAATGGTCTCGGTAGTACCGTCAGCATATTCAAGAATCAAATCGAGACGCAAACGGGGCGTTCCGTAGGTCGTGCGCACATTAGCCTGGTAGTTCTGGGCCGGAGCAAAAAAATAACCGGCCTCGACCACAACGCCGATAGCATTATCGTCACCCAACATAGAGGTGACATCATAGCTGTTGTAAGCCACGGTTCGAGTGAAATCGGTAGGTACCGGTGTCAGCCAGTCATCTCCGACGCGCCTACCATTGAGATACAGAACATAAGTACCTAAGCCAGAAACATGGACAGTGGCACGACGCAGATTGCCGTGAGCGCGAAATTCTTTTCTGAAATAACGCCCCGTACAACGACTGTGCTGCGTGCTGCTGTCATGTACAAGCAAAGTGTCGGTACCAATCCACACCCCCCGCCACAGGGAATCGTTCAGCAAGCCGGTGGTCCACATCGCGACAGGACTCCAATCGGTATGTTTTTTCCCTGCCACACCACGGACACGCCAAAAATAGGCACGATTGGGCTGCAAAACAAGTGTGCCGGGGTCAACCCATTGCGAAGTGCTACTCTCGACCCAGCCGGAATCCCAAACATCGCCTTCGCAATGTTCCGCCTTTTCACGAGAAGAGGAGACAATGAGCCGGTAAGCCGTTTGCCGCACACCGTTACGACCGGAAACCCACTGCCAACCGAAACGCGGCTGCAATTCATCAAGCCCCATAGGGGCCTCACGGCCTTCGACAGTCAGGGAGGTAAGCTCACAAGATCTCTTTTCCGAAACATGCTTTCCGGAAACTGGTAACATGTGGCCGCTCCATGCGGCCACTATAAATAGAAGGTATAATAAGCTCTTTTTCATATTCTATCTATCATTTAAAATAATCACACCACTTCAAATAATACATCAGCGCAAAATCCTGATCATTGGCCATTGGATCGAGAAAGCCTGCCGTCTGCCCGTTGACACGGGTCGGATATATCCAGGCGCATCCGCCACGTCCCTCTTCCGTAAAAAGGCAAAGATTGCCTTCGAGAATGGTACGCGCACGCTCCATATAACTCCTGTCGCCGGTACAAAGACTGTAGTTAGCGTAACAATCGGCCGTAATGCAACTCCAATAATGAGGCATGGTATCTCCCCAATAACGATGCTTGCCGAACCAAAAGCCGTCCCAATGGCGAATGGCGATATTGTTGAGATGATAACTGGGCTGATTCCCTCCAAAGGCCTCGACAACAGGCAACAGACGGCGGGCAGCATCCAAATAGCGTTGTTCGCCGGTCACAAGATACATTTCACAAATAAAGTCAACCGAGGGAGCGACAATACTCTGCTCATAGTTCACTTCAAACTTAGGATAGTTCACTCCGTTGGCAATATAAACATCGGCCGCTTTGCGATATTCGCCCAACAGCGTATCGGCCTCGGCGGTCATCCCATTTTTACGTAGCAACTCCAGACTTTGAACGACGGGCACGTCAATGGTGTAAAATCCGTAGCCGCCTGCACGATAGGCCGCCATCTGGGTGCGGTAGCCATCCGTCAGGTATTGCTTGTTACCGGTCGCCATGAAGGTTTCAAAATAAAAATGAGCGACCCAAGGATAGTTATAGATACGATGCTTGGATTTTCTATCCCATTCGGACCAAGTTTTATAATCCGGATCCTGTATTGCAGTACGTACAAAGCGAGCGTACTTAACCAACGCGTCGCGCAAACGACGATCCTTTGTGCGCCAGCATTGTTTCGCCAGAAAAATCCCCATTCCGACACGCTCTCTACCCTCACTCAAATCGCTGCGTTTATTGCCTTTCATCCAGTTGAGATAAAGTGTTCCGGTTTCATTGTCATAAGGAAGCAATGCGCCGTCTCTCGGATCACCGGGACAATCATATTGTTGATGTGAAACGATAAAATCGGCGCGGCGGGCTATAAGATCATTGACATTACATGTTCCCAACAATTCTATACGGGTTCCCATGCCATCGGCATATCTACATTCGACACCGATATGGCCTATACGGTCCACTTTATAGTCCGCGGTCAGCATTCCGTCACGATAAACGGTCTTGATGGCTCTTCCGTCCACATAAAAACGACCGTTCATTAGCCGGGCACAGGCTTCGGCAGTTCGGGCATCTGCTCGCAGCCGAACTTTATCTCCAGCCTCGGCGACATAACGATCGGCCCCGGCGACAATACCGCCATAGGCGAGCAGTTTTGCATAGAAGTCCTGCTCGCCGGCATGAGCAAACAACCGCCATTCAATGGTATCACTCTCTCCAGGAGCCAAACGGCGATCCGAAGGAGCAAGACAAATGATACCGCGGGTATTGGACATTCCTTTCCGGCTGTCCCGTTCTTTAATGACATATCCGTCCAGACTGCCACGGGTAAGCATCAACCCCAGATGAGGAGCAGCTCCGCCCATACGCAAAGCATACACATAAGCGGCATTTCCCCCGGCCCAAATATGAGCATGACAACGATGGGAAACGCACGTGGCGGCATCCGGATAGTTATCGTTGAAAGGGGTATTGATTTCCATCTCATTTAAAAAAATACTCTTGGAAGAGATGTTCTTAAAAATATACTGTTCCACAAGATCATCCCCGTGACAGAATCTCGCAACATTCAATTCGACACGACCGTCGATATGATATACACTACCCGTCCGACCGACACGGTCAGCCACCGTCCAGGCAACAGTTTTTTCATTATCCAAACGGACGCTTCCTAAGCCCCAGCCCCATTCCCGACCGATCCATTCATATTGACGGCCATCGGGACTGACAATCCAATTCATGCCGGACGGGTCTCCGTCAATGGTTATTCGGGTAATTCCGCCGGTTTCGGGTGCCACGTCCATTCGAACCTTCTGTGCGTAAAGTGAAACTGCGGTTATCGATATCAGAAATAAAATAATTTTTTTCATCAGAAGTAAGTTTTGAATTAAATAATAGTTCCGCCCCAGACGAAAGCCGGGCTTCAACCAGAGATAAACGCTCAATGGTTACCGGAACACCGGCCACCGGTCTCCGCCACAATCCAGAAGGCCGCGGTCAGGCCAGAAGGCAACAACGCATCATCCGGATGCACAACGGAAGGATAAGCATAAGTGACACGCCCGGTTTCCGAAAGCGAGCAATCATAAATCATTCTGTTGACCAATGAATTGGCCACATGAATCTCTACTTTATTCATGCCGGGAACCAGAAAATCGGTCACGTCGACCATTTCCGGAGAACACCAGACGACACCGGCGTCGCAGCCGTTTATATATACATGCGCACCGAAACAAGATGTTTCCAATCCTAAATACATCCGCCCATGAATGGTGTCGACCGTTACCTCTTTCCGATAAACCGCAGTGCCGGAATAATAGCGTACTGAGGGATCGGTATGTGTCGTCCAATCGATAAGGCTATCGAACAGAATTTCGCCGGCTCCTCCTGCCCGTTCATCAAAACAGACGCTCCAGGCCCCGTCTATAGGAATGCGGGAGCTCCCTGCCGCAGGCCGTTCAAAGGCGGGAAGAGAATCATTCCGATCGGAAATAACGATGAAAGAAGATTCCCGAGGATGGAAATCGAGATCCAAGGTGACGGAACGGCCGTCGGCCCGGATAACAGGCAAAGCAAATCGTTCTCCGGTCACGCTATTCCACCATTGCGCATAACGGCCCGCCGCTTGAAAAGTAAACCGGTTGTGTTCGGCTGTATCTTTGTGATTGTCGATAAAGAAAACATCCGCATCACTAAGCCGGCGACGGGAGAAATAAAGCCGGTTGCTGTGCGTATCACCAACAGCCAGAGAAACATCGGCGGATATACCCGCACAAGCGACAACCTCAGACAGCGGCATCCCCCAATATACCCTTCCGCGACCATATTTTTTGTAGCCGGCCGGAGTATTGTCCCACATGGCGTCCACCAATGCCCGGTAAGCCGCATCCTGCCCCACATCGGCCGCCGATCCGGAACCGATAGGACGTCCGCCATACACTTTGGCACCTTTTTCTACCAAACGGGCCATGGCCTGCAATGCCTTGAACGTAATATCGCCATTGCGAGGCAAAACCATAAGCTCATATTGCACTCCGTCGGGCAGAACAATCCTACCGTCGGAAACATCCATACGCGAAACCAACGCGTCGGTGGTGAACGCATCGAAATCGAAACCTCCGGGAATTTCCGGCAAGCGATAAGTCAGGATCTTGACCGGAGCATTTTCTCCCAAATAAATGCAAAGCTGCGCGGCCGGTTTTCCCTGACGCAGAACATAGGCATTACGCGCCTGATAATCCCAGAACGGACGGCTGTAAGGCCAAAACGTATTATTGCGATGAATGCAGTAATGCCGCCCGCCGCCGGTATTGCCAGGATAACGATCTGCCGCCCAAGGCTGATAGGCAGATGCACAGACAACGAACTCATTGATGCCGTAGGCATAGGCATAATCGGCCAATTGTTTCAGATCGGACAGCGATGCGGAGAATTTCGCATCGGTATAGGCCTCGGCCGAAGCAACGGTCTTACCGTAAAGATGCGCGGCGGAGGCACTCTCCTTGATATCGTAATTACCCTCGGGATGGATGGCCCAAAATTCACCTTGCGGCTTGTCAACCTTACTCTTGGCAAGAATAGGATCGCCTGGGATACAGAGTGCATTGCCGATGGCCTGGGCCGTAAATGTCAGACCCCGGTCATGGCAGAGACGACTGATAGTTCCGTAATAATTGTCGGCCATCAGATCGGCAATATTACGGCGAACGTCGAAAAGAATCCGCTCGGAGAGAGCCGTGCTATCGACCACATACCCCATCATCACCGGCAGATAAGGAATAAGATCATATCCACGCCTTGCTTCAAATTCCCCGGCGAAGCTATCCGTCCAATTCTGCGATCCGGCCTCGTGGCTATCCATCGCGACACCGACCAGACAACCGCTTTTGCTGACCAAAAGCGAATCATGAATACGCGCCACATAATTTTTCCATTGGACTTCGGCTGCCTGACGGGATAACTTGTCGCATTCCAGCCCCATCAGGTTCCTGCGACCGTGTTTGATTTTCTTACCGGTCGGGACTGCGTAAAAGCGCATGATTTTCCACCGGCCAGCAGGTACCTCCCAGCGGAGCATTCCTATTGTATCCATCCGGTCGGTCAGGTTCACGATGTCGCGCGATGCTATCACTTCGCCGGCAACATATCCCGGTTGTCGGCACGGTTCTATATATTCGGCATGCAGACCCACTTTTTCCTCCCACTGGTCTACCCGCGCCGAAGAATGCAATACAACCCTGCCCAATTGCAATGCCGTATTGGAGATACTGTCATGCCACCAGTCGTGAAGATTCAGCCGGTAACAGGCGGCTGTTTCTGCATCGAAAGCAATGGTTTTTACATTAATTCCGCCATGAGCTGTGTAGATGGGACGGAGATCGCAGACCTTTCTGTAATTCACACCGTCGTCAGAGGCCTCTAAGCTTCCAGGCGAAGGCAATTCAAAGAAACCGGTTCCCACAAATGTATCGGAAGGCGGACCCGGAACATTCGTTGCGCTGGTAGTCGCCTTACCACGGGGTTTCATCTCATAAGAAACGGCCCGGGCTGTGAACGGCCGGTCAAAATCAAGATTCACATAAATATTACCATGACGCAAAGAGGCCTCTTTCTGCAACACAGCAACGGCACCCTCCTCCCCCAATATGCGGGTAAGATCCTTTATTTCTCCGGCATTGGTCGAGACACAGATTTTCCGGCAGGAAAAATCCTCATCCGATTCGCCGACAGGGAAAGCCAGCACCGCTATATCCTTATAATATCCGAGGTTGGCACGAGGTGCCGGCAACATTCCGGCAAATTCCCGGCCGCCGGCCACAATAAGTTCCTCCGCCTGGAGCCGCTTCATAGCGAGGGCCGGAGTAATCCAGGGGCCGCCGGCAACAAAACCGTTGGAAACATGCACCTCGAAGCTCAGCCCCAGCCGCTCGGCCTCTTCTGCCGAAAAACGCAGCATCTGCCACCACTCATCGCAAAAGGCGGGAAAGGCATGTTCCATTTTGCCATGTGTCTGGTCATAATAAACAACCCCTCCGACACCGGCACTCCTGAAAGCCTCCAGATCGGCGGTAATCCCTTCACGCGTGGTCTCAGTCTCTCCATGAAACCACCAGACTTTGGTACGGGTACTGTCCTGCGGATGTTCAAAACCGTATAAGGCCTCCTCGAAACCGGCATCCCTCCCGGAGCGGCGGGAATCACAGGACGAAAAGAGAAGCAGACACAGCCACACTGCGGCAAAAAGCATCTTGAAGATAATACGGGGTATATTTCTCATAAGAACAATAATATTTTCAATCGTTTAATATGTAGAAGGCGAAGATATCCGACCCTGGAAAATATATAAGGCAACAAATATACGTATTTTTCGATAAACAGAGGGATTTCCGGCGTCAATCTCCAAAGCAGCGTAGCCGTTACAGATGGATAACGCCGGAATCCCCCCACCGTCATCAATGATTTGCCTGAGAAGTGGTCTTCAATTTCAACACACGCCCCTTCATGCCATCGCAAGAGACCCGAATCTGAACCTCACCGGCCTCATGAGTGGCCCGTAAAACAGCGAGGGCAAAGCCTCTATGTAGCTGTCCGGTCGTTCCGGCAAAAGTTTCACCGGTATAATGATCGTCATTATCGAGTGCCACGAGGCGGGCAGCACCACTCACGTCGACGGTAACCGTTCCCGTGGCCGTGGGGACGGCATTCCCTTTGTTGTCAACGGCAAAAATTTTTATGTATTGAAGATCCATACCGTCGGCGGTCCATCCGGCCGGACTTTCGGCTACCAATTGAATGGCAGAGGCCCTTCCCGTAGTGCGTAATTCATGACGTGCTACCTCTGTGCCCCCTGTGCGGGCGATGGCAACGATCCTCCCACCATTATCATACGGCACGTCATGCCAGTAAATCATGTTACGCTTGCGGATATCGCTCCGGTCATTTTTCCGGGTACCCATCGACTGGCCGTTGACCCACAGCTCGACCTCGTCGGCGTTGGTAAAGGTGAAAAGCTGCTGCACGGAACCGGTGGTACGGTTCCAATGAGACGACAAACGCAATCCGCCGACGGTGACATCGTTCCAGTCGACATTCTCGGCGGCTTCGTCGACCACGCCGATACGAACTACAGGTTCTGCGGAAAACGCGCTTTTCAGGAGATAGGCCTGCGGGTAAGGCTGAAGCGCATGGCTGAAAAATGAATAATTCCAACCTTTCTTCGGCCAGCCGTTCGATTCGCCCCAGTATTCGATCGCACCCCAATAGGCCAGTCCCACCATACGGTCGCGATCCATACCGAAATAAGGAGCCAACAATTCATTGGAGGTAGCCTCACTCTGATAAACGATCAGGTCCGGCTTATACTCGAGGTATTTCGGATAGGCTTCGAACTGGTAATTGTAGCTCGCAATATCGGTGACAAGGGAAAGTTCCGGCGGAGTGAAATTACCGTTAAAACCTCGGTCTTTACGGTTGATCGCTCCGGCACGGGCGGGATACATGGCCACGGTAGTTTTGCGAGTCGGATCATAGCGTTTGAGCAGGGTATCGAAAATCCGATAGGTCGTCACGCCCCAGTCTCCGGTCGGATAGCCCGCCAGATCTTCCCGCATCTGCAACTCGTTACCCAGACTCCAAAGAATGACCGATGGATGATTTCTATCGCGCTTCACCCACTCCGTTATCAGCTCCGGCCACATCTGCATAAACGGTCTGCGGCCACCCCAATAGGATTCATCGCTCCATTTATCGACCAATTCGTCAACCACCAGGATTCCATATCTGTCGGCCAGGGCATAAAAGGTTTCAGAATAGGGATTATGAGAACAGCGGATATGGTTGAATCCGAAAGCCTTCATCTGCCTGAATTGCCGCTCGATGGATCGCTCAAAGGCCGCGACTCCCATGGCTCCGAGGTCCTGATGATTGGCAATACCTTGCAGAAAAATTTTCTCGCCATTGAGTTTAAGACCGAATTTCGGTGAATATTCTACCGAACGGATACCGAACGTTTCAGTTATCCGGTCTATCTCCCGTCCCTGATGCACCAGCCGGACCTCGGCGGTATAAAGATTCGGTGCATCGCATGACCACAACTGCGGAGTTGCCACCACAGCCGCAGGTAGGGGCATTTCGATGTTTTTTAACTTCGTTCTCGTGACGGCGGGAACACTCGTTTCTGCCACCGGACTTCCATCGGGCGCGAAAATACGGGCTTCAATGCCGACATCGCCCCGTTTATGGCGCAATCCTTCCACTTCGACCTGAATACAAACCTCTGCCTGCCGGGAACTGACCGTTGGGGTCGTGATGAAAACTCCATGGCGGGCAATCGCGGTAGAATCTTTCACGACCAGATGGACATTCCTGTACAAACCGCCCCCGGTGTACCAACGCGATCCTCCCTTTTTGCCAGTCGAGGCACATACGGCCACGACATTGTCACCCTCAAAATCCAACAGCGAAGTGATATCCACCTCCATGCCGAGATAACCGTAATCGGTACTGGCCACTTTCTGCCCGTTCACCCAGACATCCCCGAGTAGCATAATACCTTCAAAGTCCAGCAAGACCCGTCCGCCCTGCCATGAGGAATCGGCTTTAAAGGTTTTGCGATACCAGCCTTTTCCCATAGCCTTAAAGCCTCTGGCCCCGCCGGCAGATTCCGTCCACGGCTGTTCGATCTGAAAGTCATGGGGCAAATCCAGCATGCGCCAGCCGGCGTCATCATAGTCTCTTGCGAAAGCATGTTCCGCGTCGCCGGCATGAAACTTCCAGTCGAAATTAAATAACTGAACCGAACGAGAGCGAGCGGCTGTTGCCTGCACCATCATCCAGAAAGCGACAAGCATCCACGACATTATAAACGACTTCTTTGTCATGATATTTATATTTTATTTTGCGTGGACAAAAGTAGGCAATAGAGTAAGGAGCTCCGGCAAAGTATTCACAAAAGAGGTCGAAAAGTGATTTTTCGACCTCTTTGTGGCAATTTTTCAACCTTTTCCCGCATCCTGGGCATATTCTGTCGGGCCTTTTCCAAATTCTTTTCTGAAGCATGAAGAGAAATACTTCGGATCATTATAACCTACGCGAACCGCCAACTCCACGATGCGAATATCCGGCTGCTCTTCCAGAATACGGGCCGCGGCCTTGAGGCGCATGATCCGGACAAAGGAAAGCGGATTCATGCCCGACAATTCCTTCATGCGATTGTAAAGAGTGCTCCGGCTCATGGACATCTCCTCTGCAAAACGATTGACATCGAAGTCCGCGTCAGACAAATGGAGGTTCACACATTCCGCAGCAGCCTGCAGGAAGCGTTTATCTTCATCCGCCGATCCGTCGACCGGCAACACGATATCCAAAGAAAGATTTTTCCCGACAAAAGCCGCAGCCCGTTTCTGTCTGTGTCGGATCAAAAGAAAAATACCTGCTGCCAATGATAAAGCAATGACAAGCACCAGTCCAAAAACTTTTATCCATAGGCCGAAAGCTCCTTTTATGGTCAATTCCAACTGTATCGGTGGCCCCCAAACTCCATTTTCATCCGTGGCCTTGAGTTCGAAGGTGTATGAACCGGCCGGCAAATCCGAGTATGCCGCTTTCCGATGGGCGGCATCGACATGACGCCACCCGTCATCGTATCCATGAAGACGGTAAGCGTATTGAATGATTTTCGGACGACGGAATTCAAGAGAGGCAAAGCATATCTCCGCACTGGTCTCGCCGATCTGGATATCGGTAAAGACCAATGGCGCGGCTGAAGACTGCGAAATCATATCGGAAGGGGAAAAATAGATCAGTCCTTTGCCACAACCGAAATACAGTATTCCATCATGGCGGCAGGAAGCATTCGGATAGAAAAAGTTATCGATCAAACCATCGGCGATAGTGAATACGCGCAAGCCAGTCGGTGTTCCCTCGGAAGAAAGGGATAAACGAACAAGCCCGGCGTTAGTTCCTATCCAAAGATTGCCGTAATCGTCCGCCTCAATACAAGCCGCCATATCACCGGGTAAATTATAATCGGAATGAACGGAATAAAATCGGTCGGCGACGGTATCGTACCGGCAAAGCCCCCCGCCATCCATGCCGAGCCAAAAAGTACCATCCGATGTGCCGGTGAAAAAACAAAGGGGCATTCCTATGGGTAAACTGCCATCGGTAAAACAATATTGCCGACAAACGATAGAATCCTGGGAGAACGCTCCTCCTGTTACTCTGATTACACCAAAGGCTGTGGTGGCCAACCACAGGGCCCCGTTTCGATCTTCTGCGATCGTAATGATCTCTGTAGAAAGTAAAGAGTCGAGACCAAATAATCTAAACTCCCGCCCATCGGCATAACGGACACCGAGACCACGGTCCGTTCCGACCCACTGATTTCCGCAGTAATCTTCATGAAGAGCATAAACATGGTTACTGGGTAAAAAATCATCCGTTTCACGCCGATATGTCGCGATTTTTCTACCATCGCGAACACGGATAATTCCCCATCCGACAAAAGGCACAAAAATTTCAGTGCCTGCACGATTCGAAGAAAGATGCTGGATATTTTGAGAATGACGGATCACCGAATACTCGCCATCTTTATAATATTCTAAATTTTTACCAACAGCGACGTAGCACCCGCCGGCACTATCGATACATATACTTTGCACATGTTCGGGTGCTGCAACGGCATTTCCTTGCAAATCCATCTTCCTAAAGAACAAATCGGGAGCCTTCTCGATAATAAAAATACCGTTTCCTCGCTCGGTAGAAATCCACAAACTGCCATTGCGGCTCATTGATAAGTCTGAAATATCCCTGATAGAAGGAACCGGACCATATAATGCATCTTCCGGTGCAGAAAATATTCCTTCCTTGTCCAGATTCATGCATAGCAGATTCTCCAAAGTCCCTATCCATAAAGTATGAGTAGCCGGATCCTCAGCTAAAGAGACGACAGGAACCGGAGAGGAAGAAACCGGCGGATTTTCAGGCGTTGTCAAATAACGCTCCACGATTTCCAATTGCCGATAAACGGAAGAGGTCTCTACTTTCAGCAATCCGCTGCCATCGGTCGCCATCCACATGCCACCCCTACTATCTTCCAGAATATCAAGTACCGTTTCCCGGGAAGAAAAAGCCCGTTGCCGCACAAATTCTTTAGTGAATGGCGAATAACGGAATAAACCCTGCCGCCACGTACCGATCAATATATCTCCGCATTTATCTTCATAAATACTTTGGACATTCATCACCTCCGGAACCTCTTCTGCCAATTTTCCGGAAGAAAGCACAATCAGACTATCTCCTATGAAATCAAAACGAGCCAGTCGCCGGATAGTACCGACGTACAATTGTCCGGTGCGGGAAAAACACAGACTATTGACACGTTGCTTGTCGACATCAGGCAGTCGGTAATGCCGCACATGTTTGCGATTCCGGTCCAGTCGCAGCAGACCGTTCTGGGTTCCGATCCACAGATTCCTGGCAGAATCTTCGGCCAGACAGATGATATCATTGCTATACGCCGCAGACGGAACTTCTTCTATGGTCTTGAAAGGCCGTACCTCGTACCCGTCATAGCGGTAAAGGCCATAAAATGTCGCAATCCACATAAAACCTTCCGCATCCTGCAAGGTCTGACGCACCATCCCGTTCGGAAGACCCTCTGCTGTCGTAAACTGAGAGAAACGAAAAGTTGTATTCTCGGCCCCTCTTACACTAAGCAGGACCACAAAAAATATCATTACCCAAAAATAAATCCGGAAATGCCGCCTCATATAAAATTATTCCTTATCTGTGTTCATGATACACCTTTGACTGACAAAGATGCGGAACAAAGATAAGGATTAATTTAAATCCGGCTCTCCAAAATGCACAAAGTTGAAACATCACGATGCCGGAATAGTAAAAAATACGATGTATCCGAGAAAAAGCAGCGTTTAAAATCGAAGTTTTTCCTTCACCTCTTCTGAAAAAAGCCAGTCAAAGAATCGTGCCGATCAATTCATAAGGCTCGGCGGAAAGAATCTTTACATTGTAGAAAGAACCTGTTTCCAATGTACCTTCCGATGCCGGAATCAGAACCTCAGGATCGATCTCTGGAGAATCGAATTCCGTGCGGCCGACATAATAATCGCCATCTAAACGGTCTATAATGACACGCAAGGTCCGCCCCACTTTCTGTTCACCCACCGCCAATGATATTTCTTCCTGTGCAGCCATCAGTATATCGAGCCGCTGCTGCTTGATCTCGGCAGGAACATCATCAGCGTAGTTTTTAGCCGCATAAGTTCCATCTTCTTCCGAATAGGCAAAAGCTCCCATACGTTCGAAACGCTGTTGCCTGACAAAATCAAGCAATTCTGCAAATTCTTCATCGGTTTCACCAGGAAAACCGACCATCAAAGTCGTGCGGAGATGAATACCCGGCACCTCTTCACGAATCCGGGCAAGCAGTTTTTCGGTTTCTTCCCGGCTGACATGACGCAACATCCTCGTCAGGACACCATCCGCCACGTGTTGAAGGGCTATATCCAAATATTTACATACATTCGGATACTTGGCCATGACCGGCAACAAATCGTAAGGGAAATGTGTCGGATAAGCATAATGCAAACGCAACCATTCGACACCGGGCAGCTGGGCCAAACGCTCTACCAGCTCAGCGATATTATAACGGCCATAAAGGTCATGGCCATAACCCGTCAGGTCTTGAGCGATCAGCTGAAATTCATGAACTCCCTGGCTGACAAAACCCTCGACCTCGGACACAATAGCCTCTATCGAGCGCGACTTATAATTTCCGGTAATCAATGGAATAGCACAATAGGCACAGCGACGATTGCAACCTTCGCCAATTTTAATATATTCATAATGCGCAGGAGTAGTCTGAAAGCGGGAGGCCCTGAATGAATCATCCCACTTATGACCAAGATGCTCCACAATCTTTCGCCAATCGAATTTTCCATAAAACGCATCCACTTCCGGAATTTCCGCCCTCAATTCTTCACGATAACGCTCCGAAAGACAGCCCATAACAAAAATCTTCCCGATACGACGACGTTTCTTTGCCTCGCAAAGTTCCAAGATCATGTTGACACTTTCTTCCTTGGCATCCCCTATAAAACCGCAGGTATTCACAATGACTATTTCTCCATGCACCTCTTCGGGATCATGGTACATCTTATATCCGCACGCGGCCAACTGCCCCATCAGACGTTCCGAATCGACTAAGTTCTTCGAACAGCCCAACGTGATCAAGTCTATTCTGTTTTTTATCATAAAACGGCTGAAATTCTAAATACTCCTACTCACTTTCCAAAGAGAGAATCTACAAATGCACGATTATTAAAGACCTGAAGATCCTCCATTCCTTCACCGAGACCGATATAACGAACAGGTGTCTTCAACTGGTCACTGATGCCGATCACTACACCACCCTTGGCGGTACCGTCCAGCTTAGTGATGGCCAAAGCCGTGACATCCGTAACGGCAGCAAATTGTTTGGCCTGCTCAAAAGCGTTCTGACCGGTCGATCCGTCAAGCACGAGAAGCACTTCCGGTTCCGCATCGGGAATAACCTTGCCGATGACTTTCCTGATCTTTCCCAATTCATTCATCAGCCCGACTTTGTTATGAAGTCTTCCTGCCGTATCGATGATCACCACATCGGCGTTTTCCGAAACCGCATGGCTCACGGCGTCATAAGTCACCGAGGCAGGATCGCTACCCATCTGTTGTTTTACAACCGGAACGCCGACACGCTCGCCCCATATCTGCAACTGGTCTATTGCGGCAGCGCGGAAGGTATCTGCAGCCCCTAAGATCACTTTGTTGCCGGCTTTTTTGAACTGATAGGCCAATTTACCGATCGTCGTTGTTTTTCCGACGCCATTCACACCCACTACAAGAATAACATAAGGGCGTTTCACACCGGCACGAACATTAAAACCCTCCAGTTCCTCGCGTTCATTCTCGGCCAGCAACGCACAGATCTCCTCGCGCAAAATGTTGTTCAATTCTGCTGTGCCAACATACTTATCGCGAGCCACGCGATCCTCAATACGCTTGATAATACGCAACGTTGTCTCGACGCCGACATCGGAAGTCACCAATATCTCTTCAAGATTATCCAGCACGTCGTCATCGACCTTGCTACGACCGGCAATCGCATGAGCGATCTTGCCGAAAATGCTCTGCTTGGTCTTATCAAGGCCGTTGTCGAGCGTTTGCTTTTTCTCTTTGTTGAAAAAATTGAAAAATCCCATTGTGATATCAATGAATTTGTTAACATTTCCGATCCCGGAGAAAACTCATCCGGAAGCAAATAGCTTCGCATTCCGGAAAGTGAACCCGATTCTAAAGGCAAAGATACAAAAAAAATTGCAAGAGAAATATGTAACGGTCTCATTAGTTTACCGCCCGTGACGAAAATCGCCTCCAAAAACATCAAAGTGCAATGTTCATTTGATGAACATTGCACTTTTCATATCTTTAAAAGAATCTGAGACAATTTATTTTGCCAAAGCCTCTTTCACTTTGTCATTCGGAACCATTTCCTCTTCGAAAATGTAAGCGCCGGTCTTTTCAGACTTGACCATACGGATAACTTTTGAGAAAGTACGACCTTCTCCCTTTTGCAATGATGCGACGGTTTTCTTTGCCATAGTTCAAATCCTCCGAAATTATTTAATTTCCTTATGAAGTGTATATTTCTTGAGATAAGGATTGTATTTCTTCAACTCAAGACGTTCGGGCGTATTCTTGCGGTTCTTGGTTGTGATATAACGAGACATTCCCGGAACACCGCTTTCTTTCTGCTCAGTACATTCAAGGATTACCTGAATGCGGTTGCCTTTAACTTTCTTTGCCATAGCTGCTTCTCTTTCTAATCAAATTAATAGAGTACATAACCTGCATCTTTCAATGCGGCAGAAATACCCTTTTTGTTAATAGTACGCAGACCGGCAGTTGAGACCTTGAGATATACATAGTCATCTAACTCCGGAACATAAAATTTCTTCAACTGCAGGTTCACATTAAACAAACGCTTTGTCCGGCGCTTTGAGTGGGAAACATTGTTTCCGTGGCCTGCCTTCTTACCTGTGATCTGACAAATCCTAGACATTGTTTATATATATTTGTTTATTTGCTTGTTTTCAGTCTCCGCTATTTTTCCTTTCCGACGGACTGCATCAAACCGTCATCGAGAGCGCATAACATCGACACCTTTAAAACGGAGCGCAAAATAACTATTTTTTTTGCAAACTTCCAAATGTATTAATCTTTTTTTTGCGATTCCTCCTGAATAAACGAGCTCATTTGAGATAAAGCGACATCTGCAGCTTGCAAAATCACCATCTCCCTATCGCCTGTAAAAAGATGTTTCCGGGCAACGGATTTCCCCTTATAATAGGCTGCAATCCAGACCGTCCCGACCGGATTCCCGACACAACCTCCGGCAGGCCCCGCCACACCGGTAGTAGCCACCGCACAATCGGCATCCAACAGGGCCGCCACCTTTTCGGCCATCTGCCGTGCTACCGATTCCGACACCACGCCGGCCGAAACGTCCACTCCTAACAACCGGGTCTTCACCTCCACGGCATAAGAGACCACGCCGCCCTTAAAATAGGCAGAAGATCCGGCCACGGCGGTCATCATAGAGGCGATAGTTCCTCCCGTACAACTCTCGGCCGCCGCCATGGTCAACCCTGATTCCTTCAGGAGACAGCCGAGGCGCTCTCCCCATTTTGAAAACCGCCGGACGGCCGACATATCCGTTCCAATCATACTCATAAAAACAAAAAAACCGGCTGCAAAGATAATATTTTTCATCCTCTCGCCTCAAAAGTCTTCCGACAAAACCGCAATATAGAGACATTTTACTATTTTTCACATCAAATCTGTCACAAAGAAAGACTTCCGCCCCGAAAAATATGTTATAACCGGTAGAACCCTCAATATTTCCGTTTTTTTCGTACATTTGCCGCAATGAAACCGAAAGATATATCTTTGCTACACGAAAGCATAGAGTATATGCTGTCATACGACCGCCTCTATGCAGCATTGACCAGAATCATCCAGGAGGCCAAGACGGCCGAATTGTGGGACATCGTCGAGGAAGCCTCTTCCAAGCTCTCCGCCTACGGCTACCTACTGGATTATTTCAAACGAGGAGCGGAAGATCCGCAACGGGAGGAGATGCGCAGCCAGCTGACAGAAGAAGCATTCCTGCTGAACAACCGGCTGGCGGACCGGTTGGCGGAATCCGCCTCGCAGTCGATATATTACAGCAAGCGGAAAGAGGTGCAGTCATGGGCGCAAGAATATTCGACCATCCATCTGCTACAAACTCTCCAGACGCGACTCTGCGACCAGATTGCAGCCTCCGGCGACTCCATGGCCGATACTACCCCGATGGAAGTCGTAGCCGAACAGCTTTTTTATGCCATCTGGACCAACTTTCCTTATACAGAGAACGACCTGCTCGTCACCCGGCAACTGCTCGTCACCGAGTGCGTATTGCCGCACCAGCGGGAACTATTCATTTCAGCACTCACCTTGAATCTGCTGCAATGGTTCGACACAGCCAAAGTCCACCTGCTTCTCGACTGCATCGAACCGGTCCAACCCCAGGCGCTGCAGCAACGGGCCTGGGTGGGACTGGCACTGCTACTTTCTACCTTTCCCAAACGATTCAGCCGAAACGACGCACTCCGCCAACGGATTTCCCGTCTGAGAAACATGTACCTGAAAGAGGACGGCACCTCCCCCCTTCTCACACTGCAACTGCAAATATTCCAGTCGCAGGAGGCCGGACGCGTCAAGCAGCAGATAGAAGAGGAAATCACCCCCGAACTGCGGCGCATCTCCGCCGATCTACGTCAAAAGCACTCTTTACGGCAAAACACTCCCCTCAAAATAAATGAAGAGACGGCCGAGGCCCTCAACCCGGAATGGGAAGAACAGATCCGGAAATCCGGGCTCGGTAAAAAATTGCAGAAAATAGGCCATCTGCAACAGGAGGGTACCGACATCATGCTCAACACCTTCGTGGGGATGAAACACTTTCCATTTTTCTACAAGCTCAGCAACTGGCTGTTGCCCTACACACCGCAGCACAGTGCCGTAGCACGGCAATGGAAAAACAATCCCGATCTCAAGCCCATGGCAGAACTGTTTGAACAGCTGTCTTTTCTGTGCAGTTCCGACAAATATTCCTTTTTCCTGTCCTTCAATAATATACCGGAAGCGCAACGAAAGATGCTGACCGAAGTGATCCGCTCCCAGAAAGAGGAATACGACGGGCAAAACGGTTCCCGTCCGGCCGGGAACGGCCAGGCAGAGCATCTTTCACGGTGTTATCTGCACGACCTCTACCGCTTTTTCACCCTCAATCCCCGCCACGCAGATTTCAGAAATCCCTTCGACAATGACATCCGTCTATTTCTTTCCGAAGCCGTCGGCGACTGGTTCCGTTCGCCATCCGCATTGCGGATCATCGCCGAATATCTGTTCCGCAAACGACGCTATGAAGATGCGGTCTCCGCTTTCAAACTGCTCTACAATCAGGACCGCAGCGAACCCACGTTACAGAAGCTGGCCTTTGCCGCCGACCATCAGCAAATCCCCGACGACTTGCTGACAGAACAAATTCTTGAAGAATGCAACCTGCTATATCCTCAAAAGGAATGGACACTCCGATACCTGGCCAACTTCTACATCCGCAGGAAACGCTGCCGGGCTGCCATTCCCTTCCTACAGGAAGCTCTGCAGGCATTCCCGAATCAACTGAACCTGCTCACCGACACCGCCCAATGTTTCATCCAGCAAAAGGAATTTGCGGAAGCTCTCCCGTTGCTCTTCAAAGCCGACATTTTAAAGGAAGGGAATCCCAAAGTGGAACAAGCTATCGCCTGGTGCGCACTACTCACAGGCAACAACCGGCAAGCCGAACGCTACATCGCCAAAGTATTGCATCACAGAGGCTCCGCCCAGGCCTGGCTGAACGCCGGACATATCGCCCTGCAACGCAACGACATCGGCGAAGCCATCAGACGCTATCTGAAAAGTCTGGACATGCCCGAAAAATGGAGCCTCGAAGACTATAGTCACAACATGGCCCAGGATTTCGACGACCTCATATCGGCAGGTATAGACCCGCATCTGCTGAATATGGTCCAGGAAAGTGTGTTGAAAGAGGTTTACGAACAAAAATAACCGTTTCCATCGCCATTGCCGCCCGTTCCTGTTTTGCTGGAACGAGCGGCAATGCTGTTTCCGGCGCTTACTGCCATGCGGCGACCGTTTCTCCCTATCGCCATCCCCATTCCTTCACAGCCGGAAAGGGCGCAAAGCCTCCGGCTACCGGCCGCCGACGTCGGCCGCCCCCAAACAACAATCTTATTACCCTTTCATTTTTTCAATATATCCATGACAAGAATGTAAGAAACATTCCATTTAAAGCGGTCACAAGTATTTTTTAAAAGGATTATGGACAATATTAATAATATATTCATTATTTTTGCCGCCGGTCATCAATCGGCCGTAAAAAATACATGGAAACAATACCTTTTAACAAAATTTACCTCACGGGGAAAGAAACCGACTATATATCCCAGACCCTGGCAGCCGGCAAAACCTGCGGCAGCGGAGAATTTACACGTCGCTGCGAGTCATTTTTTGAAAACAGGTTCGGCAAAGGGAAGTGCCTGCTGACGACCTCTTGCACAGACGCGCTGGAAATGTGCGCCATGTTGGCCGACATCCAACCGGGCGATGAAGTTATCGTTCCCTCTTATACTTTTGTCTCCACGGCCCTAGCGTTTGTCCGTCAAGGCGCAAAAATCATATTCGCCGACAGCCGGAGCGACAATCCGAACATTGACGAGACCCGACTGGAGGCGCTCGTCACCCCTCGCACCCGTGCCATCGTACCGGTTCACTATGCCGGTATAGCCTGTGACATGGACGCCATCATGGACATTGCCGCCCGCCACAATCTTCTGGTAATCGAAGACGCTGCCCAGGCCGTCGACAGTTTTTATAAAGGCCGGCCGCTGGGAACCATCGGTCATCTGGCCGCTTTTTCTTTCCACGAAACCAAAAACCTTCAGTGCGGAGAGGGCGGTATGCTGGTAGTCAACGAGCCGAAGTTCATCAAACGGGCCGAAATCCTGTGGGAAAAGGGTACCAACCGGGCCGAATTCTTCCGAGGCGAAATCAATAAATACGGCTGGGTGGATACAGGCTCCTCCTTTCTGCCGGCGGAATACGTATCGGCCTTTCTATGGGCCCAACTGGAAGAAATGGACAAGATCCAGAATAAACGCAAAACCATCTGGAACACCTATCACGAGCATCTGCAAGGCATCGGGCATCTGACGCTTCCCGTTGTTCCCGACTATGCCACCAATAACGCCCATGCCTTTTATGCGATCTGCAGCACCCCGAAGGAACGTACCGAACTGATTGCCTATCTGAAAGAGAAGGGCATCCACGCGGTTTTCCATTATCTAAGCCTGCACAAAAGCACCTTTGCCGCCACTCGCGGCTGGGACGGGGGCGATCTGCCACAAGCCGACCGATACACGGATTGCCTGATCAGACTCCCCTTGTTCTATGATCTGTCGGTCGAACAGGCCGTTTACATCTCCCAAACAATCCGAACCTTCTATCAATCCCGCCGATGAAACTTCATCTGTTCAATGACGAAAAAATAATCAATCGGACCATCGACATGTTCGATGAGGTTTTCCCCGGCGAAAACCTTTTTGTCGTTGCCAATAAGATCGGAACATTCAAATGGGTCAAAAAAAGGGATAATGTTCTCTCCCGGACAGAGTTCCTGAAGCAAAAAGGCTCCTTCTCCTTCAACGAAGTCTATATCCATGCGCTGAATCGCCGCAAAATGAACATCATCAACAGGCTGGAACTGAACGGAGCCAAGGTCTATTGGATCATCTGGGGTTTCGATCTGTACAACAGACTTCTGGCCCCGAAAGGATTCCGCATGGTCGATCCGTCGACCTCATTTTACAAACGTAACAACGGAGGATGGAAAAAACTATGGGCTCCCTTCAAAAGATGGCAGAAAAGACGGAAGGCAGAACAGACCGTTCGCTTCATTCGGAACAAAATCGATTATATCGTAACCGATACCACTGACAATGACTACCAGTACCTGCTCAAATATTACCCTGAACTGAGCGTCAAACCCTGGAAAGATTTCTTCTACTATCCCCTGGATGTCATTTTAGGCGCCGACCTGATAAACAGTAGCGTCACCGGCAACGATATCATGATCGGCAATTCGGCCTCTGCCACCAACAACCACGAATACGTCATGAACATCCTTTCCAGATTGGATATCGGTACCCGCAAAGTGATCGTTCCATTGAGCTATTCGGTAAAAAAACAATATGTAAAACCGGTCATGCAAACCGGCCGCGATCTTTTCGGCACAAACTTCACCCCATTGCTGAAGTTCATGCCGTTAGAAGACTATAACCGCCTGCAGGCCAGCATCGGCATCGCACTGTTCGGCAACTGGCGGCAGGAGGCGATCGGAAATATCATCGTCGCACTCTATCTGGGCGCCAAAGTGTTCCTTTCATCCGTCAATCCGGTCTATGAATGGGCCCACAGTCATGGCCTGACCGTCTTTGAACTCGAAAAGATCTCGCAGGCAGACATAGACACGCCTTTGGAAGAAAATATCCGGTCGAAAAACCGGGAAATCCTGACCACTCTTTACACAAAAGAGCGCATGCACCGACTCATGAGAGAATTAGCCGGGTGACCGGGACTCCGGCCGCCTTCCGATTTCCCTTGCAGACCGACCCGGTAACACTCTCTGCCCGCCCGTCATTCCGGCAAATAACCTTGCCGGAATATTTTTTTGCAATTTTCCCGCCGGTTGCCGGTTCCGTTATTCTTCACGACCGCAATCTTTCATTTTCCAGAAAGAAACCCCGCTTTCCAGCCGTTTTTTATCAGTTCACCGGCTGATATTCCGTTCTCAAACAAGACCAAATCAAATAAATCACTATCTTTGCACCGCCTCAAATAAGAATATTTACACATTATTAATAAAATGGACTATAATTTCAAAGAAATCGAACGGAAATGGCAAAGTTATTGGGTGGAAAATCAGACCTATCGGGTAGACATTGACCCGACCCGCCCCAAGTTTTATGTCTTGGACATGTTCCCCTACCCTTCCGGTGCGGGCCTGCATGTCGGCCATCCGCTCGGTTATATAGCTTCCGATATCTTCGCCCGCTACAAGCGCCTCTGCGGTTATAATGTACTGCACCCGATGGGCTATGACTCTTACGGACTGCCTGCCGAACAGTACGCTATCCAGACCGGACAGCATCCGGCCATCACAACCGCCAGCAATATCGGCCGCTACCGCAAACAGCTGGATAAGATCGGGTTCTGTTACGACTGGAACCGTGAAGTTCGCACCTGCACACCTGACTATTACAAATGGACGCAGTGGGCATTCACGAAAATGTTCAACTGCTACTACGATAAGGATGCCGACAAAGCACTTCCTATTGAAAAACTGACAGAAAGGTTCTCTGCGACCGGTACTGCCGGTATCCATGCCGCCTGCGGAAAAGAACAGACGTTCACTGCCGCCGAATGGAACGCCATGAGCGTAAAAGAGCAACAACAGGCCCTCATGAATTACCGGCTTGCCTACTTAGGCGATACAATGGTCAATTGGTGCCCGAAATTAGGCACCGTCTTGGCCAATGATGAGGTCGTCAACGGCGTTTCGGAGCGTGGCGGCTATCCGGTTGAGCAGAAACTGATGCGTCAATGGTGTCTCCGTGTATCGGCCTATGCCCAGCGCCTACTCGATGGCCTCGACAAGATAGATTGGAGCGACAGCCTCAAAGAGACACAACGTAACTGGATAGGTAGAAGTGAAGGAACCGAAATGCAGTTCAAAGTTGCCGGATCGGATGTCGTTTTCACGATTTTCACGACCCGTGCCGATACCATTTTCGGTGTCACCTTCATGGTGCTTGCCCCTGAAAGCAAGTATGTACATCAAGTCACGACGCCGGAACGGAAGGCCGAGGTTGAGGCCTATCTCGACGCTGCCAAACGGAAAACCGAACGCGAACGTCAGGCCGATCGCACCGTGACCGGAGTCTTCTCCGGTGCATACGCCGTCAATCCCCTTACGGGAGAAAACATCCCGATCTGGATCTCCGAATATGTCCTTGCCGGCTACGGCACCGGCGCCATCATGGCCGTGCCCGCCCATGACAGCCGCGACTATGCCTTCGCCCGTCACTTCAATCTCCCCATCATTCCGCTTATCGAAGGGGCGGATGTCAGCGAAAGCAGCTACGATGCCAAAGACGGCATTATGATGAATTCAGCCAACGGCGAACTGAATCTCAACGGACTGACCGTAAAAGAGTCCATTGCTGCCACCAAACGCTATGTTACTGAAAAAGGTATCGGCCGCGTGAAAGTCAATTTCCGTCTCCGCGATGCGATCTTCAGCCGCCAGCGCTATTGGGGCGAACCGTTCCCCGTATATTATAAGGACGGCATGCCGTATATGATCCCTAACGACAGCCTTCCCCTTGAATTGCCGGAAGTTTCCGACTTCAAGCCGACCGAAACCGGCGAACCGCCGCTGGGACACGCTACCCTCTGGGCCTGGGATGAAAAACAGGGCAAAGTGGTCGACAAAAACCTCATCGACAACGAAAACATTTTCCCGCTGGAGCTTTGCACGATGCCGGGCTTCGCCGGCTCCTCCGCCTACTACCTCCGCTACATGGATCCACACAATGACAGCGCACTTGTCAGCCGCGAAGCCGATGAATATTGGCGTAACGTAGATCTTTATCTCGGCGGCTCCGAACATGCTACCGGTCACCTGATCTACAGCCGCTTCTGGAACAAGTTCCTTTACGACCTCGGCGCGGTATGCGAAGACGAACCGTTCAGGAAACTCGTCAACCAGGGCATGATTCAGGGCAGAAGCAACTTTGTTTACCGCATCAAGGATACCAATACCTTTGTCTCTTCCGGTCTCAAGGCCCAATATGAAACGACGCCGATCCACGTCGACGTGAATATCGTTTCCAACGACGTTTTGGATATCGAGGCGTTCAGAAACTGGCGCCCGGAATATGCCGATGCCGAATTCATTCTGGAAGACGGCAAATACATCTGCGGATGGGCCGTTGAAAAGATGTCGAAATCCATGTTCAACGTTGTCAATCCCGACGACGTGGTAGAGAAATACGGTGCCGACACATTGCGTCTTTACGAAATGTTCCTGGGACCCATCGAACAATCCAAGCCGTGGGATACAGCCGGTATAGACGGTTCTTTCCGTTTCCTGAAAAAGTTCTGGGGTCTGTATTTTAACGGCGACAAGCTTGCCGTAACCGATAAAGAGCCGGCGGCCGCCTCTCTCAAATCGCTGCACAAGCTCATTAAGAAAGTGACCGGAGATATCGAGACTTTTTCTTACAATACCGCTATCCCGGCCTTCATGATCGCCGTCAGCGAATTGCAGCAACAGAAATGCGACAGCCGTTCCGTACTGGAGCCGCTCGTTATCCTGATCGCACCGTTCGCTCCGCACATCGCGGAAGAGCTGTGGCACCACCTCGGTCATACCGGCACCGTCTGTGATGCCCAATGGCCGAAGCTGGAAGAGAAATACCTCGTGGAAAGTACGGTCAACTATCCTGTTTCCTTCAGCGGAAAAGTTCGGTTGAAAATGGAATTTCCGGCCGATATGGCCGCGGCCGATATCGAAACGGCAGTATTGGCCAATCCGGAGGTCCAGAAATGGATAAACGGACAAACACCGAAGAAGATCATCGTCGTACCCAAGCGCATCGTCAATATCGTTTTATAACCAGGATATTTTTTCCGGAATTAAGCGTCGCACCGGTTCTTAGAGACCGTTGCCTCTTAATTCCGGGAATTTAATATATGATCGGCAATGAATAAATTTTCCCAAATTGTGGCTAAAAGAAGAATAAATCAGCAGATCAAAGACTATCTTTTCATCACAATCGGCATTCTAATCTATTCAATCGGCTACACAGCATTCATCCTTCCGGAAGAGATCGTCATGGGCGGCGTATCCGGTATCTCCTCCCTTTTCTTTTATGCGTTCAGATTTCCGACAGCCATCAGTATCTGGGGCATCAACGCCGTACTGCTTCTGATAGCGTTTCACGGTCTTACTAAAACTTTCACCTGGCGCACCATTATCGGCGTTTCCATCCTGTCAGCCATGGTCGGCGTACTGCAGCCTTTCTTTGAGGCTCATCCGCTCATCACCACGGGAAAAGATACCTTCATGCATGTCATGATAGGCGGCATGATGGCCGGAGCAGGGCTTGGCATTGTCTTCGCCCACAACGGCAGCACCGGCGGAACGGATATCATCGTGGCACTACTGACCAAACATTTCCGGATGAGTTTCGGCCGTGCACTGCAACTTGTCGACATCTGTATCGTATGTTCCTCCTATATTCTTTTCGGCAGTATGGAGAAAATTGTTTACGGCGTCGCCTTCATACTCGTGACCAGCACCATGTGCGACTATGTCATCAACGGTACGCGCCAGACCGTCCAGTTCCTGATTATCTCCAAACGTTATGCAGCCATCGCCGACGCCATCAACACGCAAAAGAAACGCGGCGTTACCATCCTCAACGGCAAAGGATGGTATTCCAAACAGGATGTGAATGTACTCATGGTACTGGCGCGGAAATATGAGACTCAGGATGTTTTCAACATCATCAAAAATATCGATCCCAACGCTATGGTTTCACAAAGTTTCTGCCACGGCGTTTTTGGCGAAGGGTTCGATAAAATCAAATAACCACATACCCAAATGAGCACCAACGTCAACAGAGTAGGAATCATTATCTCCACTTACAATAAACCGGAATGGTTGAGGAAAACCTTACTCGGATATTGCAGTCAGACCCGTCCGGCCGATGAAATCGTCATTGCCGACGACGGTTCCCGCGACGATACCCGGCAGCTCATAGACAGTTTTCGCGACCGCCTCCCCATCAAACATGTCTGGCAGGAAGACCGGGGCTTCCAAAAATCCGAAATACTTAACAAAGCGCTGGTGGCTGCCGAATCCGAATATCTGATATTCACCGACCAGGATTGCATTCCCCGCGAAGACTTTATAGAAACTCATCTGAAATATGCCCGGCCCGGCTACTTCCTGTCGGGCGGCTATTTCAAAATGACGATGCCCATCAGCCTTGCCGTCACCGATGAAGACATCGCTACGGGAAGAGTTTTCTCAATCCGCTGGCTACGGTCCATGGGGCAACCGCTCTCGTTCAAGCTCTCCAAACTCTTTCGCAGTCCGGCCTACGCCCGACTGATGAATCTCATCACTCCCGCACGGGCCTCATGGAACGGCTGCAATGCCTCAGGCTGGCGTAAAGATGCCATTGCCATCAACGGCTATAATCAGGATATGCATTACGGCGGGCAGGATAGGGAATTCGGAGAACGCCTTTGCAACCTCGGCATAAAACCGATCCAGATCCGCTATTCGGCCATCGTTATGCATCTCGACCACAAACGCCCCTACAGAACCAAAGAATCTATCGAAAATAATTTGGCGATCAGACGGCGCACCCGCAGTCAGAAAATTATCAAAACTCCGAACGGCATCACTCTGTTGAACGGATAATCTGTTGCCGGTGCCGTCATTCCCCTTCATATCAGCCCTTCCGCCGTTACGCCGAAGGGCTCTTTCATCATCAAATGTAGTTCCGTGATATGCGAAAGCACTGCCGACGAAAGAAAATGCCGCCGCTGCGAAATATCAGAAAGCATCTGCAACGTCCGGAAGAGGCCCCGCAATACCGGAAAGGGAAAACATAAGATTCTTACCCCATAAAAAAACGCAGAAACGGCACTTGATCCGATAATCGGCCATTCCGGGAAGCCCGAAAGAAGCGACAACGGCGCAGGAAGCCGTCGCCGGGCTACTGCGCCTCCCGCTTTTTCAATCCCAACAGGATTTTAAGCCGATAGAGATTCTCCCGCTTGTTTTCATAACGGCCCAGCAGCCGCAATACCTCCTGGCTACATGAATCCGGCTCCCATCCACGCACCAGGGCATAAGCCCGGACAATCTCTGCAAGCAACGCCCGGTCATGAGTAATACGCAAAAGATTCTTCAGGCACTGAGAACGGGAGAAGGAGGCGCCCCAAAGCGAACGATTGATATCGATTATACAAAAATGATAACTTCCGTCTGCCTCACGACGGCACAGAATATTCGATAAGTTCAAATCACCATGCAGGAAACCGGCTCCGTGCAGACCGGCAAGAAAGCCGGCAAACCGGCTGACGATTTCCGCCCGGTCGGAAGAAACGGTCTGCTCCAGATAGCGGAGATTGTCATCGGCGACATAGCCGGAAACAAAATATCCGATGCTGAACAATCCGCAGCCATCCTTTTCCTCTATATATGCCACAGGCTCAGGCGTATCGATACCTAAGGTCCGCAAGCGAAGCGCATAATCGAAGGCCCGCCGGGCCTTGGACCGACCGAAGAAGGTATAAAAAAAACGCTGGTGAAAATAAGGACGTTTATAACGCTTGACTACAAAAGTCCTGCCGGCATCTTCAAAAAAGCGGACCTCGTTCCGCCCCCGGTAAATCAGCTTACCCTCCTGAAAAGAGGCTGGCAAACGGCGGATGGAAGCTTCGGATCGAGAATAAGCCGGATTGATCTCAATATGGATATTCTTCATACATCAATGCAAATATTCAAAAGCGGCAGCCAAGGCCGTGCGTATAAAATAGCCGCTACCGACCTTTTCACCTAAAGCAGCAGCATTTCGCTGCAATTCGGCATATCTCTCGCGGGAAAGCGAAGCAAGAAGCCCTTCGATCTCATCCAAAGAATCGAATGTCAGGCAACACTTATGCGCGGTCAGGAACGGCGCAATGGCGGCCTTGCTCCAGATAAGGACAGGCAGATTACAGCGCAGGTAAAGCGATGTCTTATGCGGGTTATTGATCAACAGATATTCTCCCCAGTTACCGGAACAGCGATCAACGGAATCACCATCCCAGACAAGGCCGAAATCGCCCTCGGCGGTGGCCACCAGCTCATCGGAGGGGAGACAGCCTTTGTAATTGATGAAATTCCAGCTTCTCAGAATCTTTTCATCCAGACCCGAACCGTATAAATTCATCTGCCAGCCCTTGGCCGGTGTCTTGTCAAGGGCATACAGGAAGCCGCTGCGCCATGCGCCAAGGCCACCGGCGAAAATCACCGACCACGGACTATGCGGTTCTCTGTAATCACGGGCAACTGAGGGAGAGATATAATCGAAGATTCCCAAACGGATGATCTTATTGGTATATCCCTTGTCAAGCAGCCACTTTTCCATACTTTCATTGTGAACGATGAGAACATCGCTATTGCTTAAAAGACGATTTTCGCCTTCGGGAGTCAGTTTATGACGACGAAAAGCCCCCAGATCATGAATTAAAGAAACGACCTTGGCCTGTCTAAGATGTGCAAAAATGCAGGAAATCCTGAAAAACTTCTTCATGGGATACTGCAAAAACAGGACATCGCCGCGCTTCAACACTGTAAGTATCCGGAAAATACTGACCAGCTTGGTCCAGAAACGGGAAAACGCATCGCCACGCTTCTGACGGGGAGTCAGACTGATAAATCCCATTTCCCTGACGATGGCATCTACGTCGTTCTTCGCTTTATTGGGAGAAATAATTTCTATATAATAATTCATAACGTTTTTATTCTTTCTTGGTTCCGCTGTCCAATTCTCCAATCTATGGCGGGCCTTTACCGGATTTCGGTTCCGTCGGAACTTGCTCCTGGCAATCCCCCCGGCCCATGTTCCGATACGGATGTTATCCTTGCCAATCCGGACCGACAAGCCCTTTGGACCTCTAAAACATTTTAAACCAATATCTTTTTTATTTTTTTAATAATAGGCCGCAAATATAATTAATATTTGAGAATATCCGGCACTTGCCATTTTAATCTTTTACGTTCCACCGCCATTTCCATAGCCGGAATGGGTATTTCAACAAAACACAGACTTCCAAGAAGCATACTAAATCGACAAATGTTCTTCAAAAGAGGAAATGCAAAAAGCACATGAAAAGCAACTGCCGATCGCACCGGATTCCTGACCACGGTCATTTCAGTCGAAGTTCTTTACCCTCCAGCCCGGCCACGTAACCAGCAGCCCGGAAATAAAATATATCAAAAATAAACGGCCTCATTTATAATTTTAATATTATCTTTGCAAATCTTTCAACCTAAAACGACATTTTCTTGCTCTGCATGAACCATTCTTTCGATATGCAACGGAATCCTCCCCGATACAAATCCGGCGCGGACAGCACCACGTTCAGTAAAATACGTCGGCCGCATCGGCCTGACCGGCGCTTATGCAGTTTGCCATATCACCATTTCCGCCTCCGGCACATTCCTATAACTATGTATTAACCCGCTATAAACACAACCCTATGGAATCCGTAAGTGTAATAATCACAACCCGCAACAGGCTCGATCTTCTGAAAAGGGCCATCGACAGCGTCATGTCCCAGACATACCGAAGCATAGAATGTATCGTCGTTGACGACGCGTCGTCGGATGGAACCGAAGAATACTGTCTTGCTCTTCCTCTGAAATACATACGTATCTCCGAGCAGCCGCATAAAGGCGGCGCCAACTACGGTCGCAACATCGGGATAAGGGCCGCCACAGGCAGGTGGATCGCATTTCTGGACGATGATGACTATTGGCTTCCGGAAAAAATAGAAAAACAGGTCGATTTGATTCTGGCCAAAAAATGCGGACTGGTATATTGCGGATATAGAAAAGAAATTGTCAGCAGGGAAGGGACCTCATTCCGCAATTGCCTGCCCAAAGCAAAATGGCAAGGAGACCTGAGCCGCAAAATCCTGACCACCATCAACTGTTGCACGACAAGCCTGGTACTTGCAGAAAAACAATTGCTGTCGGACATAGGAATGTTTGACGAAGATATCCTTTTCTGGCAAGATTATGAACTTACAATCCGGGCAGCACAGGCAACACCATTCTATTTTGTCGATGAAATCCTCTGTATATACCGTGTCGACCTGCAGGACCGGCAACGTGTTACCAATAAATACAACGGCTGGAACAATACGGTGCGTTACATCTACGAGAAACACCGGGCCTTATACCAAAAACTGTCACTCTCCGAGAAGATAAAAAGAAAAAAGATATGGATTCGGGATGCCATCAAAAGATGTAAGAAAGAGCGGCTCATGGAGAGATATTACAAACTGCGGGGATACTTTCTCTTGCTCAGTATTCTTCTTCCTCTGACCCGGATTCCCCATTTCTTCAGCCGGATATTTATGGATCCCGACCGTAAGACAACCGCAAAGAATATATAGCAAGACCCGGATATCTTTAACGTCCGCAATCCCGTGCAACCGCCGGCTCCGGAGGCCGGTCATAAGACAACCGGCCTCCGGATTCCGGCCACAACGGCGTTTCTCTACTTTCCCGATAGTTCAAGATAGCTGCGTTCCGTATCGAAATTCATTCTTCCATGAGTGCTTGGGGCCATCACGGGTTTCATATAGTCTCCGAACCGCACGCTGAGGATTTCATCATACCCGACGGGGATCGGCATTTTGATATATTCGAAATCGACCCACTTGACCTCTTTGAAATTAGAAATTCGTTTTACAGGAGAGGTCATGTTAAGGCATAATTTACAACAAAGATAGGTATCTTCCGCCTTTACGCTTCTCAACAGATCCTCATACCGACGGAATGCCTCCACATCTGAAAGTGCCGGGATATGCTGACGGCAATAACGGTAACATTTCTCCGGCAAAAGATTGCAGATTTTGGTTGTCATCTTCAGTTTGAACTTTGTATTCTTGAGCCGGCGGATATGCTTGATAAAAGCACGCGGAGAACTGGGGACATAATCGATAACCATGATATCGACGAAAATTCCCTGATTGAATTTTCCGCGTAACGGTAAGGTTTTATAGAAAGCCGTTTCCGAGTTTCTCAACTGAGCATGACGATGGGGGTAATGCCCGTCGCTGTAAATCGTCTGAAAAAAATACGGATGCCTAAATTCATCGGCGGCAACACTGAGCAGTTTGTCATAGTCCTCGCGCAACATGGCCATATCGATATCATCGTCCCACGGTATAAATCCCTGGTGACGGATGGCACCGATCAATGTCCCGCCATAAGCAAAAATTGACAGCCCGTATTTCTCACACACTCTTAACAACTCCTGAAGCAAATCCAGCTGACAGGCCCACAGCTTTTTCATCTTTGCCGGCACTTCATATCCCGACCTTACTTCCGTAGATAAGAATGCCTCCGAAGGATATTGTTTCGTCATCCTGCATTCTGAGATAAAATGTTCGACAATGCGGTTGAAGAAATCCGCTTGGTATAAGGAAAATAAACGATTTTGATACCTTCCTGCGCAAACTGACTCTCATAATCTTTCCACTTTTCCGTACCATACCAGTCATCACCGACAAACAGAATCGTGGCCCCCAGTTTTTTGCACATGGCCAATTTATCCATATCCGACTGAGGAACTACAGCATCCACATAGCAACAGGACCGCACGATTTCAGCCCTATCTTCAAAAGGTATGATAGATTTTTTTCCTTTGTAACCGACAAGTTCATCCGTGGTCACGCCAACTACAAGTCTGTCACACATTCCCTTGGCATTCTTCAATAAATTCAGATGTCCGATATGGAACATATCATATACACCGGCTGTATATCCAATCACCATAAGATGTAATATTAAATAATAATATTGCAAATATACTTGCTTTGCCGCAAGATTCAGCTATTTTTTTAGAAAAATTATCTTTCAGATCGTTCATAGGAACTATATAGTCCTACTTTTCCATAAAATAAAGAGAAATACACTTTATACAGCCTAATATTTTGTTCATAAAAAAGTGCAGCCGGAGTATGAGCCGCATCCCATTTTCAGCCTTACAAGGCAGACACGCACCAGGTCGGCTATCCCATAAAAAAATCCCCGTTTCATATTCCGGCCGGAAGTTTCTTGTACAATCGACCGCCCCACCATAACGACTGCGGGTATGCCTGCCCGGAAAATTCCGTCGGCATACCCGCGACAATAGTTTATTCGCCTCCTGACAGGCACGGATACGTTCTGTATATCTTTCAAAAGAGCCGTTGTCCAATCTCCTATCGACACTTCAGGCGCAAAATACGCACGCCTTTGCATGCCGGATGCTTTTTAGCATACCGGTCCAGCCGGTCGGAGACTGTAACACAGCCAGCGGCGGAAGAAGCGTGCAGTAAGGCCTTGCCCTCACCGCCATTCCAGACAAAACCGACATGGCTGATGTCCAACCCTTTCTTATCGGTCACAAAGGCCACGATGTCGCCCTCTTCCAGTTGATCAAGGATACCGGCCACCTTACTTACAGGCACATAATATGACGTTTGGGCGGACAGCCGCTGCTCTGCGGCCCGAACAACACGGGTCAAACTGTCGCTGGCCGCCAGCCGGGGATATAACTGCCGGTGGGCAGTCATAAAATCAATCTGCTGTTTCAGGGTCCTAGCTCCAGGAAGTGACGCAGTCACCTCTTCAACCAACCCCAAGACAACATTGTCGGCAATCCAATCGCTGAAATAGTGCAATCGGGTGGCGTAATTGCCACGGCGGCCGTCACGATAACGCAATACCTGCACAAAACGCTGGAATACGGAATCCGCCGGATGGGCCTTTTCCCGTGATAAGCGCTCGGCGGCAACATATTCGACAAACGTCGTACAATCTACCGAATCCAGAACAATGCGCAACGGCTCTACCTCATTCTCCGGAGCAGTTGCGGCGACACCGGAAGCAGGAGTTTCAAGCGTAGCGCCGACATACCGCGTCCGGCTGTCCATATATCTCGCAACTGCCTCCCGGAAAGAAATTGGAAGAGCCGTGTGATACCAAATATTCTCTGCCTGTCGGAAAACATTTTCAAAGGTAACCTGTGATGCCTCCGCATCAGTGAGTTCCCGCGTCCAGGGAGCACGCCGACTCCGGTCAGCTCCCGGTCCGGAACAACGATACTCCCGATACCGGGACGTCTTCTCACGGACAGGATCCCGCCAATTGTCCCATCCACGCGGATGAATGGACGCCGGCAGTTCGCATTCTTTAAAAATCACAGCGGCATAATTGCGCCATGGACGGCCTAACAGCTCATTGACGACAGTGCTGTCGGTCGTGATAACGCATCGATTGAAAACATAGCCATACGGATGATGTGCCGGAGTCGATGCCGCAGTCAGATAGCCCTTACTAATGGCATGTAGATGACAATGCTCAAACCAGCAGGTAGCCGGCCCGAAAATAAAATCGACAGTCCCTTCGATATAGCAATCCACAAACAACTGCCGGCTATCTTCATTTCCATTAAAAACGGTATCCTGAAAACCCAACAAACGACAATTACGGAAGACGGCCCGATCACCCTCCACGTGTAAGGCCACAGCCTGACCGACACCGGCATTATTCTTACGGTCGGCATTCCATAGCGGATTATGATAAGTCATGGCATCATTGGAGATCGTCAGATTCTCGGCCTCGAAACCCGGCCCGTTCACCAATACGGTATAGCTTCTGAATGTACCGATCTTGCGGCCGGCCGGATCTATGACATTCGCATGGTCATGCCAGACAATAATCGTGGAATCCCTATCCTCTCCGATGAGAGAGATATTCGTCTTATAGCTGGGAATTACCAGTTTCTCTTCATAAACTCCCTTTTTCACCAAAATACGCTGACGGCCCTCCGGCTTATAATCCCGAATGGCGTTGACGGCATCCTGAATATTGTCATAGTTGCCGGTGCCGTCTTTGGCGACCACCAAATCATATAACTGCGCTTTCAGCGACGGAGCGACCAGCAATGCTGCCAACAGCAGGCAGGCAAAAGTAAACAAACGTTTCATTTTCATGCTATTTTACAATACATTTTATTCTGATTCAATCTTCCTGCATATCCTCGCCCGGCATTATCAGCCCTTGGTGGCAAGTTCCGATACGGGTTCCGATTCTTACCTGCCGGCAGGTATTGACCCACTCGGCCACATAAGGATGTTCGACACGGATATAGTTTTCAGTAAAGCCGTGCATCATAACATTTTCCGGAGAAGCGGATCCATCGGACGGCAAAGTCGGCTGCTCCCACAAAACACGGCGCACAGAGCCTGCCTGAGCCGCATAAAAAGTCCGCTGTTTCTCCTCCGACAAAGCCACCAGCCGCGCCGTACGCTCATGCCGCTCCGGCACGGGAACGACCGGCGTAATCTTCAGCGCCTGCGTCCCCGCCCGCTCGCTATAGGTGAACGGATGTAGCTGGCTGACCGGCAAAGAGGCCAGAAAATCATAGCTCTTTTCAAAAAGATCCGACGTCTCACCCCGCATTCCGGCCATCACGTCCACGCCGATAAAAGCATCGGGCATAACCTCTTTAATCAGTTCTATTTTATGACGGAACAAGGCTGTATCGTACCGGCGGCGCATCAGCGCCAGCACCTCGTCGCTACCGGCCTGCAACGGAATATGAAAATGAGGGGCAAAACGACGTGACGCAGCGACCCAACGAATCATTTCATCGGTAATCAGATTCGGTTCGATGCTGGAAATACGGAATCGTTCGATTCCATCGACCTCATCCAAAGCCCGGATAAGCCCGAAAAAGGTTTCACCTGTCGTACGACCGAAATCGCCGATATTTACCCCGGTAAGAACAATCTCCTTGCCTCCATCCTCGGCCACCTGACGGGCCCGAGCAACCAACGTGGCAATACCGGGATTGCGACTGCGACCTCGGGCCATAGGAATCGTGCAATAGGTACAAAAGTAGTCGCATCCATCCTGAACTTTCAGGAAGTGGCGCGTCCGGTCGTCTCCGGAACAGGAATGATGGAACGTCCGGATATCCTGGAAGCGTGTCACAGCCACTTCGCACCGACCGCTTTTCCGCAGATCGCCCAAATATTCGGCCACCTGGCCTTTATATTCCGTGCCCAGCACCAGGTCCACCCCTTCGAGTGCCGCCAGCGCCGCCGGATCGATCTGTGCATAGCATCCGGTCACAATCACAAAAGCGCCGGCGTGCTCACGCACCAGTTTACGGATCTGCTGTCTGCATTTGGCCGTTGCCTGTTCCGTAACGGCGCAAGTATTGACGACGACAAGGTCGGCAACGCTACCGGCGGGGACACGCGCGAAGCCGAGACGACTCAACTCACAGGCTAAAGTCGAACTTTCAGCAAAGTTCAACTTACAGCCTAATGTATAATAACATACGGTTTTATTCTGCCATTTCACACGGCAAAGATAGGCATTCCGCCCGATAATGAAGCACCAAACAGAGAAAAACATGGCAGTTTTCCGGCATTGCACAAAATAATTATAACTTTTGACACCCCCTGCGGCACGCTTAATGGATTTTATCGTATCTTTGCCCATCAAAACTACGCGTGCATATGATTACCTACACAAAGTTAATTCATTCTGAAAACCAAGATCACCTCTTGCACGATGCGATCGACTGGGCCATGGAAGCCGGGAAAATCCAACTGGAAAAATTTCGCTCCCGCCATCTCAACATGACAACCAAAACGAGTCCGCATGACGTCGTAACGGAAGTGGACAAGGCGTGTGAAGCTTTTTTCATCGAAAAAATCGGAAACACCTATCCGTCACACAGCATATTGGGTGAGGAAACCGGCGCCCATCAGAAAGAATCGGACTGGACGTGGGTCATCGATCCGTTGGACGGAACCAACAACTACAGCCAGGGACTCCCTATCTTCTGCGTCAGCGTAGGCCTCCAGTATAAAGGCGAGACCCGGATCGGCGTGGTATATATCCCCTACTTAGATGAATTGTTTACCGCCAAACGCGGAGAAGGCGCCATGTGGAACGGCAAGGCCATCCACGTCAGCCGAAAGGGTAATCTTAACGAATGTGTCCTCGGAACCGGATTTCCATACGACAAAGGGACGAATCCCGATAACAACCTGAATAACTTGAACGCCATTCTTCCCAACATCCGCGGTATCCGCCGCATGGGAGCTGCCGCCTACGACCTTTGCTGTGTCGCCTGTGGCCTGCTGGACGGCTACTGGGAGCTGGATCTCAAACCCTGGGACGCTTGTGCCGGCACGCTCATCGTCGAAGAGGCCGGCGGCATCGTCCGTTCCTTCCGCGATGACCGCAACATCAGCATCGTGGCCGGCAACGAGAAGGTAGTATCCCAGGTTCTCGGCCTCATCGAAAACGCACGGAACAATCAATAGACAATCTATCACCTATCATAAATATATGGAACAAAAACAAATCGTCGTGAGCGGTATCCGCTCGACCGGCCATCTCCACCTTGGCAATTACTACGGTGCCCTGCGGAATTTCGTCCGCATGCAGGAACAATATAACTGTTTTTTCTTCATCGCCGACTATCACTCGCTGACCACCCATCCCGACCCGGGAGCGCTTAACCCCAACGTGCGCAGCATTCTTTCCGAATATCTTGCCGCCGGCATCGATCCGGAAAAGGCTACCGTCTACATTCAGAGCGACGTCCCCGAAGTGTGCGAAGTATTTACCCTGCTCAATATGCACGCCTATGTAGGCGAACTTGAAAAGACCGTATCGTTCAAGGATAAAGTCCGCAAGAACCCCAACAACGTCAACGCCGGTCTGCTGACCTACCCGGTCCTTATGGCTGCCGACATCCTGCAACACCGCGCCCATCTCGTTCCCGTAGGCAAGGATCAGATCCAGCATCTGGAAATGGCCCGCAACTATGCCAAGCGTTTCAACAACTTTTACCAGACTGATCTTTTCGTCGAACCCAAGCCCTACGAACCGGAAGGCGAAACCATCAAGATTCCTGGCCTTGACGGCAGCGGAAAAATGGGGAAAAGCGAAGGCAACTGTATCTACCTCAACGACGAAGATAAGGAACTGACCAAAAAAGTAAAAAAAGCGGTGACCGACATGACCCCCACCGAACCAAACAGCCCCATGCCCGACACGATTGCCAACCTCTTCTATCTGATGAAGATCGTATCGACGCCGGAAACCTATAACCAGTTCCTCGCCGCCTGGAACGACTGTTCGATCCGCTACGGCGACCTCAAGGGACAGCTTGCGACAGACATTTTAAAGGTGACCACTCCTATCAGAGAACGATACAAAGAAATTTATGACGATACCGATTATCTGAACCGTGTTGCAGCCGCAGGTGCCGAAAAGGCCCGCGAGAATGTCCGCAAGACGCTGCAGGAAATGCGCCGCCTCATGGGATTCAGAACGTTTTAACCGCGCCACATGAACACCAAGCGTCTCCCTTGGATCGACTACGCCAAAGTTTTTTCCATCTGCTTGGTCGTTTCCTACCACACACCACCTCGCCCCGAAGGCTTCGGAGCCGAGGTGGTGTCTATTTTACGCATGCCGGCCTTCTTTCTCATTGCCGGATTCCTGTTCAATGCAGACAAGTTCCCCTCTTTCACGGCATTTTTGAAACACCGCAGCCGGCAACTGCTCATTCCCTATGCCTCTTTCAGCCTTATTTTTTATCTTTTCTGGCTGGCTTTCGGGCGACAACTGGCCGGCGATACCGCTCCGCTGACTACTCCGATCATGGAATTTCTTACCGGACAGCCCACCCTTGTCATTGCTCCGTTCTGGTTCATCTTCTGTCTGTTTACGCTACAGACCCTCTACTATGTTCTGAACCGCATCTTGCCCCGGGGCCTGCTGTTCCCCGTCTGCCTCCTTCTCCCCCTCATTTTGGCCGTATGCGATGTCCCGCGGGTATGGCAGCTTTTCAATGCACTGTTGTATCTGCCGTTTTATGCCTTCGCGAACTGTTTTAAAGGGGAAATCGGAATCATTTCATTTTCAAGCCATAAAAAATACATTCTCTGTAGTCTGTCGGCAGCATTGGGGCTCATTTATGCAAGGACTTATCTGGTCGTGGCAGATGTTTCCGACGTCTGGACAGACCTGCTGCGCTGGATCATGTTCACCTCTGCCGGAATTCTGCTGTTGCCTGCCTACATCTGCTGCTGTAAAATTCTGGCGAAATGGGTTGGAAGACGACCGATAATAGAAATCCTGGGCAAAAATACGATTGTCATCCTCGCCCTGCACAATTATTATATCGGGATACTGCGGCTCATAGCCGACCGGCTATCCGGCCACCCCCATTTTCTGGAACATCAGCCATGGCTGAACCTACCGGTCACGCTCCTGATCGTATTCTCTCTATATTATCCGATTCTTGCCATCGACCGATGGGCACCCTTCCTTCTGGGACGCCCATGGAGAAACCACCCGCATTCCCCAACCCGACAATAAACATTCTCATGAATAACTGTAACATCGACCGGTCCGTCGTCGACCGCATCATCGACGAAGCCGGCATCACGGACTTCGCCCGAATCACCATCCGCGATATCGCCGATCTCAGCCGGGCCATCGAAAGTGCCACCGGCCTACCATTCATACACCTCGAGATGGGAGTTCCCGGATTACAACCTCCGGCTATAGGCCTCGCCGCAGAACAAGAGGCTTTGCAGTCCGGCGCAGCCGCCATCTATCCACCCACCGGCGGCATAAGCCGGCTCAAAAAAGCGGCATCCCGTTTTATCAAAGCTTTCGTTGGCATCGATGTTTCCGAACAGGGATGTATTGCTACCGTAGGCTCCATGCAAGGAACCTACGCGGTGCTGACCGCCCTGCGCCACGCCTACCCGCAACGGGACACGGTTTTGTTTATAGACCCAGGCTTTCCGGTTCAGAAAACCCAGGCGGACATCATCGGTCTGAAATACGTCAGCTTCGACATTCACGATTGCCGAGGCCCTAAAATGCTGGCCGCCATAGAAAAGATATTCCAAAGAGGCGACATCTGCGCCATTGTTTACAGCAATCCCAACAATCCGGCCTGGATCTGTTTCAATGAGGAGGAATTACATGGCATCGGAGCCCTGGCCACCCGTCATGAGGTCATCGTCCTGGAAGATCTCGCCTATTTCGGCATGGATTTCAGGCAGAATCTCGCCCATCCTTTCATGCCGCCCTATCAGGCAAGTGTCGCCCGCTATACAGATAACTACGTACTGGCCATCTCCGGCTCCAAGGCCTTCAGCTATGCAGGTCAGCGCATCGGGACCATCGCCATCAGCGACCGGCTTTTCGCTCGGCACTACGAACAGCTACATGAAAAATTCAGCGTTGCCGCCTTCGGCAGTTTTTTCATCAACCGCGTCCTCTATACCCTTTCTTCGGGGGTAACACATTCTGCCCAATACGCCCTGGCCGCCATGATGGAGGCTGCTGCCGACGGGACATACAAGTTTCTCGACGACCTCCGGGAATACGGCAACCGTGCCCGCTTCATGAAAAAGACATTGTTGGAAAACGGCTTCTATCTGGTTTATGACAATGACCTGGGCGCCCCGTTGGCCGACGGCTTCTACTTCACAGCCCAATATCCCGGCATGACAGCCACCCGACTGACGCGCGAACTGCTGTTCTACGGCATCAGCGTTTTTCCTCTTAACACCATGGGCAGCCGGCAAGAAGGGGTCAGGATCTGCACTTCGTTCATTACCGAAGCCCAATTTTCCGCATTCGAGGAGCGGATCCGTCTGTTTCACCGGCAACATCCGCTATAAACGGCTATCGATCGGACAAAATATCCTTACAAAAAGCCGGCGGCTGATCCCGTCGGCAGTTTTCGCCCCCAACTCACCCCGCAGACCCGAGATCTTTCAGTAACCGCCGGTTGAAATACCGCCGCTCCGGGTCATTCCACCAACCCCACTTATTGAAATATTTACACATGTTGTAAATATGCACCCACAACATCCGCCAGCTCCGGTAGGATGCGGCGCGATGAGCGTGGACGATAGTCACATCCGGATAGAACATAGTCCGATAGCGCTGATGAATGCGGCGCGTCAGGTCGATATCCTCCGGATAAAGGAAAAAGCGTTCGTCGAACAGCCCCACTTCCCGCAATGCCTCTACACGTAACAGCATAAAGCACCCCATGTGATAAGGCACATTCATCGGTCGGCTATATCCTGTAAAAGCCAGCGTGTAACGTTCCATCCGGCGCCGGCTCCAGGACGCGGGCAGAAACCGCCGGCTGAATAAATCCAACGGCGTCGGCAAAAGCCGGCAGACATACTGCTGACGGCCGTCGGGATAAATGACATTCGGAATGACCTGCCCCGTGTCGGCATGAGCATCCATATAAGCGGACAAGGTTTCAAGCACGCCCGAAGAGAAATAAACATCGCTGTTGACGACCAGATGATAGCGGGAAGTACCTCCGGCCAATACGCGGCGCAAAGCCACATTATGGCCGGCGCCATATCCGTCGTTGGAATGGGCGACATACTCGATACGGGCGTCTCCGTAATCGCGGCAAAAGGCGGCCATAGTATTATCGCCCGCATGATCGATGACGTAAACCCTATTCACGGTCCCGCAGGCCAGCAAAGATTTCAGGCAAGAGGCTAACTCTTCGTGTGAGGTATGATATGTAACGACGGAAGCGGTAATCATGATCTTTGTGGTGATAAAACGGCGGCCGATAGCGGCAACCATACTACATGAAGTCGCCGCCTGGAAAAATCCACCGCCTGCAAATGTACGTTTTTAGGTTGAAAAAAACAGCAAGAAAATACCTTTTTAAATATTTTCCCATAAATTTGTCACCGTTTCATGTAACCTTTCCCTAAAAAAATCTTCTAAAGGGTGAAGTAACTCTAAAAACAAAAACATCATGACCCCAAACAGAACATTCACACTGCTCCTTGCATCCGCACTCTATCCGCTGATGGCATTTTCTGCTCTTAACGGATACACCGCCTCCGGGAAAACCGTCCGGACGAGTTATCCTTTGGAAGGAAAAGACAGCATTGTCACTAAAGTGGATGGAAAGATCGTCTCCATTGAAATCGTACAAAAAGAAAACGACACAAAGAATGCCGATAAAAAAGAAGTAACTGCGGATGCCGACACCATGGGCCTCGCCCCAGGCGCCGGCATAACTGCAACCACCCTCGAGCTGGAACATCAATACCGGATGCAACAGCTTGAGAACGAACATGAAATGGCCAAGCTGAAACTCAAATCGCAGGAGAATGCGGCCAAAATCAATTCCACTAAAAGTCAATACAATCCATACAAACAGACAATCGCCGTCCTGCTCATCTGCATCGGGCTTCCTCTGCTGCTGGCCTTCGGCTTCCTAAGCTACCGATTAAGACTTAAAAACAAACGGTGCAATGATTTCGAAAAGTTTTTAACCGATCTCGCTCAAAGCGGGCAACCCATTTCACCCGAACTGGTGTACTCTTTGCGGGCAACACAGCTTTCCGGAACGACCGGACGCAATGCCCATGTCCGCCCCAAACACCCCACCCCCGAGGCTGGAGCAGACGCGCCCGCCATTGATGAAGAAGGACTGAAATTGATGGAGAAAGAGACCTTCCGATATTGTACCCGCCGTGCCTGCCTGGCCGCCACGACCCTGCTGCTGATATTCTGGGCACTGATTTCCGGTATCGATATGCTGGGCACTCTGCTCGTCATCCCGTTCCTGATCTTCCTGTTTCAAGGAGGTGTCCGTTTTTTCGATTATTATGTCGAAAAACGATATAGGACCCCTGCCGCAGAGATAGGAACCTCCCTCGTGCAATCTGCAAATACCCCGCAAGGAACCATGAGCGATCCGCAGCCGGCACAACCGCTTCCGGCCGAAACTCCGGCCACCGACATCACTACCGAACCAACCCGCTAATTTCCATCCGATGAAAAGCAATCTCGAAGATATGGCGTGGATCTCACGCATAGTGCTTTGGGGTGATGAAAAGGCTTTTGAACAAATTGTGAGAAAATATCAGCAGCGGGTACGCAGGTTCTTCCTCATACAAAGCGGCGACGCCGATCTCAGTGATGATCTTGCCCAGGAAACATTCATCCGTGTGTGGATGAATGTAGGCGACTTCCGAAAAATGGCAGCCTTCTCGACATGGCTCTACAGTATTGCCAACCATTTGTGGATAGACCATTATAAAAAATTCGGTACCACACGCTATGGAGAAACAAATATCCAATCGGGAGATATCTCCGATCTGCCGGCCTCAGAAATTATAGAGGAGGACTGCGGAGCCGCCATCGAACGGCAGGAGGAGGGACTCCGGCTCAGAAGTGCTATCGCCCTGCTTTCACCCACAGAAAAGAGTTGTATCACTCTTTTCTATCTGGAAGGATTTTCCATCCGGGAAGTGTCCCGCATTACCGGGCAAAGCGAATCCGCCGTAAAAACGGCACTCACCCGCGGCCGCAACCGCCTGAAAGAATTACTACATACAAAAAGCTGATTCACCCCAAAAATATTCCGTCGAATATATGATGAGTAAAAATAAAAAAGACCAAAGAAAAAGGAAAGAATTACGCAAAATGCTTGCCGACGCATATGAAAGGCCTGCCTATGACCCGGATTTCACCCGCAGGATCATGAGAAAGTGCCGATACTCCCGGCCCGATCCCTTTCTACTGCGGCTCTGCAACAAAGCGACAGTATTCTTCTGTTCCCCGATCTGGATTTTCATCGCCCTTGCCATCGGGATCGGCCTCCTGCAGGATAAAATCGTTACCATAATCACGAATATCTATGACCGGCAGTTTTCCTGTTCCCCGCAAGGAATGCAAAGCATCCTCGTTTTGGGCGGATTGATCTGCCTGATATTTTTCGCCTGTAAAGAAATGATTCACGAAACCGACAACTGAGCGTTTGCCACAACGCCCTATCCGGTTCAGAGGCAAAATCACCCCCTTCGTTGATTGTTTTTTCTGTCCCACCTAAAATATTCTATCTTTGCCTTAGCATTCCGATCAGAATATTTTAATGAGATTACAACAGAAACAACCGGTCTATATTTCCTGGCTCCTCAGGATATGGGTGCTTTGTACAGCACTTCCATCAATCGCGCAACAACATGAAAACAACTTTTTCGAAGTTTCCTATGCCGGCGGTGCCCCCTTGAAAACAACCTCCGGCATGAAGGAAATGATGCAACAGGCCTATACCTCTTCATTCCAGCTTACCATCGGCCATCAATATACGGCGGAAGAGTATGGTCCGACCAGCATCAGCCACTACTATCCAGCAGTCGGCCTTTCGTTTATTTACAGCGACTTCAGCCACGTCAAAATGAGGCCGAACCATCCGCATGGCGAAATGATGCCAAGCAGTGATTACGGACATTTTTTTGCCCTCGCCCTCTCTTTTACACGTTACCTCCACAGCTCCGGAAGTTTCCGGCTCAAAACCCTCATTGAAAACGGAGCGGCCTATGCGCTCGATCCCTACGATTACCGTCGAAATCCCTTTTCTTCCATCGGAGGCCACTTCCAGATCTATTTCAACTACGACCTGTTTGCCTGCTATAACTCCGGAAAAAATGAAATATCCATCGGGCCTCAGTTCACCCACTACAGCAACAGCGGCACTTGCCGACCGAATAACGGGGTGAACAACCTCTCTCTTGCCATCCGGTTCAAACAGGGAGACTACAGCGAAATACCTCGCAGTAACCCGCTGGCTCAAGCCGTCGCATTCCAACCTTATTTTTATTGGGGCTTTCACATCGACGGAGGAATCCATACCTATAAAGAGGAGGCCTTGCTGCGCCAAATGAAGCATCCGGAAAAGAAAACGGAGGAGAAAAACGTCTCCATCTACGGCGACCTGAACGTTTCTGCCGACGTCATGTATCGCACCGCCTCCTATCAAGGATTAGGAATCGGGCTGGATCTTTTCCACGGCGACGGATATTCACTGCTGAAACGGTATTATTCGGCCGTCAACCCACAAATGGTCCATCGAATCAAGCGTACCTATCTGGGAATCGCCTTAAAAAATGAATCCTATATCAAAAATTTTGCCATCAATATCCACGTAGGAGCCTATCTGAACTCCAAGCACTTGAAAAGCGACAACTCTTTCACTCGTATCTATGAGCGTATAGGCATGAAATACTATTGGGGGAAAGGGAGGACACGCCCCTATGTGGGTTACTTCATCAAAGGGAATCTATTTACGGCCGAACAATTCGAGTTGTGTTACGGCATTACATTCCGCCAGCTGCGCTACGGATCTTTGCGGAGATAATCCGACAAAGATCCGTAACGTCACACCGTAATCATCGCCTCCAGGTCAAGCCACAGCCTCTCGGCCGGCACAGGGGCCTCGATACGGATTTCCTGTTTGCTGACCGGATGCACAAAAGAAACCCTGCGGGCATGCAGGGAAATGCCGCCGTCAGGGTTGGAGCGCGGGGCCCCGTATTTCAGATCGCCGCGTATCGGCAGCCCCACCCGCGACAGCTGACAACGGATCTGATGATGCCGCCCCGTGTATAATATCACTTCCAATAAGGCGTAGCGTTCGGTAGAGGCCTTCACCTGATAATGCAACCGGGCCATCTTTGCCCCGGAACGCTCACGGTCATAAGCGAACGAACGATTTTGCTTCTCGTTACGCACCAGCCAGTGAACCAGCTCCGCCGACTGCGGCGGCCGCTTGGCCGGACGGGATATCCCCGGTGTCTCGTTCCAGACATTGGGAACAATACACCAGTAAGTTTTATGCACCTCGCCTTTCTGGAACATCTCATTCATACGGGCCAGCGCCTTACCGGTCTTGGCAAAGAGCACGACACCCGTAGTAGGACGATCCAGCCGGTGGGTAACCCCCATAAAAACATTGCCGGGCTTATTGTCGCGCTCCTTGATAAGACGCTTCAATAGTTCCGGCAACGGCTCATCGCCGGTCTTGTCTCCCTGCACGATTTCATGACAGGTTTTCGACACGGCGATGAGATGATTGTCTTCGTATATGATTTCCACGGGGAAATAAATACTTTTCTATTAACCTTTCCGCAGATTACATGTTCATGCCGCCATCGACCTGAATAACCTGGCCGGTAACGTAAGAAGACATATCGGAAGCAAGGAAAGTGGCCACATCGGCGATATCTTCGGGAGTACCTCCGCGACGGGCAGGGATGGATTTCATCCACTCGGCCTTCACCTCGTCACTAAGCTGGGCGGTCATGGCGGTTATGATGAAACCGGGAGCGATCGCATTGGCGCGGATGCCCTTCGGGCCCATCTCCTGAGCTACAGACTTGGCCAAAGCAATCATACCGGCCTTGGAAGCGGCATAATTAGCCTGACCTGCGTTGCCGTGTACACCGACAACGGAAGCCATGTTGATGATGGAACCGCCACGCTGACGCATCATGATGGGCACAAGAGCATGGATGTAATTGAATGCAGACTTCAAATTGACATTAATGACCACATCCCACTGGGCTTCGCTCATACGGAGCATCAGACCATCTTTGGTAATACCGGCGTTGTTGACAAGAATATCGATATGACCGAAATCCTTATGCACTTCGGCAACGACACGTGCGGTGTCGTCAAAGCTGGCCGCATTGGAGGCATAGCCTTTGGCCTTTACACCGAAAGCGGCGATCTCGGCCTCGGTAGCCTTGCCATTTTCATCGATCACGAGGTCGGTGAATGCAACATCCGCACCTTCGGCGGCAAACTTCAGCGCGATGGCCTTACCAATACCGCGCGCAGCACCCGTAACAAGGGCGACTTTTCCTTCAAGCAGTTTCATAGTAGTGTTTTTATTTAAATGTTTTATCACAATTATGTGCCTTTTCAAACTTCACCGGATGCCGTTCCGAACGACACCAACGGTTCATCCTTTCCGGATAATACCCTTGAAAATCATATCGAAAATGTTTTCCCGGATCTTCACCGTCGGAACCCCCAGATCGGCGAACTGTCCCCGTATATTGGGCAGATCGATGCCGCGCAATGCATAATGAATCGTCACGGCCACGACACTGGCATTATCGATATCGAAAGTTCCCTCTTCGATACCCTGCTGGAGAATGGAACGCAGAATGGAAAGTTCCCGGACGTCCAGCCGTCGCCGCGCATGCTCCAGTTTCAGGACATCGCGAAAAAAATCGGCTCTCAGCGAGCCGTTCCTCACCACGGTTTCCTTCACTTGATCCAGACGACAGATAATATAACGGCGCAACTTCTCATCGGCCGGCATCGACAAAGGCAGTATCTCCTCGATGCGTTCGATGATGCGGCTCGTCTCACTCTCGACCACGGCCATATAAACGTCGGATTTGCTCTTGAAATAAGTGTACAACGTACGACGCCCTTTGCCGGACATGGCGGCAATCTCATTCATAGTCGTATTGTCGAAGCCTTTGCGTGCAAACAGCTGGCGAGCGACATCAACCAATTCGGAGCGGGTATTATTCATTGCACAAATAGTTTAAAAGCGTGCAAAAGTACGAATTAAATGCGGAATAACAGTCACCGCCTGCAGATTTTAACACTTGATAATATAGAGGACAGCGCTTCCGGCGTTGCCGGAAGCTACAACCGCCGGCTATCCGGCCGCCGCAGGATGGCGCCAAGCGGCTCCGACAATCAAGACAGCGGAAACTGGATTCCGGCAATCTGTTACTACACTGAAAGAGGTGCTTTTTTAATGTTTTACAACATGTTTTTACTATATTGACATTGAAAATTTAAAGTTTTAAGCCGATAAAATTGCGTCTCTGTGTGTTTATTATTAACTTTGCTACGTCAAGCAGGATCAAAACCGCGCATCCGGCACGAAAAAATGTCATCATGCGACGTTTTTTGATCCTTGCCGTACAAAAAAACAGGAAGTACCATGTAAAACATCGACATCTTTTTGTTTTGCAGGTGTTTTCCTTTTGATTTACAACCCAAGAATTCAATACCGAAAATCTAATAGAATTATGAGCTATTTAAAGTTTGACAAGACTTTGCTAACCAACTTAGAGCAGTCATTGCCCATTGAATACCTCCGCACCAACAAATCGGGGGCTTATTCATGTACGACGGTAACAGGCTGCAACACCCGCAAGTATCATGGGCTCCTTGTGGTTCCCGTACCGGAACTGGACAATGACAACCACGTGCTTTTGTCATCTCTGGATGAAACAGTCATCCAGCACGGGGCAGAGTTCAACCTCGGCATACACAAATACGAGGGAGACACCTTCGCACCGCGCGGTCACAAGTACATCCGGGAATTCGACTGCACGACCATTTCCTGCAACATATACCGCGTGGGCGGTGTCATCCTGAAAAAAGAAAGTTTCCTTGTCCACAACGAAAGCCGGGTGCTGTTGCGCTACACGCTGATGGACGCACATTCGGAAACCACGATAAAGTTCCGCCCCCAGCTCGCGTTCCGCAATGTCAACGACCTGACACACCGCAATAACAACGTCAGCTACGCCTATGAAGAGGTGCCGAACGGAATCGCGACCTGTCTGTATGCCGGCTATCCCACCCTTTATATACAGTTCAGCAAGGAATGTAGCTACACCTCCCGCCCGGATTGGAATATGGGAGTGGAATATCCGCGTGAGCAAGTCCGCGGATATGCTTACAAGGAAGATCTTTTCATGCCGGGGTATTTTGAAGTCAATATTTCCAAAGGCGAGAGCATCATCGTTTCGGCCGGCATTGACGAAATCGATCCCAAGAAACTCAAAAGCCTCTTCACCAGAGAGCTGAAGCTCAGGACCTCACGCGACAGCTTCTTCAACTGTCTGAAAATCTCTGCAACAAGCAACATCATCAATAAAAACGGCAAAGAATACATCATCGCCGGATATCCATGGTTCAAGGTGCGCGCCCGCGACACGTTCATCGCCCTGCCCGGCACGACCCTGGCCATCGAAGACGTTGCGGAATTTGAAAAAATCATGTCGCCGGCCACGGCCGCTCTGAAAAACTACATGGCCGACAGAACCCTGGACAAGGTCATCACCGAAATCGAAGATCCGGACGTACCGCTTTGGTGTACATGGGCCATTCAGCAATACAAATATGCTACCTCCGCCGAACAGGCCGCCAAAAAATACGGTGGTCTGCTGACCGACATTCTCGACTACATCATCCAGGGTAAGCATAACAATCTCGTGGTTCACGACAATGGTCTGATCTGCACCGATGGAGATGACAAAACTGTTTCCTGGATGAACGCTACCGAAAACGGCCGTCCCATCACCCCGCGCACAGGCTATCTGGTCGAATTCAATGCCCTTTGGTATAACGCGCTCTGTTTTGCCACCGAATTGCTGGAGGCAACAAACGGCAACAAACGCAAAATCGAGACCTATAAGGCCCTGGCCGAAAAATACAATGCCAACTTCGCCAAGACGTTCACGACCCGCGGAGGTTACCTGTACGATTACGTAACAGAAGGATATGCGGATCCGAGCGTGCGGCCGAATCAGCTTTGGGCTCTGGCGCTCGAATATACACCGCTGACCAAACCGGAACGCAAGGCAGCGCTTGACATGGTCACCAAAGAACTGCTGACCCCGAAAGGTATCCGATCTCTCACTCCGCAGGCCGGACACTACCGCCCGTATTACTGGGGCAATGCCACAGAACGCAACTACGCATATCACAACGGAGCCGTCTGGCCATGGCTGATCGGCGCCTACTGCGAGGCTTATCTGAAAGTCTTCACTCGAAGCGGTGTGGCCTTTATCTCCCGCCGTCTCATGAGTTATGAAAACGAACTTTCAAGCCACTGCATCGGCAATATCTCGGAAGTATACGACGGCAACCCGCCTTTCGACGGCCACGGAGCCATGTCGATTTCCATCAACGTCGCCGAGGTGCTCCGTGCCCTGCGTATTGTTGAAAAATACGACCTGACAGAGGCTTTGAAAAACCAATCGCTGAAATAAACGCAACAAGTAATTAAATCTAAATATATAATGAAAGCATTAATGTTTGGCTGGGAATGGCCCCCTCACATCCTCGGTGGTCTCGGACCTGCATCGTACGGTATCGTACGGGGCGTCGTCAACACAGGAGAATGTGATGTGACCTTTGTGCTTCCCAAGCCGCAAGGTGACGAAAAGAAAGATTTCGTCCACATCATCGGAGCCTCCAATACACCCGTTGTATGGAAAGATGTCGACTGGAATTATGTCCAACAACGGTATGGCTATTGCATGGATCCGCAGGAATACTTCGATTTGCGCAACTGCATCTATGCAGATTTTAATTATTTGCATACCAACGACCTGGGATGTATTGAATTTTCCGGCCGATACCCGAAGAACCTGCTGGAAGAGATTAACAATTATTCTATCGTGGCCGGCGTCATTGCCCGCAAGGAAAGCTTCGACATTATTCACGCCCATGACTGGCTGACCTACCCTGCCGGCATCCATGCCAAACAGGTTTCCGGCAAACCATTGTGCATCCACGTGCATGCCACCCAATACGACCGTACACGCGGCATGTGCGATGCGGGCGATCCGACCTTCATCATCGAAAAAGACGGCATGGATCATGCCGATCTGATCATGTGTGTATCCGAACTGACCCGCCGCACCGTCATCGAGAAATATCATCAGCATCCGGACAAGTGTATCGCCGTGCATAACGCCGTAGAGCCGATGAGTCCCGAAATCCTCAACATGGAGGCCAAACGTGGCACAGATGAAAAGGTAATCACGTTCCTGGGACGCATCACCGCCCAGAAAGGGTGTGAATATTTCGTGGAAGCAGCAGCCAAATGTCTGCAGAAGGCCAAGAATGCCCGCGTCGTAATGGCCGGTAACGGAGATCTAATGGAGCCCATGATCCGCCTGGTCGCCAAGAAAGGACTGGCAGACAGGTTCCACTTCACCGGCTTCCTTCGCGGCAAGCAGGTTTACGAGATGTTCAAGGTCAGCGATGTCTACGTCATGCCTTCCGTATCGGAACCGTTCGGTATCTCTCCGCTCGAAGCCATGCAATGCGGCGTGCCCAGCATCATCTCAAAGCAGTCTGGCTGTGGGGAAATCCTGAACAACTGTTTTAAATGCGACTATTGGGATATCGACGCCATGGCCGATGCCATGTATGGCCTCATTACCTATCCGGCCCTCCATGAAAACATGAAAAGGGCAGGCATAGAAGAAGTAAACCAGATCACCTGGGAAAAGGTCGGCCGCAAAGTAGTCGATAACTACAAGAAACTCCTCGGATGGGGTTAAAGCCGCCAAGACATTCTATCTAAAAAAATAATTAAAACCATAAATTCCAATGAAAACCATTTGCCTGTTATTTGAAATTCATCAGCCGTTCCGGTTGAAAAAATACCGCTTCTACGATATCGGTGCCGATCATTATTATTTCGATGACTATGCAAACGAAGAAATCCTGAAGCGTAATGCCTATCAAAGCTACATTCCGGCAGCCAAGATGTTGCTCGAGATGATTCACGCATCGAACAAGGCGTTTAAGGTTGCCTTATCGATTTCCGGTGTCGTGATGGAGCAATTCGAAATGTACTGCCCGGAATTCCTCGACTGCGTGCGCGACCTCGTCGGCACGGGCTGTTGCGACCTCACCTGCGAACCGTATTCCCACTCGCTTTCATCGATCATCGACCCCGAAGATTTCCAATACCAATGTAGACTTCAGGAAAAGATTATCTACGAGACATTCGCCTACCGCCCGCAGGTATTCGTCAATACCGGCCTCATTTATAACGATGAAATCGGTGCCGAAGTCGCTGCTTTGGGATACAAAGGCATCATCACGGAAGGCACCAAGCATGTGCTGGGTTGGAAGAGCCCCAACTATGTCTACAATACGGCTGCCAAACATGACGTAGGCCTGCTGTTCCGCAATCAGAAACTCAGCGAGGATATCGCGCTCAACTTCCAGGGCGGACTTGACGCCGGCACTTATATCAGCTGGATTGCCAACAGCCCGGAAAACGAACAGGTTTATCTCATCGCCATGAACTTCGACGTAATCGGCGGCATCCATCCGGCTTCTACCGGCATCTTTGAATTCTTCAAAGCCCTGCCCCATTTCGCCGCAGAAAAGGGTATCGCATTCTCGACCCCGACAGAAATATTCAAGAATATCACGCCCGTCGACACGGCCGCAGTCGGCCACCCGATCAGCTGGGACGGTTATGATAAGGATGTCAGCGCCTGGGCCGGCAACGACCTGCAACAGGAGGCCCTGCGTGCCATCTACAGCATCAGCGAACGCCTGCGCCTCTGCGACAATCAGGTATTGAAACAGGATTTCAACTATCTGCTCAGCGCCGACCACTTCAAATTCATGAGCACCAAGAACGGCACCTACAACCCGTTCTCTCCTTATGAATCTTCATACGATGCGTTCATCAACTACATGAACGTAGTCAGCGACCTGCAGATCCGTCTGAAACAGCAATTCCCGGAAGAAGTAGAGAACGAAGAGCTGAACCCCTTGCTCCAACAAATCGAGAACCAGGGCAAAGAAATCGAAAAGCTCTCTACCAAACTGGCCAAGGCCAATGCTGCGCTTGAAAAGGCAAAGGCGGCCAAAAAGAAGTAAGTCTGTCTGTTTGAATGACAGAAACGCTAATTCAAAATAAAAGGAAGTCCCCGCTAAAGGTTCAAACAGCCATCTTTAGCGGGGACTTCCTTTTATCTCTGAGTACAATCTTGGCAACTTATTGCTAACATTTACCAAATTATTACTGTCCGCTAAAAATTTTTGGACGATGATAAAATTAGGGCCGATTCCATTTGCAGGAGTCAGCCCAATTTGGTTATTTTGGTTCCGCCAAAATCTCAATAACCATGGGCAAAAGTACATTTTTTTTCGGACAGCCAATATATGGTCAGTTAATAAAATCACTTGACCGTGAAAGAATCATAGAAAAGAGCCGTCAGCACGGTGGAGAAAAATATATAAAGAGCTTTGACGGGTATAGTCATTTGCTGACAATGCTCTACGCAGTGATTGAACGCTTCGACTCACTGTGTGAAATAGAAGCTTCCATAACAGCTAAGGTGCGTAAACTGGCACATATAGGCATAGATAAGGTGCCTAAGCGCAGTACGTGTCGGACGCAAATACCAGACGCTCAGAGAAGTTCTTTGAAGACGTATACCGCGGCAAAACAAGGGCAGGCTTATCTCGGACAGCCGCAGGAACACCGGAGAAGATTGGATTAGGCGACTTAGAATAATAGATTCGACCACTATCACGCTCTTTTCAAACACCATTTTTAAGGGAGTGGGTCGGCATCCCAAGACCGGAAAGAAAAAGGGCGGCATTAAGGTACACTCCGTCATTCATACCAATAAGGGCGTACCATGTGATGTACGGTTCACTTCTGCGACCACAAACGACTCATTTATGCTTGCGCCAAGCTATTATAACAGGAATGAAATCGTAGCTCTTGACCGAGCCTACATCAATTATGAGAAATTTGAAGAACTTACCGAGCGCAATGTGGTATACGTCACCAAAATGAAGAAAAATCTACGATATAAGGTGCTTGTTGACTACATGGAGCAGGACAAAGACGGGCTTATGGAATATCGCGAGCAAATAGTCGTGTTCCGAAAAGGCAAAATTAGCCATATTGCGCGTATCATAACTTATGTGGACCTCAAAAAAGGCAAACAACCGAAATTGATACAGCCGCTAACCCACGACTTTGATATGTCATTAGAGACTATTGTGGCTACATATCGCCGCCGATGGCAGATAGAATCCCTATTCAAGCAAATCAAGCAAAATTTCCCTCTCAGATACTTCTACGGCGAGAGCGCAAACGCAATCAAAATCCAGATATGGGTTACTCTGATAGCAAATCTGTTGATTTCACTGCTCCAAAGTTCTCTGACACGTTCATTGAGCTTCTCCGGATTAGCCAAAATGCTGCGGCTGGTGCTGATGTACTACCTTAATCTGGAAAAATTCTTCAATCAACTCGACGCCGACCTGAAAATAATACTTGCCGACGCCTCTGAATCACCACCCGAGATTGCTGATAAAGAGTAATAGGGGCTTATCTCATACAACAATCAAGACCAACTTCTATCTTTCAAGAGGTTGGACTCGATACTTTATGGTTTTCCGGACAGTAATAATTGGATATTTCAGAAATTGTGTGTATATTTGCGCAAACATTCAGAGGAATGTATAACATCTAAATCAATCATAAGAAGCGTTTTGCTTATCTTGCTATTGAAAACCTGAGAAATTTTCTACGAGTGCAAGAGATAACAAGGCGGTTCTCACGCTATAGCGTGGGCTGCTCTTTTCATATCTTGCACTCAAAGGCTTTCTCAGGGCCATCAATAGGAGGTATGGTAAACCAGTCCACGTTTCTTTTTAATAATGGTCGATGGGACTGTAAGACCTAAAACATTATAAAACAATGCAAATACCGCGTAAACAGTATTGGCTAAGTTCACAACTTTTCGCCATTCTGCCGAGTTATTCATTTACGGCTCAAGCAGAAAACAGCACTTTTTTGAAAGAGCTGTTCGAACAAATCAACAAAGTCATTGCAGGAAACAGTACAAGTCCCAATGACCCAAAAGCGGCTTTTTCGCTAAATGAAGACGCCAAGACCCTCACTCTTCTCTTTGAGCGTAACAAATCTTTACCAGGTCAGGATAGAGACACCTTCGAAATGATTGCAACTATGCTCCCCCAACGCCTTAATTCAAACTGTCTACATTACGTTAACGGAGCAGTCATTGGCCCACAATTCATTAATCAGCCCCAAGAATATGGCTATAAAATTATAGTTATCGTAAAAGGGACTGACAGGCAGTTCGTGTTCGAATATCCATCATCAATATTAAGTCTAAAGTAATGGGAGTAATTAATTGTCCTGATTGTGGACGGAAAGTGTCATTAGACGCCACCGCATGTCCTCATTGCGGTTGCCCAGGGTTGCGTATCAGAGAGAAATCAGGTTGTCTGTCAGGTTCTGGTTGTCTGACTGGTCTCATTGTTTCGGTTGTAATTATTTTTGGTGCGGTAGTAAGAGATAAATCATCCGAAGCAAAAGAACAATCCGTAGAAGTTGTTACACCCGAAGATAACGAGACTCGTGAGACGCAAACTGTGTACGAGGATGAATATGGAAATCCTTTCAACGGCAACGATGAAGAAATAATTTCACACGATGAAATTCTTGAATCTCCAGAATCACGTCAAGATGAAATATCTGAAATCATTGCCACCGATGAGGTCGAAAACAGTAGCGACATAAGCGAAGATTAGCGTTAGTTTGTCTTTTCCGCATAGAGAGTGTTACCGTACTGTTGCGGTCAGTAACAATGGCTTCGCCACCGCTCACCGAACTGCGTCCGACATGCGCTTTGTTCTGACTCGCGAGGCTGCGCCGTTGCAGAGTACGATAACACTCTTTCTTTATGGAAACCATCACAATCGACTTTCACATTCCGACTTCGTGGTCGGAACTCTCGAATAAACAAGTGCGCTATGTTTATCAACTTATTGCCCAGGATTTCGCCACCGACGAAGTCAAGACCTTATGCTTGCTCCGTTGGAGCGGTACTAAGGTTATGCTCACCAAGACAACGGCTCGTTTTTACTCAAAAAGAGGAACAATCGTGCAAGTCGAACGCAGAGTGGAACGAATGACAAGGCGTTACAGGAACGACAAAGATATGTCCGTGCCTTCAACGACACGATGCGCGAACAAATCGCCCTGCTTGATGTTGTTGATACTGGTGCGATCTATCGCTCGAAGGTTGGTGTTTCTATGACAGCCGACGGTAAATTATTCATCGCCATAACGCTCTCAACCTTGACATTATACGCCGCGCTGTAAAAATACCTATTCTCCTTGAGACCTTATCGTTTTTTTAAACTTTCCAAATAGAAGTGCAATTTCTTGGGAATTTATTTTTGTTTATACATCACCAACCAGACTATAAATCTATTGAGTCACAACCCTTTGCTATAATCTCAACATCATATTCGACTTAACGGCATCAATCATCTCAGAAGGCACACCACATTCTTTGGCCATATCTTCCCACCGTGAGACTATTTCACAGACTTCATCGATGATTGGCGCTGCATCTTTGATATTATTCTGAGACGCAAATCCCAACAAATCTTCTCTGACAATGTTGTCGAACTTTCCATTGATGGACATTTGATGTGTTGCCGTCCAGCCACCATGAGGGTTATAAGCATACCCCATATCATACGCAGGAGAAAGCTGCCATTTACCATCTTCTTCCATCAAGAAAGAGATATTCTTGGTGTGGTCATCCTGGTTACGAACCACCACATTGAATACCATCCGACGAAACATCTCCTTTGCCTCCGAATAAGACAATCTCAGTTTACGCATGACGTTGAAGGCCTGCTCATAGGAATATGTGCGATGAAGCCGATAATCATAATGTGCTATTCCGCATAAAGTTTGCATATGAACTTTCTTTCCTGCCTTGCGGTCAAAACGCTTGGTGAGGAAGTGAGCCCTCCCGTTTTCTTCTATCAGGAAGCACTCTGTCATTTCAATGCCACAAGCTTTGGCCAGCTTGTAGAATGAGTACTCCAGTCGTCCGTAGTTCTCTGTTTCTCGAAACCCCACTTTGGCAGATACCCCGTCAAGTTTTATCAAATAATAATCGAATCCCGCCGGTGCTTCTACTTGGCCAGAACGAACTTCACCTGTTTCCTTGTTGTAGGCAATGATGGCCTTAGCTCGCTGACCACCGGCAGAGGTTCCCAGACGCAATATCTCAGCAATAGCAGTTTTCTTGTCATCCGCCAAATTAGTAGCGAAAGATGATTTCTCTGAGAGGGCCTCTTTTGCAACTTCAACCAATTTATCTATCTCAATTTTTATATTCGGATTGTATGAGATATCTGTTGCTGGTTCAAATTCCAATGCTCCCATACAGCGTTTGCCAAGGAAACACAGTGACTCAATAGGATTACCACTTGTACGTCCTGTCAGTGCTAACCAATTTTCAAACAAGGCTCGTCCATACGTATCGGGAAGGGAGTCGGCTAACATACCGGGCAAACCTTGGAAAGTGTCTCTACCCAAACTGGCAAAGGAATAAATTCTGCCTTTTTGAACCGGCATCATGAATGGTGATGGTTCCAAACCTCTACCAATGAAATTATGATCATACTCAAATCGGGCAACATCATATCTGTCATCCCAGTTGAATGTACCTACAGGTATGCCAAACATTCTGACTTTCGCAACATTTACCATTCTGATTCTTCCTTATTTACATTATTAATAAGTCGCCCTACTGCCCGTTGGCGTCGATGCTTATTCGCATTGGATTGTACCAGTTCATAATATTCACTCGGACTTAGCTGTTCTTCATCAACCAGTGGCTGAAGCACATCGAGTTTACCCAATGTGCGTAAAATTCTGAGAAAAGAATCGAAAGACTTAATTTCTCCTTTTTCTATCTTCTTCAGTGAGGAAAGAGATACTCCAGCAGTATTTGCAAGACTCTGCTGGGTGATATTCTGTCTCAGTCTGATAGTCTTCAAATAATTGCCTATCCTATCAAGGATTATAGCGTCTGCGAGCATGTAAATATCATCCATAATAGTTTATTATTGAACCTTTACGGTGCAAAAATACGAATAATCGTTTAAATGAGAACTATTATAGAAGATATATTTTAGATAGATTTGATTTTTTGCTTTTTAAAGGTTCTTCGATGTGAATATCTCTCAAGAAATTGCACTTCTATCTTGAAAGTATACATTAAATATGTCAGATCTAACCCAATAGAATTACTCACATTTCACTGCCACCTATTAGTTTCTCTTGTGTTCGTTATTTTACCTACAAATTCGATTATATATGTCTACAAGGATGTTTCATTTAAAATAACTGTTTCTGTTTTCTCAAATTAACATGGATATACATCTGTGTGGTAGAGAATCAAATGTCGAACAGATTGTGGGGATAATTCACGATTGAGACGATTAGTAAAAAAAGAACATATGTTCATGAGCCATTTAAGTTAACTTCATTGGCAAAGTAAGTTAACTTAAATGGCCGATGAACATATGTTCGTGAAAAGGGGTACTTTTTGCGGTTTTACAGTACTTAAACCTATGATTTATTTTTCACTCCAATTGATGTTGTTTCCTAAATTCCTTCACACCTGCCGAAAGGTCCTCCTAAAAAACTTTACAGGGACCTAAAATATCTCCTCCGACTCAATCCTCGTTTATTAATCTTCATTTTTTGTCTCAAATTCCTTCCGATGTTCTGCAATCTTCTTGATGT